>DASSJE010000034.1:0-2610 GCA_035691365.1 Terriglobia bacterium
GTATCGAGCTCTCGAAGGGCATCACTTACCTGCTGCAGGCCTGGAACCTCCTGGCATTACCCATGGCGGAGTTGGTGCTGGCGGGCCCTATACAGCCTGATATCAAGCCGTTTCTTAAACAATATGCTGGCTCAAATGTCAGACTCACCGGGGCGCTGTCGCCGCGCGAAGTAGTGGAGCAGTACCATGCCACGAACGTCTCCATCCATCCTTCGCCCAATGAAGGCCTCGGGTTGGTGCTGCTCGAGGCCATGGCATGCGGAGTTTCGGTGATTGCCACGGACCGAAGCGGGGCGGAAGATTGCGTGACCCATGGCAAGGATGGCCTGATCATTCCCGCCAGAAGCGCAAACCAATTAGCAGAGGCCATCTGGTGGTGCTTCCGGCATCGGCAGGAGCTGCCGGGTATGGGAAAAGCGGCGCGACAGAAGGTTGAGCAGCGCTTCACTCGCGCCCACTACGAGGAAAGGCAGATCGAGGTATACCGCTCGCTGGCAAGTCAGCAGGTGGAGCAAGAAACGCCGGCAGACTCGAGTCGCCCCGTCGGAGCGTGACCGTCAAGCACTCGAGGACTGCGCCCGTGCTAACAGACGCCGGGGGAACTGTTCCGCCGGGATCATCCAATCCATGCAATAGCCGCGGGCGGGGAGCCATTCGGCAATCCAGCGTGCCGCCTCCGCATGATGAACTTCACAAATGATCAGCGGCTTGTGTACGGAGAGCAGCCGCTCGGCTCCTGCCAGCACCGCGGTTTCGCCGCCTTCGACATCTATCTTCAGCAATTGTGGCACCGGGTTTCCACACGCGATGAAATCATCGAGCGAAATACTTGGTACAAGAATATGTTCACCTGAGGCCAGCACCGGCTTCAGTCCATCCGCCTCGACTCCGCCCTGGGACCGGGCCTGGCGGCCACGACGATACGGTACCTTCCTCTCTGCAGCGGCGCGCCACACGGCCGCTTCGACCACCTGAACCTGAGCCGCGGGGCTGTTCTTCGCAATATGCTCCCGAATCCGAGCAGCGTTTTCCGGATCCGGTTCGAATGCGAAGACCCGGCCCTCGCGGCCAACCACACGAGCCATGCCCAAGGCAAAGAACCCAACGTAGCTGCCTACGTCATAGGCGATCGAGCCCGGTTTTAAGAACTTCGCCAGCAACGCTTGCACGTCAGGTTCGTGATCGCCGCGCCACAGAAAGGTTTCCTCGGGCAGGTGCAGGCGCATCCATAGGCCCTCGGCCAGGCCGTGTTCTACCTGGACCCAAACTTTCGACCTGGGCACCAGGTTCGTCCGTGTCCAACGCAGCAGGCGCGCGCGAAAAAGGTTCCTGCTCGTTGCAGAACTCTGCGCCATTGGCAGCATGGCCCGCATGGTCCGCAGGAATCTATAGCCGGCCCGGCGCATGGACAAAACTCCTGGCTTGCCTCAATGAAGCTGGCGGTTCAAGTTGAAGCCCACAAACATCCCGCTGGGAACATCGGCTCCGGGCTGTCCCAGGTAGGAAGCGCGGGTTGAGATACGCTGCGAGGTGGTGGTCCCCGGCCCGGTCGAGAAGCCGAAGGTGAACGCGTGCCGCCAAATTTTCTTCTGAATGCCGAAGGCAAACGGCGGACGATGGATGCCCAGATCCTCCGCGTTGACCAGCGTCGGAATTACTTCGGCGATCAGGGCCACCGTGGGGCGCACGTCTACGCTAATCCCTGCCCCCAGGGAGAAAGTATCGGCACAGGGACGAATGTTCAGCGCGGGATTGCTGCCGGTGGCCTGCGGCAGGCTGCAGGGCAGTTCAGGAGGCGCGTTAACGATGGATGCCTCGCTAATGAGTGGGCGGTTATGCAGCGAGCCCATGGGCACAACGTAAATTTGCGACCGGCGGGTAATGCTGCGCGAAAGCAGAAGCTCGAAATTCGTGGTGAAGTTGCGCTCAAAATTATTCTGGCCGTCCACAGAAAACCGTAGCGCAGCGTTGAACGGCTTGTGGTCCTGCTCGCTGAGGAAATGGTATGTCGCTCCCAATTCGATCACCCGGCCGGTGATGCTGGGAGCGCGATAGGCGCTGACGGAGAAGTTTCGTGTGACGCCGTAGCGAAAACCGAACGATGAGACGGAGAAATCATCCAGGCCAAGCAGGGTTGCGCCGCGAGAAGTGCCGGTAAATGCGGCTTCGTAGGGGAACCGATGGCTGAAGTCCACGACCAGGCCGTGGCGATCCAGCCGGCGGCCGGTGGGCAGGTTGAAAAGCGAATCATCGCCGGGGCGGTAAGCCTGGCTGTGCTTTTTCTGCTCGGTCTTGGGGCGCGGCGTCTGCTCGTCGGCAACCGGCTCGGACTTCGGTTGTGAGGTCGAATACGCTACTTCGCGCAGCGCCGGCTGGGTGTTTGTGGCGGCTTCTGGAAGCTCCTGGATGCTGTGCTTGGCGAGGTCCACAAGGTACTTCTTGCCGTCTCGCTCAACCAGCATGGTGCTGCTGGAGCCCTGGACAAAATGGATCCCGAGCATGGCGGCGATCTGGGCGCTGTCTGAGGTAATGTCCTGGCGGGGCACAGGCGCGCTCTGCCCAAACGCGGCCAAACTGGCCACCAACATGGCTGCCGTTGCTGTGGCGCAA
>DASSJE010000035.1:0-11263 GCA_035691365.1 Terriglobia bacterium
GAAGGCCGTGGCCGGCCAGCGCACCGCGCTCAACCTGGCCGGAATCGAGACCAGCGAAATCGCGCGCGGCATGGTGTTGTCCGCTCAAGGGCTGTTTCGGGCGACCCAGCGGATTGATTGCAAATTGAGCCTGCTGCCTTCAGCACGGCCGCTGAAGAATCGCGCTCGCGTGCATTTCCATTCAGGGACGGCCGAGACGACGGCGGAAGTCGTGCTGCTGAATTCCAAAGAACTTGCGCCCGGCGCGCAGGGCTATGTGCAACTGCGGCTGGCGCATCCCGGGTTGTATCTGCCGCAGGACCGTTACATCGTGCGGCAGTTTTCTCCGGTGGTCACGATTGGCGGCGGAGTGGTGCTGGACAATATGCCGGCGCGGCACCGGCTGCTGGATCCGGCCGTGGTCGAATTTCTTTCCACGCTGGAAAAAGGAAGCGATGAAGAACGGCTCGAAGCGCTGGTGCGTGAGACGGGCGAGGCCACCGTGCCGATGCTGACAGCGCGGATGGGAAGGTCGGAAGCTGACATCGGGCAACTCGGCCGGGCGTTGCAGGCGAAAAAGCGCCTGGTGGTGCTGGGCGAACCGGCCGGCGTATTGATCCATGCCGAACACTTTCTGCGCCTGGCGGCGGAAGTGCTGAAACAGCTCAGCGCCTTTCACAACGCCAATCCGCTTGTGCCCGGCCTTGCCCGGGAGGATTTGCGGGGACGTATCCGCGACAGGCGGAGGCAGGCGCCCTCAGCGACGGTGTTCAACGCTGTGCTGCGCCAGTTGGAGAAGGCAGGGAAGATCGAGACCAGCGGAGAAATCGTGCGGCAGGCAGGGCGCACGGTGGAACTCGATCCGCAGGAAAAAAGCGCGCGCGACCAGATGGTGAAAGCGTTTGAAAGCGCAGGGCTGGCCGTTCCGGCGGCGGGCGACGTGCTGGCCGGGTTGAAAATCGATCGCGCGAGGGCGGCGAAAATTCTGCAATTGCTGCTGAAAGAGAAAGTGCTGGTGAAAGTGACGGAAGATTTGATTTTCCACTCAACGGCGCTGGCCGGACTGCGAGAGCTTCTGGCGCGGCAGAAGGCGAAGAGCGATCGGATCAACGTCGGCGTCTTTAAGGAACTCACCGGCCTCAGCCGCAAGTACGCCATTCCGCTGCTGGAGTATCTCGACCGCGAACGCGTCACCCGGCGGCAGGGCGACGAGCGGATTATTCTTTCAACAAACCGCTTAGCGGGTTTTAAGTGCTTTTTTCATACCGTAGCCCCAGTGCGGGCGGGTATTTCAAAAAACATTTAACACAGAGAGCTCAGAGGGTCTCCTCAAATCCTGCGTTGTTAGTACTGAACCACAGAGTTCACAGAGAAAGCAGAATCATCTCAAGGGGGTTTGGCTGATCTTTCTCCGCGTCATCTGTGGTCTGGGAGGCAAAACGCCGGTGTTCACTCATGCCCTCTGCGTTCTCTGTGTTAATGCTTCTTAAGCAAGGCAGTAGCTACTCGTCAGGAAGTTTCTTTAGAATCTCATACACTAACGGGATGGGCAGGCCGACCACGTTAAAGTAGCAGCCTTCGATGCGGGGGATGAAGCGGGAAGCGAGGCCCTGGATGGCGTAGCCGCCGGCCTTATCAAAAGGTTCACCGCTTGCGACGTAACTGCCGATTTCTTCTTCAGTGAGATTTCTGAAAGTGACGGAGGTTGTTTCGTGCGTCCAGGCCAAAACGCTTTGCGGCGCGCGGACAAGGCACACTCCGGTGATCACACGATGGGTGCGGCCTGAAAGCGTGCGCAGCATCCTTGCGGCGTCGGTAGCGTCAATGGGTTTTTCCAGGATTTCGCCGTTGATGGCCACCACGGTGTCGGCGCCCAGGACGAAGCTGCCTGCGACTGACTGCCGGGCAACGTCCAGCGCCTTGTCACGGGCCAGGCGGCGGGCAAAATCTTCCGGAGACTCGCCGGGCAGGCGGATTTCTTCAATCCCGCTGGGCCGGACGTCGAATTCGAAGCCCGCATTTTGCAGCAGTTCGCGGCGGCGGGGAGAGTTGGAAGCCAGAATCAGGCGGATCACAGGGATTATTATATGTGCCGCCAGCAAAGTGCAGCAAGGAGGTCCACGCGCAAAACGGGTCATTTCCCTTGCCCTATAGGCACAAACCGATGGAAAATTCTCTTCCTGTTAGCTTGCCTATAAAACGGAGGGATGCCTTTGGAGATTTGGGAATTCGTTAAACTTCTTTTGGGCAGATGGATCGTCAGAATTCTCTTTATATTTGGGATTGCTTCTGCGCTTGCTAAATTTATTCCGCGTCTTGTTTTTCCGTCTTGGGTACCGTACGCCGTCTTAGATGTGGCCCTGGTTGTGGGCTCTTGGGACGTATTCAAGAAAAAACAGGAAGAAATCGAACGCCTTCGCCCGGCGGGCGCTTCCAAGCCTGAATTGGTTATCTACCCCCAGGACGGATCTAGATTTTACGTGCGGTTTGATCGTAATAAGGCAGCGGGCACATACATCCATCTCGATCTAATCATCGCGAATAAGGGGAGTAGAATTTCGATAATTAATCGTTACGAACTAGAGATCAAAGAGATGGGCCAATCTTATCCAAATCTTATGGTGCGACCGATAGTACAAATTCAGGGGAAAAGCACAAAGTGGAGTCTCGGTCGGCCACAGTGGCTGATGGAAGGCAACATAATTAAAGTCGAGGCAGGACGCTCTACGCATAGGGGAATCTTGCCATTAGAGGTTCCTGATATTCCTCCAGAAGGTGCTGGCACTATTCATTGCAAGCTAACAGTGTTCGATGACGCAGGTGACGGAGCGTCGTGTGACTTGCAAGTGCCCGGCTCTTGGTAAAGGGACGGGACGACACTCTCGGGGTGAAGGTGGGCTGTCCGGGCATTAGCAATTTCTGATCTGCGACAGCTGGCACTACAAGTTGTTTGACTTGACGGGAGGTTGTGGTACACTCGTTCACCTCAACAGACAGACGGAGGGCGGTCCAGAGTTTTTCGATGGAAGAAATCAGCAAAATTCTCCCTCTCATTTTCAAGGGCCAGGTCGGGCGCAGCAGCCCTCATGTGGTGGAGATCCTTGCTCCGCTGTGGCCGCAAGTGGCCGGCAAACCGATGGCGCGCCACTCGCGTCCGGTGGCCTTTGAAGACGGCCTGCTGACGCTCGAAAGCGACTGCGCGGCCTGGTCGGCCGAGCTGCGCCGCATCTCAGGCGACATCATGGCGCAAATCAACCGGTACCTGGGCGTGCCGGCTGTGCGGCGGCTGAAAGTCCGCTATGTGGCGTCGCTGATGACGTCCATGCCTCTGCCGGACAAATCGCAAATCAACTGATATCATGTTTAACTGGCCTGTTCGGGAGGCTGTTCGTTCCGGGCCTGGTGCGGAACGTTGTGACCGGGCCCTTTGGAATCTCTGACCCCGCGTAAGGCGAAGAACCTGTGTACTTTCCCGGGCCAACTGCCGGGATGCTTCGCTGCGCCCCGTCCGCTCCGGGACAGGGCTGCGCTCAGCATTACCGGTGTGGCGTGTGGCAACGCGTGAGCGGCATAATCTGAAAGCCTGATTCAGGTGCCAGCGAAAAATGGCCTTAACCGAAAAAGACGTTCGCTATGTGGCCGACCTTGCTCATCTCGAGCTGACGGACGAGGAAGTGAAGAAGTTCGGCCCGCAACTCGACGCGGTGCTGGAATACGTCCAGAAGCTGAATGAGCTGGACACGACGGCCGTGGAGCCGATGGCCCAGGTGACGCATGGCACTGCCGAAAATCCTGCCCTGCGCGATGACCGCGCCGAGGCGTGCTTTGCCCAGGAAGAGGCGCTGCAGAACGCTCCGGAGCCTGGCGGCGGCTGTTTCAAGGTGCCGCAGGTGATCGATCGGGAGTAGCGGCGCCCCCCCTCATGACTTCCACCGTCAAGAAACTCTCATGGACAATCTGACCCAACTGACCATTGAAGAAATTCACGGCGTGCTCGCGCGGCACGAAGCCTCCGCGCAGGAGATTGCGCAGGCGCACATCGAGCGCATCCGGAAGGAAGACCCGAACGTCCGCGCCTATCTATCAACCTGCGAAGAGAAGGCGCTGGAGCAGGCGCGCGCGGTTGACCGCAGGATCGCCGCCGGCGAGCCGCTGCTGCCGCTTTCCGGCGTGCCGGTGGCGGTGAAAGACGTTCTGCTGACGCGAGGGCTCAAAACAACCTGCGCTTCGAAGATGCTGGAGAATTTTGTCGCTCCTTATGACGCGACCGCCGTTGAGAGGCTGGAATCGGCGGGGGCCGTTATCCTGGGCAAGACCAACTGTGACGAATTCGCCATGGGTTCCTCGACGGAAAATTCCGGCTTTTACTCTACGCACAATCCGCACGACTTGACGCGCGTGCCCGGCGGCTCCAGCGGCGGCTCCGCAGCGGCGGTGGCGGCCAACCTGGCGACCGTTTCGCTGGGATCGGACACGGGCGGTTCCATCCGCCAGCCGGCGGCCTTCTGCGGCATTGTGGGCATGATGGGCACTTACGGGCGCGTGTCGCGCTACGGCCTGGTGGCCTTTGCGTCGTCGCTTGACCACGTGGGCCCGTTTGGGCGATCGGTGCGCGACGTGGCCCGGACGCTGAAGGTGATTGCGGGGCGCGATCCGCTCGATTCCACTTCGGCGGATGTGGCCGTCGATGATTATGAGAAGGGGCTCGACGGCAAAGTGCGCGGCGTGAAAGTTGGCGTCCCGAATGAATACTTTGAAGGGCTGAACCCGGACATCCGCTCGAACATCGAGAAGGGAACCAGGCTTCTGGAAAAACTGGGCTGCGAGATTGTGCCCATCCGTTTGCCGCACACCGAATATGCCATCGCCTGCTATTACATCATCTGCACGGCGGAGGCGAGTTCCAACCTGGCACGCTATGACGGCGTGCGGTATGGCTACCGGGCGAAGGAATACTCGGGGCTGCGCGACATGTATCGCAAGACGCGCGACCAGGGTTTTGGCGCGGAGGTGAAACGGCGCATCATGCTGGGGACCTACGTGCTGAGTTCCGGCTATTACGATGCCTACTACCGGAAAGCCCAGAAAGTTCGAACGCTGATCGCGCGGGATTTTGTTGAGGCCTTTGACGACGTGGATGTGATTGTTGCCCCAACCTCGCCCATTCCTCCCTTCAAACTGGGCGAGAAAATGGACGACCCGCTGCAAATGTATCTTGCTGATATCTATACAGTTACAGCCAGCCTGGCGGGCATCCCGGGGATTTCCGTGCCCTGTGGTAAGCTACCCGGCGAGCCTCCGCTGCCGGTGGGGATGCAGATCTTTGCCAGACACTTTGATGAAGCGCGGCTGCTGCAGGTGGCCGACGCTTTTGAGAAGGCGGGCGGGTTCACCGTTGCCTGAGTTTCCGCAAAGTCCTGGCCCGGCCAGATTGTGCGGCGGCAAGCCGGATTCAAAATTCAAGATTCAAAATTTAAGAACCGAGATTTTAAAATCCGGGTTAGTGACCAGTCGCCGTCTTCGCATGAGATTTCTCGCACCTGCCTAAGACCCCTCATTGCGGATCCGATCTAGTTTTTCAAGGAAGGCTTTGCGCTGCCGCCCGGCTTCGTCGGTCTTGCAGGTCTTGTCCGTCACAAATCGCTCGCCTTTCATTCCGGAATTTTGAATCGACCGTGCCCAGGCGCCGAGCTGTTTCGAGATGGCCTCCGCTTTTGATTTCAAACTCAAGACGTTGGTTTCAAGACCATTAAAAGCCGGGAGCCGTTCGAAGAGGCAAAGCATCGACCGCACTTCTCCGCAGGACCCGCGGGCGATATACAGGAAGGCCGCAAGTTCCTGGTTGGTTCCCCTTTCAAACCCTTCTGCGATATTGTTGGAAATGGATACCACCGCGCGTTCAATCTGGTCCCGCAGGCTGTGCTTGTTGGGGAAGCAGGATTTCGCGGTAAAGGCATAGACCTCGACTGCCAATTCGATACCCGCCTGCCAGACTGGAAGCTGCTCGAAGCGCTCGTATTTCACTATTCCCCCCCCCCGCGCTGCGGATTTAACTTTTGAAATCCTGAATCTTCAAGCTTTACTTTTGAATCTTGAATTTTGAATCTGGAATTTTATCAGGAATTCCTGAAGAGGGAACCGAACCGCTTGCGGGCGTCGTTTTCCTTGCCGGCGCCAGGGCCGGAGCCTCTGGCCAGCAGGACGGGATTGGGCTGGAAATAGTCGCAATAGTTTGCGGCTACCTTGTCGCGGACCCATTCGGCCTGGGTTTCGGCGCATTCATTGTGTTTTCCGGGATCGTAGAAGCGGCAGTTGCGGCAGCAGTGGAGGTCGGCGTCGCAGTTGGGGCAGGTGTCGCGGCCCATGACGCGCTCCGGCGCGTCAATCTGTTGGCCGCATTTGAAGCACGAGAACCGCATAGATCAAACTGTTGAGGCCGGCCCCCCGAAGGTGTTGAGTCTTCTTCAAAACAACACCCCGGGCAGCCGGCCTCCGGTTTTATTGAGTTGGCCGGGCTTCGTCGTCGTCCATCAGTTCAGCAGCGATGCCGGGCGAAGGCGGAATAGGCTCTTCGGGAATACCCTCGCCGATTTCCACCTGGGGCTCAGGCGGCGCGGATTCGGTGAGCAGCCGGAAGTTGCGGTAGCGCTCGAGTCCGGTCCCGGCCGGAATGAGGCGGCCCATGATAACGTTTTCCTTGAGGCCGCGCAGGTGGTCGACCGCGCCCCGGATGGAAGCTTCGGTGAGCACGCGCGTGGTCTCCTGGAAGGAGGCCGCGGATATGAACGAATCGGTTGCCAGCGACGCCTTGGTGATGCCGAGCAGCAGGGAACGCCCGGTGGCGGGCTTGCCGCCCTGTGCCTGGACACTTTCGTTCTCGTCGCGGAAGCGGAATTTGTCCACCTGCTCGTCGAGCAGGAACTCCGTGTCGCCGGGGTCTTCCACCTTGATCCAGCGCATCATCTGCCGGACGATCACCTCGATGTGCTTGTCGTTGATGTTGACGCCCTGCAGCCGGTAGACTTCCTGGATCTCGTCGACCAGATACTTCTGCAGTTCCTTTTCGCCGAGCACGGCCAGGATGTCGTGCGGGTTGCGGGGGCCGTCCATCAGCGGCTCGCCGGCCTTGACGCGCTCTCCCTCCTGCACGGAGATGTGAACGCCGCGAGGCAGCAGGTACTCTTTGGGTTCTCCCCGCTCGGGAACCACAATCACCTTGCGCTGGCCCTTGAGAACGTCGCCGTAGCGGACCGTGCCGTCGATTTCCGTGATGACGGCAGGCTCGTGGGGCTTGCGGGCCTCAAACAGTTCCTGCACTCGGGGCAGACCGCCTGTGATGTCCTTGGTCTTGGTGGTTTCGCGCGGGATCTTGGCCAACACGTCGCCGGCCTGGACCGCGTCTGTATCCTGCACCATCAGGTGGGCGCGGGAGGGCATCAGATATTTCTTGGCGCCCTTCGATGAGGCCTTGCCTTCAGGCCGGATAATCAGTTGCGGTTGGTATTTCTCTTCGGGAGAATCCTTCACCACCAGTTGCGAGAGTCCGGTGACTTCGTCCACCTGTTCCTGGAGGGTGATGCCGGGCTCGAGGTCTTTGAAGTGAACTTCGCCCGCAACTTCCGTCAGAATGGAGAACGTGTAAGGGTCCCATTCCACAACGGTGTCGCCCAGTTTGACGGGCGCGCCGTCCGCATAAATGATCTTGGCGCCGTAAACCACCGAGTAGCGCTCGCGCTCGCGGCCCTTCTCGTCTGCGATCACCACGGACCCGTTGCGGTTCATCACCACAAAGTGGCCTTCGCGGTTGGTGACGGTCTGGAGGTTCTGGAACTTGAGGAAGCCATTGTTCTTGGCCTCCAGCTTGGACTGTTCGGAGATACGGCTTGCGGCGCCGCCGATGTGGAAGGTCCGCATGGTGAGCTGGGTTCCCGGCTCGCCGATGGACTGAGCGGCGACCACGCCTACCGCTTCGCCGATTTCAACCAGCCGTCCAGTGGCCAGGTTGCGCCCGTAACAGCGGATGCAGACCCCGCGCCGTGACTCGCAGGTGAGGCCCGAGCGGATCTTGACGCGCTCGATGCCGGCGGCCTGGATGGAAGCGGCCAGGTCTTCGTTGATCTCCTGGTTGAGGTCGACGATCACGTTGCCCTCATAGTCCTTGATCTGTTCGAGGGAGACGCGGCCGACAATACGGTCGCGGAGAGGCTCAACCACCTCGCCGGCTTCCACGATGGATTCCACGTAAAGGCCGTCCACGGTTCCGCAGTCGAATTCGGAGACGATGACGTCCTGCGCCACGTCGACAAGCCGGCGGGTGAGATAGCCGGAGTCGGCTGTCTTGAGAGCCGTGTCCGCCAGTCCCTTGCGGGCGCCGTGCGTCGAGATGAAGTATTGCAACACGTTCAGGCCTTCGCGGAAGTTGGCGGTGATAGGGGTCTCGATGATTTCGCCCGAAGGCTTGGCCATCAGCCCGCGCATGCCCGACAACTGCCGGATCTGCTGTTTGGAACCTCGCGCGCCGGAGTCGGCCATGACGTAAACGGGATTGAGACCGCCGGTGGTGTCCTGGCTTTCCATGGTCTGGAACATCTCGTCGGCCACGCGGTCAGTGACGCTGGACCAGATGGCGATCACCTTGTTGTAGCGTTCGCCGTGAGTGATGGCGCCTTCCTGGTATTGCTTTTCAACCTCGATCACTTCCTTCTGGGCGGCGCGAACCAGGTCGGCCTTATTGGAAGGAACCACCAGGTCGTCAATGCCCAGCGACATGCCGGACTTGGTGGCGTAGAGGAACCCCAGTGATTTGACTTTGTCGAGCAGGCCAACGGCCGATTCGAGGCCAAACCGCAGGTAGCAGTAGTTGACCACCGCGCCCAGGCCTTTTTTGCGCAACGTTCCATTGATGAAAGGCATCTCCGAGGGCAGGTGATCGTTGAAGATGACGCGTCCCACCGTGGTGTTGACGAACTGGTTCTTCAACGTGATGGGTTCCGTGTGGATCACGTCCTGGTCGTCGTAAGCGGTGGTGAGGTCAACCACGCGCCCGGTGTAACGCAGCCGAATGGGGGTGCGGGTTTCCACTTCGCCGGCTTCGAGAGCCAGCAGAACTTCCTCAGGATTGGCGAACGTACGGCCTTCACCTTTGGCGCCTTTCTGCTCCTTGGTGAGGTAGTAGACGCCCAGCACAATGTCCTGGGTGGGAGTGGCCAGCGGATGGCCGTTGGCCGGCGACAGAATGTTGTTGGAAGCCAGCATCAACACGGAGGCTTCAATCTGGGCCTCCGGCGAAAGGGGAATGTGCACGGCCATCTGGTCGCCGTCAAAGTCGGCGTTGAACGCGGTGCAGACCAGAGGATGGATCTTGATGGCCTTGCCTTCCACCAGCACCGGCTCAAAGGCCTGGATACCCAGGCGGTGCAGGGTTGGGGCGCGGTTGAGCAGGACCGGATGGTCCTGGATGACCTCTTCCAGAATGTCCCAGACCACCGGCTCCTGGCGTTCCACAAGTTCCTTGGCAGCCTTGATGGTGGTGCAGTTGCCGGACTGTTCCAGCTTGTGGTAGATGAAGGGTTTGAACAATTCCAAGGCCATCTTCTTGGGCAGGCCGCACTGGTGGAGCTTGAGGTCGGGCCCGACCACGATGACAGAACGTCCGGAATAGTCAACGCGCTTGCCCAGCAGGTTCTGGCGGAAACGCCCCTGCTTGCCTTTCAGCGTGTCGGAAAGCGACTTGAGCGGGCGGTTGTTGGCCCCGCGCAGCACGCGTCCCCGGCGGCCGTTATCGAACAGGGCGTCCACGGCTTCCTGCAACATGCGCTTCTCGTTGCGCACAATCACGTCGGGTGCGTGGAGTTCCATCAGTTTCTTCAGCCGGTTGTTGCGGTTGATGACGCGGCGATAAAGGTCATTCAGATCAGAAGTGGCGAAACGTCCGCCGTCGAGCGGCACCAGAGGCCGCAGTTCCGGAGGAATGACGGGAATGACATCGAGGATCATCCACTCAGGCTTGTTACCTGACTTGCGGAAGGCTTCCACCACTTTCAGCCGCTTCGAGTATTTGATCCGCTTCTGCTGCGAGCTGTCAGTCTTCATCTTCTCGCGCAGTTCCACGGAAAGGGTTTCAATGTCCAGTTGTTTCAGGAGTTCCTTGATGGCCTCGGCGCCCATGCCTGCGCGGAACTTGCCCAGATATTCCTGCTGAAGTTCGCGAAAGCGCTCTTCTGTGAGGACTTCCTTTTCCTTGACAGGCGCCTCGCCGGGGTCCGTGACGACGTAAGCTTCAAAGTAAAGGATCTTTTCGAGGTCGCGCAGAGAGAGGTCCAGCAGGTGGCCGATGCGGCTGGGCAGTCCTTTGAAGAACCAGACGTGAGAACAGGGAGCGGCCAGCTCGATGTGTCCCAGGCGCTCGCGGCGGACCTTGGAAAGGGTGACTTCCACGCCGCACTTGTCGCAGATGACTCCGCGGTGCTTCATCCGCTTGTACTTGCCGCAAAGGCATTCCCAGTCGGTGACAGGCCCGAAAATTCTGGCGCAGAACAGTCCGTCGCGCTCGGGCTTGAAGGTCCGATAGTTGATGGTTTCCGGCTTGGTGACTTCGCCGTGAGACCAGGAGCGGATCTTTTCCGGGGATGCCAGGCTGATGCGGATGGCATCGAATTCTCCAATAAGACTAACTCGGTCATAAGGGCTGCTTCGAAACAATTTAGCCTCCTTCTCAAGCGAGAAGAGTTTGGTGCTGCTGGTTGCTGCCGGCGCAGTCGAGCCCCTGCCGGGCCTCTGCGCCGGATAAAACTATTCCGCTGCCAAAGGCGCAGGCTGCACTTCCTTCGGCTTCTTGATGAGCTCGACGTCCAGGCAGAGGCTTTGCAGCTCACGCACCAGGACGTTGAAGGATTCCGGAACGCCGGGTTCGATGGCGGCCTCGCCCTTGACGATGGCTTCGTAAATCTTGGCGCGGCCATAAACGTCGTCGGATTTCGCCGTCAGAAGTTCCTGCAGGATGCAGGCGGCGCCGTAGGCTTCAAGCGCCCACACTTCCATTTCACCGAACCGCTGGCCGCCGAACTGCGCCTTGCCGCCCAGCGGCTGCTGGGTGATGAGAGAGTAGGGCCCGATGGAACGAGCGTGAATCTTGTCGTCGACCAGGTGCGAGAGCTTGAGCATGTAGATGTAGCCGACGGTGACCGGCTGTTCGAAGCGGTCGCCGGTCATGCCGTCGTAGAGCATGGCCTTGCCGGAGGTCGGCAGGCCGCCCTGCGACAGCAGCGACTTGATCTCGGTTTCC
>DASSJE010000036.1:0-12466 GCA_035691365.1 Terriglobia bacterium
CTCTCCGCCTTCCTGATCAGCGCGGTTGCAGCCTGCCTGGGCGCCCTGGGCGCGCTGCGGTCTGTCGTAGCAATGCCTCCCGCGGAGGCCATGCGCCCGGCGGCGCCGGCGCGGTTCCGGCGCGGCCTGGCGGAACGGCTCGGCCTGCAACGCTTTGTTTCTCTCCCGGCAAGAATGATCCTGCGCAACCTGGAGCGGCGGCCGTGGAAGGCCGGACTCTCGGCTTTTGCCCTGGGAATGGCCGGAGTGATACTTGTTGTAGGGTTCTATTTCTACGATGCAATCAATTACCTGGTTCGCGTGGAGTTCGAGACGGCGTCGCGGCAGGACGTGACGGTTCTTCTCAACGAACCGCACGGCTCTTCAGCCGCCTACGCGATCGCAGGTTTGCCGGGAGTCTGGAGGGACGAGAGGTTCCGCGCCGTGGATGCGCGGCTGAGGTACGGGCACCGGTCGCGCCGGGTAGCTATCCTCGGCTTGCAGCAGGACCAGCAGTTGCGCCGGATCGTCGATATTGGCATGCACCCCGTCAGTCTGCCCGAGGAGGGCGTCGTCTTGTCCACAACGCTGGCTGAAATCCTGGGCGTTTCCCCAGGCAGCCGCATTACGGTTGAAATCCTTGAAGGAAGGCGGCCGGTGCGCCAGGTTGTCGTGCAAGGGACGGTGAACGACCTGATCGGAACATCCGCTTACATGAACATTAAGTCGCTGAACCGCCTGCTGCAGGAAGGAGGCACAATTTCGGGCGCGTTTCTTGCCGTTGACCCTGCCGTCGAGTCCCAACTTTACGCGTTTTTGAAGCGCATGCCTGCCGTGAGCGGTGTGGCGGTTCGCAAGGCGACACTGGCAAGTTTTCGGGAAACCATCGCCCGGAGCCTGGGCATCTCGGTGGGCGCGCTGGTTGCGTTCGCCTGCGTGATTGCTTTGGGCGTCGTTTATAACGGCGGCAGGATTGCGCTTTCTGAACGCGCCAATGAACTGACGTCTCTCCGTGTCCTCGGTTTCACCCGAAGGGAGACCGGGCTGATGCTTCTGGGCGAACAGGCGCTTCTGACGGCGATTTCCATTCCTCTTGGATTTCTGATGGGATACGGCCTTTGCGCGCTTCTTGTTTACAGCATGAGGTCGGAGCTCTACCGGATGCCGCTTGTCATCAGCGGGCAGACCTATGCGCTGGCAGCGCTGATTGTGGTCCTGGCAACGGCGATTTCAAGCCTGTTTATTTACAGGCGCCTCGGCCGGCTGGATCTTGTTGCCGTCCTGAAAGCGAGAGAGTGAAATGCAACCCAACAAAACCCGCCGCCTTGTCGTGAGTTCGATTGTGGCGCTGGTGGGTGCCATTCTGATTGTATTGGCGCTGATTCCATCGCCGCTCGAGGTTGAGACAGCCCGGGTGGCGCGTGGCCCTCTGCGGGTGACTATCGACCAGGAGGGTGAGACGAGAGCACGTGACCGCTTCGTGATTTCATCGCCAGTCGTAGGGAGGCTTCAGCGGGTCAGTTTTGATGACGGAGACGCCGTGAAGCAAAACGAAGTAGTGGCGCGGATCGATCCGCTGCCATTGAACCAGCGCGAGCGGGAAGAGGTTGAAGCCAGGGTCGAGTCTGCGGAATCGGCCCTGCGACAGGCGAAGGCCCGTGCCGCCAAAGCTCGTGAAGACATGGAACAGGCCCGGCGAGATCGTGTCCGCTCTGAAAATCTTGCAAAAGAAAAGGTGATTTCAGATCAGGCGCTGGACCTGGCGAGGAATGCCGCCATCACATCGGCACAAGAGTTTGAAGCCGCACAATACAACGTTCAGGTGGCGGCATCCGAAATGAAAATCGCCCGCGCGGGCCTTGTCAGCATGGAGGCAAGCCGCGGCAGGCCGGCGCCGCTGATCGTGTTGCGTTCGCCCGTGTCAGGGCGCGTGCTTCGCGTGCTGGAGAAGAGCGAGCGTGTTGTGCCGGCAGGCGCGCCCATCGTAATTCTCGGCGAGCCGGACAAGATCGAGATTGTTGCGGACGTGCTTTCCACCGATGCTGTTAAGATTCAGCACGGCGCGCCTGTTCTGCTGGCTGGGTGGGGCGGCGAGCATCCACTGCAGGCGCGGGTCCGACTGGTCGAGCCCTACGGATTCACGAAGGTTTCCGCCCTCGGCGTGGAGGAACAGCGGGTGAACGTGATTTCAGATTTCGTTGACCCTCCCGGTCCGCTGGGCGATGGGTATCGCGTGGAGTGCCAGATCACGATATGGTCAGGCGAAAACATACTCAAGGTCCCCATGAGTTCCGTCTTTCGCCGGGGCCAGGGTTGGGGCACGTTTGTCGTCGCGAATGGCCGCGCGCAGGTGAGGGGCATCGAGATCGGCCATAGGAACGAAACCGAAGTGGAAATTTTGAAGGGCCTCGCAGAAAGAGAGGAAGTGATCCTCCATCCTCCCAATCAGGTGACTGTCGGAGTTCGCGTCCGAGGCCGGTCGCAAACAACCGATTAGCTTCTGGGTGGGCCGTTCGGAAGCGTATCCTTTCGCGGGGTAGTTCAAGCGCGCCGCAAGGCTGCCTGGACCCGTTCCGGCGTCATGGGGAGCTGCAGCAGGCGTTTGCCGGTGGCGTCATAGACGGCGTTAGCAATCACCGCGCCCATGCAGATGACGGCCGGCTCGCCTCCGCCCTGCGCGGGTTTGTCCTTTGCGTCGAGGATGACCGTCTCGATCTTCGGCAGCCAGGAGAAACGCGGAATCGTGTAGGTGTCGAAATTTTTGTCGTGGATGCCGCCGCCCGTGAACTGGAGCCCTTCGGTCAGCGCGTATCCCAGGCCCATGGTGATGCAGCCTTCCATCTGAATTCGGGCGCCCTCAGGATTGACGCACAGCCCCATCTCCTGCGCGCAAACGACGCGCTTCACCTGGACGTGGCCCGTGCGCTTGTCGATGGCCACTTCCGCGATGTGGGCGACCACGGTGCCTACATCAGTTCCGCAGGCCACGCCGAAGCCGCGCCCGCTGGGAGATTTTGCCGGCTTCCAGCCGAACTGTCTGGCGGCAGCCTGCAGAACGCGGCGCATTCTCTCGTCTTTCAAATTCTTCAGCCGGAACTCGATGGGGTCCATTCCGGCCTTTGCGGCCAGAGCGTCGATGTGCGATTCCCGTGCGTGCGTGTTGCTGTTGTTGGCCGGGGCGCGCCAGGGGCCGGTGGCAAACGGATGCGCGCCGGCCGGGGCGGACCAGCCTGAGCCGTAGGACATCGTTCGATGGTTCGGAATGTCGTAAAAGTGCTCCGATCCCCGGCCGCCGGCAAAGTAGACTCCGTAGTCCCACCAGGTCAGCAGGCCCGCTTTCGTCACGCCGGCCTTGATCTTGACAACCGACGCCGGGCGGAACGTATCGTAGAAAAACTCTTCGGCGCGCGTCCATGCCACCTGGACCGGTTTGCCGGTCAGCTTCGCCAGCCGTGCCGCTTCGAGCGCCTGCCGGATGGCGCTCTTGCCGCCAAAACCTCCGCCCACAAAGGGCGTGATGACGCGAACGTTAGTGGGCGGAATTCCCAGCAAGGAAGCCGCGGCCTCCTGCAACGGGAAAGGCGTTTGCGTGGAAGCCCAGATCGTCAGCTTGCCGCCTTCCATCTTCGCGAGCGCCGTGTGGGGCTCCATCGCTGAGTGTGCGACGTAGCTGTTAAGATAGGTTTCTTCCACTACGTGATCGGCGGTCTTTCGGCCTTCCGCCAGGTTTCCGCCTTCAGCTACGACTTCGCCCGCTGGCGCAACCTTCACCAGATGCTCGAAGATCGTCTTATCGTCCGCATAGGGCCTGGGCTGGTCGAATTCAGCCTTAATCTTCCCGAGCGCCTGCTCCGCCACTTCGGGGTCCGGGTGGAGCACGGCCACCAGGTCGCCTTCCTGAACCACCTGGACACCGTCGATTTCCCGCGCTCCGGAAATATCCACCCTGGTCAGTTTGGCGCCGTGAGCCGGAGGCCGCAGGATGCGCGCGCAAAGCATTCCAGGCGTCTTGATGTCCCCGGCAAAGTGGGCCCGGCCGGTCACCTTATCGATGCCGTCTCTTCTGATTTCGGGCTTGCCCACAATTTCGAAATCGGCGGCTGTCTCAACGGCAGCACCTTCCACGTGCCGCACAATTCTCGTCCCCCTGGTGAGCTCGCCGTAGGTGATTTTTCCGTTGCCGCCCACAACGTAGACGGCGCCGTCCCTCGTCTTCAGCCGCTCTTTCGGCACCTGCAACTTTTCAGCCGCCAGTTCCACCAGAACAGCCTTTGCCTCAGCGGCGGCGGCACGGAACGGAGGGCCGAACGCGCGCGTGGTCATGGAGCCGAACGTACCGCGGTCCCAGGGACACAGGGCCGTATCGCCCATCACCATGCGCACGGAATCGTAGGGCACATCCAGCTCATCCGCCAGCATCTGCGCCAGCGAAGTGATGACGCCCTGGCCCATCTCAATCTTTCCGGTATAGCCGGTGACTTTGCCGTCTTCGCCAATCCGGAGGAAGGCGTTGAAATCCTCGGGAAGAGCGTGGGCGCCGCGGCGTCCGCCCTCCTGTGCCCGCGAGGAGCGAATCGTGGAGAAAACCAGGATGCCGCCACCCACCAGCTTCAGGAATTCGCGGCGGTCGAGTGGGAAGGCCGGGCCGGGATCGGGAGTCATGTCGCTGAAGTCAATTTCCAGATTCTGTTCTTCAATTGACCGGGCCTTTCCATCAAGGGTTTTCATCGCGCGCTCCTCCTCATCTGCCGGGCGGCTGTCTCGATAGCCGCGACAATCCGCACATGCGCACCGCAGCGGCAAAGGTTGCCTTCCATCTGCTCGATAATCTGGCTGCGCGATGGCCGAGGGTTATTCAGCAGCAGGCCGTAGGCGTTCATGATCATGCCCGGCGTGCAGTAGCCGCATTGCAATGCGTCATGCTGAACAAAAGCTTCCTGCAAAGGATGCAGCTTGCCATTCTGCTCAAGGCCTTCGATGGTGGTAACTTCTTTGCCAGCTACCTCTTTTATTTCGACCGAGCACGATCGCGCCACCTGGCGGCCAATCATCACCGTACAGGCCCCGCAATGGGCTTCTCCGCAACCATATTTTGCCCCGGTAAGCTTGAGATCATAACGCAGGACCCATAACAGCTTCCGATTGGGATCGACCTCCAGGCTCACTGGTTTTCCATTGAGTTTGAATCGGATTGTTTCCTTCATGGTGGTTGCTCCTCAGATGGATCCGGATAGAAACAGAGGATGGCGTCCATAAATCCGCCCTGCACGTGAGCAATATCACGCTGGAGATGTGCCGGCAGTGACCCAGCTAACATTGGAGTGTGACGGGAATCGAGAGCGGTTGTTACTACGCCGGGGCCATCAATTTCGAAGCCTTTCGTGCGGTTCGGCGCGAGGAGAGGCAGGCGAATTACTAATTAGGTACTACATTTTGACGAGATTACTGGGCTCAAAAAGTCGTCTGACCAGGAGATGGCCGGCCAGCACGTTAAATTTCCCGCTCGCGGCAGCTGAGTCTGTGGTATCCTTTCCCGTATCGGAGGAACCCTGCCATTCACAATGTCGACAGACGAGTCGATGAGTAGATCTACCAACTCGTTTGTTTTCTTATGTTTTTACGAAGAATATTGAACCTACAAATGAGACTTCGCCATTCCAGCAGCATTCCGGTTTTACAGAAAGGAAGCTCGCAAGCGGGCCTGATTAGCGGCTTAATATCCTACTTTAGTACCATTGCAAGCCCTATGGAATTGCTTTAAAACATCTGCATTGGGGGGAAAGTAGAAACAATGAGATTTACTACTTGGACACTGTGCATGCGGGAAGGCACGTAATGTACAGTTGGCAGATGGTCAAGCTGCCAGGAGAGCGGGGTATAGCTGATGTGCGAGCAAGCTATCCGGGTTTTGTTTCACAGTTCAGATGGTCCGTTCGCAGAGGTTTTCACAAGAGCCCTTGGACCGGGCTATGAGGTCCGAACCAGCGAGCAGAATGATCTTGAAGTAACTCCGGCAGTGCGCGCCTGGTGTGATGTGGTGCTGCTGGATCTGCACGACAGTGGCGAAGAGGAGAGTGCCGCGACCCTCCATTTGATGGACGAGATCAAGAAACTCGGCACCTCCACGCCCATAATTGCCATCGTTGGCGACCCCGACGACAGTCTCGCGCGGACGGTCATCGAGAATGGCGCTTACGACACACTCTCAAGCCCTCCCAACATGGCTGACTTGCGGCTTCTGCTGCGCCGGGCATCGCGCTTTCGAAGAATTGCCAGCGAACTGGCGGACCTCCGCTCCCGCGACCTCTCGGCCGGCCGCTTTGGGGACATGCTGGGGACTTCTGAGGCCATGCACCAGGTTTTCGAGACTTCCCGCAAGGTCGCGCCCTGTGACGTCAGCGTGCTGATCAATGGAGAAACCGGAACGGGCAAAGAGCTTCTGGCGCGCGCCATTCATCGCATCAGCCCTCGCGCCAACGGCCCTCTGGTGGCGTTTTCCTGCGCAAACCTGCCGGAAACGCTGGTGGACGATGAGCTCTTTGGCCATGAAAAAGGCGCTTTTACCGGCGCTATCGCCACGCGCCGCGGACGGTTTGAAGCCGCCCATGGCGGAACGCTCCTTCTGGACGAAGTTGGCGATCTGCCCCTGGGCCTGCAGTCGAAGCTGCTGAGGGTTTTGCAGGAGCGGTCGTTCGAGCGCCTGGGAAGCAATACGCCCATTGAAGCGAACGTGCGGGTCCTGTGCGCCACACACCGGGACCTGGCAGCCATGGTCGAAGAGGGAAAGTTCCGGAAAGATCTCTTTTACCGATTGAATGTGGTGCAAATTCAGATCCCCGCCCTTCGTGAACGCCGTGACGAGATTCCGATTCTTGCCCAGCACTTCCTGCAGCGCTTCGCACAGCAGTTCGGGAAAAACGCGACACGGTTTTCACCTCTGGCCATCCACGCGCTCGAGGAATATCAATGGCCCGGAAACGTCCGGGAGCTCGAAAATGCGGTGCAGCACGCTGTGGTGATGGCTGAAGGCCCGGCCATTGAAACCTGGCATCTGCCCAACAGCCTCCGTGGGGACTTCGAGGAAGCCGCCGCCGGGCGCTCCTACGAAGACGAAGTCCGCGAATTCAAGCGGCGCCTGATCATGAGAACACTTCGCGAGTGCGGGGGCCGCAAGGTCGACGCAGCCCGCTCGCTGGGCGTGGCACGTGGATATCTCCACCGCCTGATCAATCAATTGCAGATTCAGGTTGACGACGATGAAATGGGAATTGTGGAGGCACCGGAGCCTGCCTCGCAAGAACGCATCATGTGACGTCTCCAATCCCGGGTATCAGGAATGTCTGCAGGCATTGGCTTATACGCAATTTCGATTGAGGAGCACGACATTCCTACCCCGGCCCGCGATTTCTTTCCCGATCTGCTGAAGCGCGCCCAGAACCCGGACGGCGGATGGGGTTACCGGCCCGAACTTCCAAGCACCACCGAGCCGACTGCTTGGGCCGTCCTTGCCTTGCAAGGCCTCGAAGAGCCATCCAGCAAGACACTCGCTTCCGCGGCCGATTGGCTGAGGCGCGCGCAGATGAAAGAGGGGGCCTGGCCCACCGCTTCCGGCAAGGATCCGGGGTGCTGGGTGTCCGCATTGGCTTGCCTCGCTCTCATCGGCCGGAAAGGCCCGCCACCAGATGCCGTCGTCCGCGGAGCAAACTGGCTTTGCGAAACATGGCCGGCGGAAGGAAATCTGTTGTGGCGCCTGCGACTGCGGCGGCAGAACCAGGACTCCGTGGTCCACCAGGACCATTCACTCCAGGGATGGGGCTGGACACCCAACACCGCAAGCTGGGTGGAACCCACAGCCTATGTCCTCATCCTGCTCCAGAACATCCCCGCCGAGCATCGCCCTGCGCAGGCCGGCAAGCGAATCCAACTGGGTGAAAAGATGCTGTATGACCGCGCCTGCCCCGGCGGCGGCTGGAATGCCGGCAATCCCCTGGTTTACGGAGTTCCCGGGGTCCCGCGAATTTCGCCGACCGTATGGGCCCTGCTTGCTTTGAGAAATCACAAAGACCGGGCCGCAAACCAGGAAGGCGTGGAATGGTTGCATCAGCAATATCAGGACCTTCGCAGCCCGGCATCCCTGGCCCTGGCCCATCTATGCCTTAATGTTTACGGCCGGGCGCCGGAAACCCCTCAGACTCAACTGGAAGGGTTGTACAGCAACAACGGATTTTTGCAAAGCATTCCTGCCATCGCCTGGGCTTCGCTGGCCCTCAACGGTCTTCCCTGCTGGCTGGGATGCGCATCGCAGGCGAAAGACGCAAAATGAGCTATTCCAACACACGCCTGGTGCCCCCGTTCAATCGATCGCCTTCGGCGGTGGCCATCAGGAGCGTTGCAAGTTACGAAGCGGACGTCGGAGCAATTCTCTGGGAAGCCTTGCAGGAACTCCGGCCGCCGGTGCGTGACAAGTCGGTCCTGCTGAAGCCCAATTTCGTCGAGCCCGACACGGAGCGGATGATCAACACTCACCCCATTGTCATCCGGGCTGCGCGGGAAGCATTCCTGCGATTGGGCGCAAAGTCCGTGGTGGTGGCCGAAGGGCCGGGGCATGAACGCGATACGGAAGGAATTCTGGAAGAACTGCGGCTGAGAGATTACCTGGGTCCATTGGAGCAAGTCTTCGTCGACTTGAACACCGACGAGGTGTCGCAGGTTGGGACCCGCACACACGCCTCCAGGCTGAAGTCATTATCCCTGCCGAGAACAATCTTGTCGGCTGATTTTGTGGTTTCCATGCCCAAGATGAAGACCCACCATTGGGTCGGAGTCACCCTGGCTCTGAAAAACATGTTTGGCATCGTGCCCGGAAGTTGTTACGGATGGCCCAAAAACGTGCTGCACTGGGCAGGCATCAGCAAGTCAATTCTGGACATTAACAGCACGGTCCGGCCGGATTTTGCCATCGTGGACGGCATCGTGGGGATGGAGGGCAACGGGCCCATCCAGGGAACGCCCAAGATGGCCGGAGTTCTGGTAGCGGGAGATGATCCCGTGGCCGTCGACGCAACCTGTGCCAGAATCATGGGGCTTGTGCCGGAAAGAATTGATTACCTCAAGCGGGCCTCTTTGCTGCTGGGCAATATGCAGGAAGAGAGAATTGAACAACTCGGCGAAGCCATCGCCAGCACCCGCAAGCCCTTCGAAATGTTGCCGGCATTTCACCAGATTCGAGCCTAAGGACAGGCGGATGCGCATGCCGGCTGGGTGTTTCCGAAAAAGTTGATTGTGCTGTCTACTGTGTTTACCCTATTGACAATGGGTAAGTTTATGGACACTAATATGGGGAGAGTTCGGGGGGGACTCAGCCCATTTTCGCCGGTTGAACGGCATTTGTGGCAAGAAATTTGCTCTTCTTTAGCTCAGCGTAGAGAGGAAGCGCCTATATCTAAAGGGGATATTGAAGAATGCTCTACGCTGGAAGGGTAAAACGGGGCCACATGTGTCATTTGCCGAGTACACTCCACAGGTGTAGGAGTGTCCAACTGGTTACAAACTGGAAGGATGAATCTGGCGCTGAACTGGTTGAAGCAGCAGTGGTTATTCCCATACTCCTGATGTTGCTGCTGGGTATCGTCAGTTTCGGCCGGGCCTGGAACACTTATCAAACCATCACTCGGGCGGCGAGAGAGGGCGCCAAGCAGGCGGTTCTGACTCCTTGCGCCGACTCAACTTACTGCCCTGGGGCCGCCAACTATACAGCCAACGATATCTGGACCAATTTCGTCAATCCGGTCCTGCAATCGGACCAACTGGATACAACAAAGGTGACTAACCCCACAATCAAGTATGTCCAACTGGATCCCAACGATCCGACGCCGTACATTTGCGGCATACAGCTTTCCTTTCAATACCCTTACACTTTTTCGCTTCCCTTCACCAGCGTCAACTTATCAACCATCAACCTTTCAACGACGGTGCAAATGCGGCTGGAGAACCAGCCCACCACCTGCGCGGTGGGAAGCAGCTTTTGAGGGGGAGGATAGAGGGTCCGTGTCAACGCCAAATTGCAAGATCAAGACCCTAGGTACCCGCGGGCTGTCGCGCGATTTTCCAGGTTTAAGGGTGCGGCGCGGCCCGCTAAGCGCGATTCTCTTGAAGCTGCACACGCGTGCCAGGGAAACTGAGGCGGCGGAGCTTCTGGAGTTCGCGCTGGCGCTGCCGATCATTCTGGTGATGGTGGTGGGCTTGCTGGACTTTGCGCATGCCTATAGCCTCAAACAGAAACTCGCCAATGCCGCCCGCGAGGGCGCCCGGATGGGCGGTTCCGAAAGTGTGCTGGACACGACCCAATCCAGCCCGGCTTCTGTCCAGAGTATTAAAGACGATGTCACGACCTACCTGCAGAATGCCGGGGTTGATACCTCTTTCATTGCCTCAAGCATGAGCTGGACTCCCTCTCCGACCAGCGTTGGAACCTATTACACAACCAGTGGCGGAACAAACTATGGCTTAAAGATTGAACGAAATGTCCTGATTACTTACACGGACCCCAACAATGCCACTTTGGTAACGGTCCCTTCAACCCGCGTAACCCTGTATTATCCCTATGACTGGACGTTTGGTTTTGACCAGGTCATCAAACTGTTAGTTCCTTCGGCGAACTTCGCTGACCCTATCCGTATCCAAACCGATGCCATGATGGCGAACCCTTAACTATCAGGAGCAGGAAGCTATGAGAGCATGCGAAAAGTTGCGTGGAAGGCGCCCTAACGACCGTGGCGTCAGCATTGTGCTGTTGGCTGTTGGCATGATCTTTGTTCTGGGAATGGCAGGTCTGGGCGTCGATCTCGCCTCACTTTACGTTGGGCGAAGCCAGGCGCAGCGCGCTGCGGACGCGGCGGCGCTTGCGGGCGCGCGGGCGCTTGTCACGAGCGGATGTACGTCAGATTCGGGTTCGAACATTTCGAGCGGCTGCCAGGCGCTTGCCAAGCAGAGGGCTGAAGCCGTGGGAAACCAGAACCTGATTGCGGGCGTAAGCCCGGGTATCACGGACTCCGACATCACTTTCCCCGTTACGAGTACAAACGATCCCCAGATCAAAGTGGTGGCCGCGCGCGATTCCACCCACAGCAACGCCATGCCGACATTCTTCGTCAAGATATTCGGCATCACGAGCGCAAACGTCTCCGCCCAAGCCAAAGCAGAAGCCTTCAATCCTTCCGGATCAAGCACCAACGTCGGCACGCAATGCCTGAAGCCCTGGCTGCTGCCGAATTGCGATCCGGACCACACAGGATCGCCAACCAACCCTAATTGTTCCGGTAGTTTTCAACCTTTCATCAATCCCACAACGGGAGACATTCAGAATCCGGGGTCGGTTTCTTCCGGCGGAGTCCAGGGTGAAGTGATCGTGATCAAACCCGGTGACCCCACCGGCGGAATTACCGCCGCCCCAGGCAAATTCTGGCCCGTATTTCTTCCGGTAGGCTCGGTCGCCAGCGATTGCCCCTCGTGCGCAAGTGGCGGCGGCAGCGGGGGCACAAGCAGCGGATCCCTTTACCGCCAGAACATCGAGTGCTGCAATCACAACACCGTCGTCTGCGGAAGCCAACAAGTTACACCCATCACCGGCAACATGGTGGGGCCAACCGAACAAGGAGTCGATTGCCTTATTCACCAGGGTGGCACCAAACCCAGCCCAATCGGCATGGACATTTTTGACCCCGCAGCCTGGACGATCACCGCAGGCACTAACAATCCTTACGGGCTGACAGGAACAATCGACACTTCTGACTCGATTGTCACCATTCCGGTTTATGACGGGAACGTCCTTTGCCCTGGGAGTTCGTGCCCTTCCACAATCACTGTTAACGTCCTTGGGTTTATCCAACTGTTTGTCGAATACGAGGATGGCTCGAATAATGGCAATGTTTACGCCTACGTCATGAACGTCTCCTCATGCGCCGCAGGCGCTGGAGGCGGCAGCACAGGCGGGACCGGAGGGACAGGAACAACAATTACCACTGGCGGCGCCTCTCCCATCCCAGTGCGGCTGATCGAATAACAGGCCGTAGGGAGGCAAAGCCTCCAACCAGTTCATCTTGGGAAGCCGTTCTGGCATGGCCCACAGGCCAACAGGACGGCTCTCTCTTCCGATCACCGGTGGGGGGGCACTATCCGCCAGCCATTTCGCAGGCAAATACCCTCGCGAAGTGCCCACCGTTAACCTTCAGAATGGTCGTCACTCGTGTCCACTTCTGGTGACATTGGGGGATGGCGCCTGTCTCCGCCAGATATCATTACTCATTGATGCATAAGAGGTTAGCTCGATTCCGCTGAATCAAAGCACCTGTAACCTCAAGTGTACTCGCCAATAATTAACCAGATAACCCTATAATTTGACTTTCCCCTCCGCGCCTGCACCGATTGGCCCACAACTTGCTGTACTCTAAGCTCTGGCACCGGCTGACATCTCCGACCGGTGGCAACG
>DASSJE010000037.1:0-2937 GCA_035691365.1 Terriglobia bacterium
GTTTTGATGAAGATGACGGCATTCTTCTTAGCATCTGCCCTGTTACAGTATGACCCGGTCGCTCCAAGCGGCACGACTTTGTTGAGAAGCACTCCTCATACCAGGTCAAGAACTGCAAGCGCGTAAATGTCAAGATGCGGCACCGTAAATTGGGCTCGTCCTTGTTCAACACTGCTTCGTATTGTGTGGCTTCCTCCCCCTTCAGGAGTCAGCAATGTTATCTGCCCGGCGTGCTTACCCTGCGGCAATTCAACGCTTACGCGTATATCGCTCAACGTTTTTCCCTGCGGCCCGGCATAATTCACCAGGTGAACCAGCCGCCGGTTTTGCCCAGGCTGGTCGAGCAACTCCGCCACAACGGATAGCGTTACTGGTAGGGTGACTTCCAGCGAGAGTCTTCCCGCAGCCGCCCATTTCACAGCAGCGATTAGTTCTTTCCAGTTCAAGGGAAGCTTCCAGTACCGGCTCGACATTCGTTCCCCACGCGGCTTCTCTATCGCAGGTTTAATGGAGGGAATATAGGTAACTCGCCCACGGCCAATCCGAGTTGCCACCGGCTCGATTTCAAGGTCCTTTTCCGGCGTTCCAGGTCCCTGCCATGGGGGAGCGGAAACTTTGAACAAGTTGCTCAGACCAAAATCAGGCCGCCTGAGACGGCGCGTCGTATAAAGCGATGTCTGCTCAGTGGCCACCACACCTCCGCCCTGCTCCACAAAGTTTCGGATCAGGCGCATCTGAGCATCGCTCAGGCACTCCTGATCAGCCAGCACCAGCACGCGGTACTTTGACAGGTCCTTTAAGTGCTCGTCAAAAATGATGTCAAAAGGGACCATGGCCTGGATCAACGCCTGGGTGAACAGCATAAAGCTCACCGCCGGGCGATCGTTGTTGAAGCCCATCGACGCATAGGAGTAAAGTACGGCCACGTCCGCGACATTGTGAACATCTTTGTAGTATTGAAAGTTGCGATGGAAAAACCTGATGTACTCCTTCTGATCGTCCGGGAGTTCCGGAGCCTTTAGAATGCCTCCCACCATACCCAGGCTCTGACGGTTGAAAACCATTGATTCCGCCATCGACGCGCGATCGCCACCTTCGCCGCCATAATAGCCAGCGCCGGCTGTGTAAGTAATAATCTGCGTTCCCAGAATGCTTCCTGTTTTGTAGGTGCGGATCTTCGAGACGAGAATGCCGTCCGGCGTCACGCCTGCATAGTTCCCCTCCTCGGTCCAACTGATCTCCATGTGAGGGAAAAGCCCGGGATAGGAAATCCCCTGTTCCCAGATGGTGTTGGTGCCGCCCATTCCGGAACTGGGATTGCTGTCGATCACCGCCGCAGGATTGAGCTCGTGAACGTAACGCTGCATCTCCTCGTAGTAACGGTTGATCTGCTGGCAGCGAAAATCCGTCCAAAGCTGGAAGAGCGGATCGTCAATAACCGGCCGAGGACTTTCGATCACCGGCGGCACCACGTATTTCACGTTTGAGAGGCCGAGGCGCTCCTTCAGTTGCGCCGGGGAATAATTGCTTTGGAGGTATTCACGAAAGTCCCTGGCGGCCAGCGGGTGCTGAAATATCTCCGCGCGCCCCTGCAGGCTGGTGTTGTCAAAATGGATCAGGTCGGCCTTCAAGTCCTCGACGCCCATGCGCACAACTCGCTTGATGTAGTCCACATACCCCGGATGCATAAAGTAAACCCGCTTGCGGAAGGTCTGATCGCCGTAGATGACGGGCCGGCCCAGGTAGTCAGGGACAAACCATTCCTTCGCCGAGGGCTCTTCCAGCAGGAATGTCTCGTAGGCTACGGTGCTGCCCACATAGAGCCCCACCCGGATGCCGTGCTGGTGCAACAACCCCGACATTTTCCTGGCCAGATTGATGTGCTCCGCTTCCGCCTGCAGGCCAAAGCCTTTAAAGAAATCGATAATAGCGATGGTCACGCCCAGGTCCTTGAGCTTTTCTATTGTGGCTTCTGTGTGTTCACTGCGATACGTTGCCTCTTCCCAAGTGCCATATCCGCCGACCCGCCGGAAGAAAATGGGCATATCGTCCCAACTGCCCACGGCCACAAAAGGCGAGTTTTTCAGCCATGCCCGCGGAGATGGAACAACCGTCTCTTCGCCGGCTGCCAGGCCGGGAATTTGTGTAGCCGAGAGCCCTGCCGCAACGTCCTGTATAAATTCTCTGCGATTCATTTTTTTCCTTTCCAGAATGAAATCGTTCTTCAGCCTATCGCTTTTTCTATCATGTGTCGGTACAACGGCCAGGTCGCGGAAACAATTCTTACCCATCCTGGCGGGTTTGCATCTCGCCTGCATTGCCTTGTTTCAGCGGCAATTCCCGCTTACCTGCCCTGCCAGGATCCCCCAAGCCACAATCCCGAAATCGTCGAATCCTCTTGTTTCATTTCCAACGAATTGCCATAATGGGCGATGTTTTATGGGGCCTGAGAGGGAGAATGGGTTCTTTTCCATCTCTGAGAAGACAATGGATCGCCGCCAGCGAGTCGCAGCGAATCGAGCGCATCCTGGCGGCTACAAGGGCTCTGCTGGCAATTGCCTCGGTGTTTGTCATCTGGGTTGACCCTACTGAACCCCGCCATTACGCCAACGTCGTCTACGCTCTGCGGGCAGTCTTTATGTTTGAATCCGTCGGCGTGCTGGCCCTGGTCCGGACTCAGCGCAATTCCTCCCCCACGTTTCGCCTGGCTGTCCACTCTCTTGATGTCTTATGGCCTGCGCTCATTGCAATATTCACGGCGGGCCCGAACAGCCCATTCTACCTCTTTTACACCTTCGTTCTTCTTGAGGCCGCCTACCGCTGGGGCCTGCAGGCCACTTTGCTGACGGCGCTTGTCTCCACAGGGCTTTTCATTGCCCAGTCGTTCTTCACCCTGGCAAATGGATTGACGTTCCCTTCTCTGTTCCGTGGCTCGTA
>DASSJE010000038.1:0-7442 GCA_035691365.1 Terriglobia bacterium
CGCGCCGTCAGCCTGTCTCCAGCGGGAATTTCGATCTGGGCCGGCGCCTGCCCCTGCCGGAACCCTTCCAGCACCATTTCGGCCACCTTCGGAGTGAAAAACGGCCTGCCCTCGCTGAGGGAGCGGACGGCATTCACCAGGTCGCGCCGGGCATCCGTCTTCAGCACGTACCCTCGTGCACCGGCCGCAAGCACTTCCCGCACGAGTTCGTCGCTCTCATGCATGGTCAGAATCAGGACCTGCGTTTCCGTAAGCTGTTTCAGAATCTGTTTCGCCGCCTCGAGTCCGTTTAACTCAGGCATGGTGATGTCGAGCAGGGCGATGTCCGGCTTGAGTTCCAGCGCCCGGCTCACGGCGTCCGTGCCGTTCTGGGCTTCCGCAACGACGGTCCAGTCAGCCTGGGACTCGATAATGGTCCGCACGCCCTGGCGCACCACTTCATGATCGTCGGCAATCAGGATTTTCAGGTGTCTGGTCATTGGCTCAATCAACGGGGACGCTGGCCTTCACAGAAGTGCCATTGCCGCCCGACGCAATATTCAACTTTCCCCCAAGCTGTTGGAGCCGCTGCTTCATTCCGGCAATTCCAACGCCCAGCACGGCGCCTTCGCGCCTGACTTTTTCCAGGGTCTGCGCATCCATTCCATGCCCGTCGTCAGATACAACCAGAGTGACCTCATTTTCCGTCCGCTGCATGCGGATTGTTGCGCGGGAGCTTCCCGAATGGCGGTGAATGTTGGTGAGCGATTCCTGCACAATACGGAACAGCGCCAGTTCTATATCATTCCCCAGCCGTTCCCGCTTATCCGGTAAATTCAGTTCCACCCGCACTCCGGACCGCTTGCTGTAACCTTCCACATACCACCGCAAGGCCGACTGCAACCCGTTCACATCCAGCAGCGGGGGATGGAGCAGATAGGAAAACGTCCGGATTTCCCGGACTGAATCTTCAATGATTTTCAGGGTCGCATCGAGCGTCCGGGCGGCCTCCGGATCCAGATGGATCGAGTCCTTCAATAATGACAGGTTGATGACGGCCGCAGCCAGCCCCTGGATAACACTGTCGTGCAGCTCGCGGGCCATGTTGCGCCGTTCCTCGTCCTGAACTTGCAGTAGGCGGGCCGACAGCTCTTTCAGTTCTTTCTCAACCTGCTTCCGGTCCGCGATGTCGTGAGCAATGGCGGCAACACCGTTGATGTGGCCCCGGGGATCTTTAACGGCTGAAACGGTTACGGAAAGGTCGACGAGGCTTCCGTCCTTGCGCCGCCGCACGGTTTCAAATGGCTTGACCAGTTCGCCGCGCTTCAGCTTCTCGAGAACTTCCTCCGGCTCGTTCCGCCGGTCTTCAGGCGTGATAATGGAGATGTGCTGGCCCGCAACTTCTCCGGCCGAATAGCCGAACAATTGCTCGGCTCCACGGTTCCAGCTTGTGATGTATCCGCCCAATGTTGATCCGAAGATGGCGTCCTGCGAGGATTCAACAATGGCCGCAAGCTTGGCGACCGATGCGATGGCCCGCTTGTTCTCCGTAACGTCCAGGGCAATACCAATCACGCCGGCGATTTCGTCAAAGGCATTGCGCAGCGGCTGGACGGTCACGGAAAAAATGTTTCCTGCCAGATTATATTCGTAGGACCGGTGCTCCCCTTTCAGCGCTGCGAGGTGGGCCACCAGAGGAGGCGACAGCTCCTCCGGGTTGTCAAAAAATTCCCGCACCGTTTTGCCGATAATTTCTTCAGAACGCAGAAGGGCGGGATGCACCACGGTGCCGGATGCCGACACGATGTGCAGGTCCTTGTCGGTTGTCCAGACGGCGGCCGGGATCTGGTCAAAAATCAGGCGCAACTGCCTCTCGCTCGCCAGCAGTTTCTCCTCGGCGAGCTTGCGGTCGGAAATGTCCGTGGCAATAATGCAAAGCCTCCGCACGCCGTCTGTGGTCATGGGCCGGACGGAAAGTTGCACCGGGACCACCTCGCCGTTCGCGCGCTTCAGCTCGCATTCACCACGGTAGCCCGCGGCGCCTTTCTCTTCATGCAGCTCCTCCAGAACAGGACAGCACTGCGTCGGAACAAACTGGAAAAACGATGCCCCGATAACCTTGTCCAGGGGCATCCCCACCATGTCGGCGAAACGCAGGTTGCTGTAAACGATGGTGGCGTCCGCGGCAACGATCGCGGCGCCTTCATTCATCGATTCCACGAACACGCGATAAGGCTGCGCGCCGCCGCGCACCGTGAAGATCTGGTCCCCTGCTTTTCCCGGAACCACCAGCGCGTCCGCGCCTCCGCTCCGGAGGGTTTCGAGAGTTTGCTCGAGAGTCTGGACCTGCGACTTCAGGCGTGCAATTTCCTCGAGGTGTCTGTTGGGTTTTCCGGAAGGCATTCTGGGCTTGCCGGCGTTCAAACTCATCCCCCTCTAAGGGCCCCGTGAGGCGCGAACGGGCGATTCACAACGCGGACGGCCGAAAGTATCGCCGAGGGGAGGAGGGCGCCCGTGCGCAAGTGCAAGCACCCCATCACTTGAGCACGATGAGCAGAGAAATACTGAGGCGGCACCTCAGCCTTTCTCAAACCATGTCATGCACCGGTTGTTCTTAGGGAACGCGTCTAAATCCCGCCATTGCCAGCTTGTCATGCGGGATACAGTCAGTTCGTTGCCGATCGCCCGATACTGTCCATTCAGCAGGCCTGCATCGCGCCCTCTCCCCACTATTCACAGATAGCATGCCTTATTTCCGTTAGTTATGAGCGCCCTGGGAACAACCATGCGTACCAAACCTGGCCGGTTGACCCGAAAACTAGTTGGGGTTACCAGCGAGTCAATGTTCTCAATCTTATACACGCCAGTCAAGTACATATTTGAAAATATTCGGCTCCTTTTTCAGATTTTCCATGCCTTTTGCAGGCGGGCAGGCATTTGACGAAAATAAAAATGCCCTCCAGCGCGGCCGTTTGGCCACATCAGAGGGCAGATCAGTTGTTCTTTATCCATCCAGGCTTCAGTTTTGCCGAAGGGCCTGGTGGAACTTATGCGTGTTCAGTAAGCGAATGCCGTTGCGGCTCACGGGCCGGGCATTACCGGAGAGACTTGCTGGCTGGAGCGGGTTAGAGCGATCGCCCCGACGCCTGCGCCGGCAGTTCCGCCAGCCATACCAAAATCCGTAAGCGTCTTTGCGCCAAGGACGTGGTCCAGATGGGCATTCCCGGGCGGAACCGGCGCCGGGGCGCGGGCTGCACTTGCAGAAACAGTCAGCGTGTGGCCAATCTCAACCTTTCTTGTGGCCCCGTCTTTTTCTACTTCCAGGCAGCCGTTTCTGGCCGTTACCATCAGCAAGCCGTCCGCCAGGGCGAATTCCCCCAGCGCCTCCGGGTATCCAGCCGGCGCCACGGTGACATTGCCGGCCTTCACGCGCAAACCGCTGCCGCCCGGCGAGTGGTAAAGCGAGAGGTTGCCGCGAGTTATTTCAATTGTCAGCACGCCTGCTTCGCGCAGGAAAACGGCTTCTGAATCGCGGCCCAGAATCATCCGGTTGCCTCGATCCAGCGTCACCATCGCCAGCCCGTCCTTCACTGCAACCTTATCGCCGCTCAGGAGCACCGTGTGGGGCAGCGGCGCATGGCCATCCAGCGTGGCGTTCCGGCTTCCCACCAGTGAACCGACGGCGGCGGGGCCACCGCCTGCCGCGGCGGTTGCCAGTATCATCAGCCAAACAATCGCCCAGGCGCTGCCAGGCAGTATTTTTCCAGCCATACCACACCTATGTTTCTGGGACATATTGACGGATGGAATTCCGGGCGGTGGGGCCGGCGTCACGCCGCGGCCTTGCTGCCAGACTCCCCTCGATTCTGCGGGCGGTCCGGCTCAGGCGCCGCTTTGCAATTCCCGGATTTTCTCCCGCACCATCGGGAGCAGGTTGCCGTAGCGTTCCCGCGGCGCCTTCTGCAGAAATCTCCGGAAGCAGCGCAGGGCCTGCTGTTTCTCTCCCGCCTTCTGGTAGAGCACGGCGAGATTCAGCAGCGGTTCCATCTCCGCCGGATCGGCCTCAACGGCCTTGCGGAAATTACGCAACGCTGTTTCCGAATCTCCCTGAGTAATCGCCACCAGCCCCAGCCCGTTGAAGGCAGGCGCGTAATGGTCATTCTGGGCGATGATGGCTTCAAAGGCTTTGCGGGCCTCCTTCAGGCGCCCGAGCTGGAGATCGGCCCCGCCCAGATTGTTCAGGTTGTCAAGGTCGGTGGGATTCAGCTTGCTGGCGCGCTGCATGGCCCGCGCCGCCTTCTCGAGCTGGTGCGCTCGAAGGTAGTCTTTGCCCAGCCTGGAATAGATCTGGTCTGTCTCCACGTGCATGCCGATGGCTTTCTCGTAGACCTGGATCGCCGCATTGAAATTCCCCATGTTTTCAAACGAGGACGCCAGATAGGTCAGGCCAAGCGGGTTTGCCGGGTCCTGCTTCAGTCCTTCTTCCATCAATTGGGCCGCACGCGCAAACTGCCTGCGATTCATCAGGCGATCGACCTCGCCGAGGGTCTTCAGCATGCGGACCTCATCTTTGGGGTCTGGCGCTTTGCTTCCCAGTTGAATCTCCCGGGGCGTGCCGCCGTTCACATATCCAAGAGAGGCCAGTTCTTCGCGCGTCTGCTCGGTGACGGGCCTGGAGACTATTTTTTCATGGCGCTTATCCTTGCCGATAATCGCCCAGAGCTGCGCGTCCAGGCGCGAAGCGACGACCGGTTCGCGCGATTCCGCGTTGCTCAGCTCGCGCGGGTCAGTTTCCAGATTGTAAAGTTCAGGGTGCGGCGCCAGGATGAATTTCCATTGGTTCGTGCGCACGGCGCGCAGCTCCGACCATCCCAGATCGGTGCGGGGATAAAGGGTTTCGAGATAGGCGGCGTCCGTTGCCACGGGCTGCCCTTTCCGGACCAGCGGCAGGAGATTTACCCCTTGCGCCTCCCCGCCCGGCGAAAGATCGAGGAATGCCAGGATGGTGGGCATGATGTCAATCGAGCGGACCTGCTGCGCCACCACCTTCCCGGGCGGAATTCCCGGGCCGGCAATAATCAGCGGCACATGCAGCGTGGCGTCGTAAAGGAAAACTCCGTGTGTGTCCTCGCCATGCTCGCCCAGGCTTTCCCCGTGGTCCGCCGTCGCCACAATCAGTGTCCGGTCCGCGAGGCCCTGCGCCTTCAGGTCATCAAATAGCCGCCCAAGCTGGCTGTCCAGGTAGGCGATTTCGCCTGAATAGAGATCGCGCGCGTAGAGGTGATGGTAAGGCTCGGGAGGATCGTAGGGCTCGTGCGGGTCGTAATAATGGCACCATAGGAAGAACTTTTTGTCGCCGTTCGACTTCAGCCAGGCAATGGCGTGATCCGTCACCACGTTGGCGCGGCGCTCCAGCAGCAGCCCCGGCTGGCCCGCGTCCGCGACGCTCCTGCCCATGTCATCGTCGTAGGTGTCGAATCCCGTCGAGAAGCCAACTCGGCGGCCCAGCACGCTGGAGCCGACAAAGGCCGCCGTTGCGTAGCCGGCCGCATGGGTAAGGGATGCAATGGTGGGGTGGGTACTGGATAGCGCAAACCCGGTCATGTCGCGCACACCGTTAACTTCCGGGTAGGAGCCTGTCATGATGCAGGCGTGCGAGGGAATGGTGAGCGGCACCTGGGCGATGGCGTGTTCAAACCGCACGCCGCGCGCCGCCAGTTTGTCAAGATTCGGGGTCCTGGCAAAGCCTGGGCTGTAACAGCTCAGATGATCGGCCCGCGTAGTATCGAGCGTAATCAGGAGAACGTTGTCGTTTCGAGGTTCGTGCTTAGGGGGGACGGCGTTCCTGCTGCCGCAGGAAATGAATTCCAGAACCAGGAACGAAGCAAGCAGCAAAACCGCCGCATGCAACCCACGCTTTGCCCCGCCCACCACTCCTCCTTCGATCTGCGACCTGCGGATACTGCTCAGGCTATATCAGGACGGAGCGTGCTGGCAATGCATGAAAAAAGAGGGCAGTGGGTCAGTTTGAAATTCTTGCTTTTTCTCTGGCAGCCAGGACAGCCAGCGGCGGGCCGTCACAGCGAAATCGTGATCTTTTATCTTGCTTGACCGTCTAGCCGTGAGATGATACTACAAACCGGCCTAAAACGGTGTCAGGGGGGAGGTATGCATACAAACCGAATAGCCGCCATCCTCACGATTGTTTTGCTCTCTGGTTTAAATTCGCTTGCAAGCAAGGACGTGCTGAAAGACTGTCCCGTCACCAAGCCTAACGGAAGTGTGCCCGCGAGTGAACGCCAGTTCAGCAAATGCGCTGATTGCTTGGGAAATGGTGCTCTGTGGACTGTGCTTTGGCCTGAAGGCAAGGTGGTCTTTCGTCCGGGAGGATCAGGATTCGTAGAGCCAGATGGATCACTGCGCATGAAATTTCCATGGTGGCGAGCCGGGCGAGCGGCGTACGGCAAGTTCACCATCGAAGGACGAAGACTAGACGAGCCAGGACCTCCGCTACGGGCATACATCCCTGATGGGTATACCAACGCTCAGGGTTATAGTGGTTTTCAAGCCACTGCGTTAATCTTCCCGACCGAAGGATGTTGGGAAGTGACTGGAAGAGTGGGGCAGGACAGCCTGACGTTTGTAACTCAGGTAGTCAGAGTTTCGGAGAAGAAATGACATAACCATCGACAGTGAGTCCCATGAGCACTTTTTGATCCACTCTGTTGTTCCTTGCTTTCAAAGTGACCCTGCACCAAAAAGAGAGACGCGAAAGCCGCCGGGCCGGCGCAGGCTTTTATTGCAACGTTGCAAGGCGTTCGATGGATTCCGCATAATCGGCCATCAGGCTGTCGCGCGAAAAGCGCTGGCGGGCGCAACGCTTGCCTCTCCGGCCCATGTCGCGGCACAAGGCAGGGGCTTCCCTGAGCCTTTCCACGGCCTGGGCCAGCGCCTCCCCGTCAGAAGGCGCGACGGCAATTCCGCAGCGGGCGCGGGCCACCAGCCCGGCGGCTTCACCGCCTACCGAGCAGAGGATGGGCTTCCCGGCCGCCATGTATTCGTAAAGTTTCGATGGGATGGTGATTTCAAACAGCGGATCGCGACGCAGCATCAATAGGAGGGCGTCGCACGATGCCATAATCGGCGCCACGCGCTCGCGCGGGACGCCTTCAAGGAACTCCACGTTCCCGAGTCCCCGGATGCGGGCCAGCTTCCGAAGCCGGGCCTTGTCCGTCCCCTCGCCGACCAGAAGGAATTTCACGGCGCTGGCCTGAAGCGCATCCGCAGCGTCGAGAAGCGTCGCGAGTTCCTGCGCCAGTCCGATGTTGCCCGTATATCCCACCACAAATGTTTTCTCCGCATCAGGACGCTTGGTGGGTTTCCGGCCGCTCTTCGCGACGCCGAAGGCTTCCCCGTCCACGCCGTTATGGATCACGGCCACGCGCTCCGGCTCCATCCCCATT
>DASSJE010000039.1:0-2291 GCA_035691365.1 Terriglobia bacterium
GCGACATTTCGCTGCTCGACGTCATGAATCTGGGCTGTTCCAAGGCCAGCGGCCTGCAATGGTTGCTCGACCAGATGGGAAGCCATCCGAGTGAAGTGATGGCGATTGGCGACAATTTCAACGACCTTGAGATGCTCCAGATGGCTGGCTATCCGGTGATCATGGGCAACAGCACCCCGGGACTGGCCGGCGATGGCTGGCATCTCACCCACTCCAATGACCAGGACGGCGTGGCCGCTGCCATCCGCTCCCTGGTGCTGAAATAACCGGACTAGCCTTTTCCTTTTTTCCCACAGTTATGAAGCTGCTGGATGGACGACCCCGCTCTCAATTCCCTGAGTCGTTATGGCTGATTAACAATCTGGGTCCCTGGCGGCGGGGTCAGTTCAAAAAGCGTGGATGCCAACAGAGGATTGCGGTCAATATGGCTGAACATGAATTTCATGCTTGTACCGTTGGTGTACACAATCACCAGCCGCCGGATGTCTAACTGCGGATCAAATTCCATGACTACGTGCTTATAACCCATCTTGTCCCCATTTTTCGGGTAGGCAATAATCACGCGGTCTTCTGGAGGGTGCTGGAACTGGTTATTGGCGTCCTCAAATTTATAGAAAACCTTCTTCAGATCAAGCCGGGAAAGCAGCAGCCGGAACGGGACGCGGTAGTCTTCACTCTCCTTTACGGACGAGCGGTTGAGCTGTTTCTCCTCGGGCAGATAAAGCAGGACCTCTTTCTTATTGGAAAGGAAAACCTTTTTCTCCGGCTCCCGGTAGTCCCATCGCATCCGTCCCCCACGGGCAAACACCACCGTACCTGATTCCTCCCGGGCGCCGCCTCCTTCGTCGAAGGTCTGCGTAAAATCTGCGCGAATTGCTTTCACGTCGTGATAACTGCTCTGCAATCTGGTGATGAATTGATCGAGCGGCAGCATGGCAGCAGTAGAGGAAGGTGCCGAAATTGCTGACGGCACCATAAGCAGCACACTTCCCATAGCGCACAAACCTATCAGAAATTTCAATCCACTCCGGCTATTGCTCGGCATTGTTTCCTTCATGCATCTCGCTTCCCCTTAATGTTTGGACGGCGCTTTTTGCTTCCTGGTTGTTCGGATCTGTCTCAAAGCCCCGCGCATATTCCGCCAGAGCAGCCCGCCGGTGTCCGGCCGCTGCCGCAGCGCGCGCAAGTCCGAAGTGGGCACGGCTGTCATAGGGGTTGATCCGGCTGGCAACCGCATAAGCCTGCCGGGCACGGCCTAAATCCTCCCACTGAAGGTAGACGTCGCCCAGCCCATCGTACCCTTCAAAGTTCGGGGCCGCCTGCACCGACTGAGAAAACTGCGCAGCCGCCTCGGAAAGACGCCCTTCCTTAAAATACAACATACCGAGCTTGTTGTGGCAGCTCGGAATCAGGGGTGAAAGCGCCACCGCGGCGCGCAACTGCCATTCTGCTTGCTGAAAACGGCCAAGGTCCATGTCCATGCTTCCCAGGTTCAGGTGCGGATCAGTGTAACCGGGTTTGTGCAACATCGCTTCACGGAAAAAATATTCCGCCTTCTGGTACTCCTTTCTTTTGGCGTAGACCAGGCCAAGATTGGTGAGCGTAATGGGGGAGTTGGGATTCAGTTTCAGCGCTATATCCCATTGCTTCTCCGCCTCGTCAATTCTCCCGTGGTTCCAGTCTACTACCCCCAGGTTTTCGCGGATGTTGGTGGCCCTGGGAGAAAGCTTCAGGGTCTGGCTGTAAAGCGCCACATCGGTGCGCCAGTCACGGTTGCGCGTTACCACGCGCAACGCCATCAGCAGCCCCAACGCACAGCACGCCGCCAGCAGGGCGTGCATCGAGGCACTGTTGCGCGCGGCAAGCGCCCTCCAAAACTTCACCCCGGCCCAGGCCACAATCCAGCAAAAACCCACCGAGGGCAGGTAGAGGTACCGTTCTGCAAAAACATTTCCCGCCAGGTATTGGACATCGAGCACCGGCGCCAGTGTCAGGAAAAACCAGATGAAACCAAACGCGGCCGTCCGGTTGCGCCGGAATATCAGGGCAAAAACCGCTGCACACGCAGCGAGCGCGGCGATGCCTGCCATCACTCGCGGCTCAAACGCGGATGTTCCCTTTTGGAAAACATAGTAGGCGCAAAGATGGACCGGCCAGAATAGTTTTCCAAGATACTGTCCCACCAGAGCCAGGGCCGAAAGAATGCTGGAATACCATCCGAGTTGCGACAACTGGATCTGCGGCGCGAAAGCCCCCAGGTGCTCGACCCTGAACACCACATAGGCGAAGTC
>DASSJE010000040.1:0-28173 GCA_035691365.1 Terriglobia bacterium
AACGATCCCAAGCTGGAGTTTCTCAAGATTGGGACCGCCTACATTGGCGATATCGAGCTGCACGTGGCCGGCCAGCCCGAAAACCTGGAACGGGCCGTCCGCCAGTCGCTGGCAAACATCAATCCCAACCTGACCATCCTCGACATGATGAGCCTCAGCCGGCAGCTTGAGCTGAACTTCAATCAGGAAACGTTGATCGTCTGGCTCACCGAGCTTTTCGGGCTGCTGGCGCTGGTCCTCGCCTGTGTCGGACTTTATGGAGTCACGTCGTATTCGGTGGCGCGGCGCACCAACGAAATCGGCATCCGCATGGCGCTGGGAGCGAGCCGTGCGAACGTCCTTCGGCTGGTGTTGCGCAGCGCGATGCTCCAGCTCGCAATCGGCCTTGCGGTGGGCGTCCCGTTGGCGCTGGCAGGCGGGCGCCTGGTTTCAAGCATGCTCTATGGCGTGAAGAGTTCCGACCCGTGGATACTGTCCATAGCCGCCGCCGTGCTTGCCGCCTGCGCGTTCATAGCCGCATATTTCCCCGCCCGCCGCGCCGCGAAAGTCGATCCCATGGTGGCGCTGCGCTACGAGTAGCGGCGGCTTTATGCCGCTATTGGCTCCGCCGCCAACGCCCTTTCCCCTCTACCTTGGGGAGGGGGGTAGCAGAGTTTTGCGCGCAGCGCAATACTCTGCGGTTCTTGGTTTAGAAGTGAGCCGGGTAACCCGGGGTTTTGCGCGCAGCGCAACACTCTGCGGCACTCGGTTTGGAAACTAGTGAAAACCCGCAGAGCTTCATCAGGCGGAAACTCTGCGCTAACCTGCTGCGATCTCACGAGGCGAAAGCTTCTTGCCGCCCGGCGCCTGTCCTTCGGACAAGCGGGGCTGGTTGACGTGGTATGAATTATGATTCATACTCAAAAGTATGAAAATGGGCGAACGGGGACAGGTGACCATTCCCAAGGCCATTCGCGAGAAGTTCCGGCTCCGCCGCGACACGAAAGTGGAGTTTGAAGTGGTGAGGGGCGTCATCGTGCTGCGGAAGGCGACGCCCCGGTTGAGCTTGCGGAAGTGGGCGGGCACGGGCGCACGCGGCTGGAAGCGGTTGGGCTTCGGCTCGGTGGATGAGTTCATCGAGGCCGTGCGCGGCCGATGATCAGCGCCCTCGACACCAACGTCCTGCTCGACATTCTGGCCGGCGATGAGCGTTTCCAGGAGTCTTCACTCCGGGCGGTCGAGCGGGCCGCCGCGGACGGGTCGCTGGTGATTTGCGACCTTGTTTACGCCGAACTCTCTTTGGCCTTTCTCTCCCGGAATGACTTGGACCGCTTTCTCGGTGAGAATTTTATCGAGGTGCAATCACTGAATCGTTCTGCGCTCTTTCAGGCCGGCCTGGCCTGGAAGGCCTACCGCCGCCGCGGAGGTCTGCGGGCCCGCGTCCTGGCGGATTTCCTCATCGGAGCTCATGCCGACGCACAGTGCTCCCAACTCCTGTCACGCGACCGCGGCTTTTATCGAAAACACTTCTCCTCCCTCCCCGTGCTTGATCCCTCTTCCAGCAAGCAGCGCTGAGCCGCTGGCTCGCGCAGACCATGCACCTGCCCCAGCGCGCCAAGTCTAACTTGCCGGCCCTCTCCCGTGGGGAGAGCGTGCCGGAGGTACGACGGCGGGTCAGGGTCACCAAAAGATTAAGGCCCTGGCCCGCAGGGAGAGGGCTTTGAAATCAAACCCTGCCGGACAACCGAAAGGCTGCATTGTAGCTCGTGCAACCTCGCGGTACGAGAGATTCTTGCCGCCTCGCCCTATTTCCCTCGTGAGATCGTCTTCCTACGACGGTGAGGACTCTGCCGTTACTGTGGCTGCGAATCCCGTGCGGCGGACAGAACTTTCACCAGCCGGTCGAGAATTTCTTCTGAAAGGCGCGTGGTTACGGAAAGCCGCAGGCGCGAAGTGCCTTCGGGGACGGTGGGTGGGCGGATGGGGCGGACGGCGAAGCCGTGCCGCGAGAGTTCGTGGGCATAATGGATGGCGGTCTCGTTCCCGCCCAGCAGGACGGGCACAATCTGCGTGTCGCTGGCGCCGATGTTGAACCCGGCTTCCTGCAAACGCGTGCGTAGAAAGCCTGCAAGCTCCAGCACCCGGCGGCGTTCGGCTTCGGCTTCGGCAACGATCCCAACTGCTTTCGAGATTTGCGCGGCGAAGTAAGGTGGCAGGGCGGTGCTATAGATAAAAGTTCGCGCGCGGTTCACCAGAAACTGTTTCAGCGTCTCGGGGCCGCACACAAATGCCCCGGTGGAAGCCAGCGCCTTGCCGCAGGTATGCACCGAAGCGAACACGCGTTCGTTCGCGCCGGCAGCAGCCACCAATCCCCGGCCACGCGGGCCGCAAACGCCGGTGGCGTGGGCTTCATCCACAATCAGCTCCGCGCCAAAGCGCCCGGCCAGCGAGAGCAATTCCGGCAAGGGCGCCCGATCGCCCCCCATGCTGAAGAGGCTTTCCACCACAATGAATTTGCGGGCCGCAGGACCGCTGCGCCGCAACGCGTCTTCGAGAAAATTCAAATCAAGATGAGGAAAGATCACCTTCCGCGCGCGCGAAAGGCGGATGCCGTCGATCAGGCTCGCGTGGTTGGATTCATCGGAGAAGACCGTGTCGTCCTCACGAAGGATGGCCGCGAGCAAACCAAGGTTGGCCGCATAGCCGGAGCTGAAAAAGAGCGCAGCTTCCGTTCCGACAAAGCGCGCAAAATCCGATTCCAGCCGCTCCCACTCCGGAGCGTTGCCGCTCAGCAGCCGCGAGCCGGTAGAGGCCACGGGCGTGCCGGCCTCAAGCGCTGCGGCCACCGCTGCGCTCAGCCGGGGATCAGTTGAAAGACCCAGATAGTCGTTGGAACAGAGATTGAAGCCCTCCATTTGCCTCAGGCGCCGAAACTCCTGCCGCACCTCGAGCGATTCCAGTTCCGCCCGCAGGCTGTCGATGGTGGAATCTGTGTCCGGTTTTTTCATACGACAAATTGGAAGCTGTAGTGGCGAGTTTATCTCGCCACGTGGCGCTACAACATGGGCCGCAGGCCGAGGTCGCGGAACAACTGCTGGTCCTCATCCACATCGGGGTTGGGCGTGGTCAGCAATTTTTCGCCGGTAAAGATGGAATTGGCCCCGGCCAGGAAGCACAGCGCGGCGGCCTCGCGTGTGAGCGACCGGCGGCCGGCGCTCAATCGCACCATCGAGGCCGGCATCAGCACGCGCGCCGTGGCGATGCAGCGCACGAGCGCCAGCGGATCGGCGGCCGGGGCGTTCGCGAGCGGCGTGCCTTCCACGGCCACCAGCATGTTGATGGGCACGCTTTCCGGATGCGGATCGAGCGTGGCAAGCTGGCGCAGCAGGCCGATGCGGTCATCGTCGCTCTCGCCCATGCCGATGATGCCTCCGCAGCAGACGGTGATGCCCGCCTGCCGAACGTGTTCCAGTGTGCGCAGCCGGTCGTCATAGCGGCGCGTGGTGATGATGTTGCCGTAAAACTCCGGCGAGGTGTCCAGGTTGTGGTTGTAGGCGGTGAGGCCGGCTTCGGCAAGTCGCCCGGCATGGTCAGCGGTCAGCATGCCAAGCGTGCAGCAGACTTCCATATCGAGCGCCGCAACGCCGCGCACCATTGCAAGCACCGCGTCAAAATCCTTGCCGTCGCGAACCTCGCGCCACGCCGCACCCATGCAGAACCGCGTAGAACCTTCGCTTTTGGCCTGCCGAGCACGGGCCAGAACGTCATCCACGTCCATCAGCGCGGCACGCTCCACGCCGGTTTCGTAATGCGCGCTCTGCGGGCAGTAGCCGCAATCCTCCGGGCAGCCGCCCGTCTTGATGGAAAGCAGCCGGCAGGTCTGCACTTCCTGCGGATTGTGGTGCTGCCGATGCGCCTGCTGCGCCCGGAACACCAGCTCCAGCAGCGGCTGATGGTAAAGGGCGCCAACCTCCTCGCGCGTCCAGTCGTGCCGCAGGATTTGGTCAGGTGATGATATGGTTGAAACAGATTTCAATAGAATTTCCCTCTCCCTGAACTTCAGCGGCTGAAGCCGCCATCATTCGCCAAGCTCTTATGGCGTGGCTGAAGCCACGCCCTCCTAAGAGGCGGGTGCTCACAGCCACAGTTGCCATTATGCCAGTGCTGAAGCCACGCCCCCCTAAGAGGCGGGCGCTCGCGGGCGCAGTTGCCATTATGGCACGGCTCGACTGCAAGAGGAAAAGGTGGCAGCAATGTCTGCGGCTTACTGCTTTCCACCTTCTGCCTACTGCCTTCTGTCAGGTGGCGGGCCAAGCAAGCTGTGATTGAATGAAACGATGGAAGGAGGGACGCACTGAGCGGCGCGTTTTCAGCGCGCTACTTTCTTGTGATAGCAACCTGGTGGAGATGGCGCTCGAGGTGGCATCCCCGCTGCCGGCCAGCCTGCTTCGATTCTCCTCTCAGTCGGGCCCGGCCCCCATTCGGCCTTTTCACCATCGAGCGCCATCATAATCCCGGACCAAGAACCCGCGTCCCGCAACGCATTGGTCCGGGGCCCCGCAGACCTTCTCAGCGGCCGATCCCCAGCAGCGCGCCAAAGGAAAAATGTTTCGCGGCCTTATCGTTGCAAACCGGGTGATACTCCTCCACCAGCGAATTTTTTGCTGCGCGACGTTCCGCCTCCGAAAGGAAAGGCGTTGCGTAATAGGCGATATAGAGATTTTCCAGGCCGCCGGCTTCCTCCAGCCAGTCCCGGAAAAGCTCGTGGGCCCTGCCCGCCTGCCGCGAAAAGTCGTCGCATTCCCCAAAATAGATCACTTCAAATTCCCGCGCCCCGCCCGGGCGGCCCGCCAGGATCGCAAAAATGCCCGGCGAAACAGGTGAAACCCGCAGGCGAAACGATGCCGGCTCGGTAAACGTGTGCTCGAGGAACTTGATCCCCTGCGGGACCAGATTGTGTGCTTTCACCCATTCTTGCAGGTTGAATGTGTTCACGCTATTTCTCCCCGCCAGCCATTGGAGCACAAAATATAGTGCTTGTCCAGATAAATATCGCTAAATGTAGTGGGGCTGTTGGGATCCCTGCCGGGGGCCCTCCAGGACGCCGGCAGGCCGTGCGGAGCGACAATTGGGCTGTCAGCCCGCAGCAACGTGGCAAAAATGGCTTTTTTTCAGCAAGTTACAGGTGCGGGCGAGGGCCTTTTCATAGGGGACAATCTCTTCCCCGCGCTTTTGGATTGTGGTAGCGCCAGCTACCGCCTTGGAGTGCGGCAGGGCCACCTGCCGCCTTGGACTGCAGTAGCGCCAGCTACCACCTTTCCTATCTTCCATGGCGGCAGCTCTGCTGCCGCACTCCACGGGCTTCGCCAGCAGTCAAAAAGTGTTTGACGCGCCACGCTAGGTATCGGCGAGGGCCTTTTCGTCGGGGACAATCTCTTCCCCGCCGTGCATGAGTCTGACAATTTCGTGGTTCAAGCTGGAGCGGGTGGCGGTCCGTTCATCGGCGCGCGCGATGTAGCGGACGATGGCAACCACGCCGCTTTCGGTGGGTTTTACGTACACCGTGGGCTGGGCGGAAAACGGCCTTCTGCCATAGCGGCTGGAGACGCGCTGCCATTCCCGTTCGGCCTGTTGTGTGCTGTCCTCGGTTGCTTTCGCCACGAAGGCCCGGATTTTTTCCACCTGCGGATACGGATTGGCGGTGGCGGGAATGGCCACCTGCAATTCATCCCAGAGCCACTGGCCGGCGGTGCTGAAATTGTAAAAATATCCGTTCACGGCGTACATATTCATCAGGGCCACCTGGCGTCCGGTAAGATGGCCCGGCTCATTCCAGTTGCCGGTCTCGAGCAGCACGGTACGGAACAGGCTGATCTCGATCACTTCGCCCCGCACGCCGACGGATGAAGTGGGAGCAATCTCGACCCAATCGCCCACCCGAATTCCATCCCGGCCCATCAGCACAAACCAGCCCAGGAAGGAAAGCAGGAAATCCTGCAGGGCAACGGCCAGGCCGGCGCCCATGAGGCCCAGCACGGTGGATAAATTGTTCGGCATACCAAAAATCAGCATCAGAATCACGATCACAACAATCAGCCGCACACTGATGCGGAGCACGGCCTGCAGGGTGGTCTTCTGCTTGCGTTGCAGGGAAAGGCCGGAGAAGAAGTGCCCGATCAGGCGGTTCACGAAGAACGCAACGGCCATGATGAGGATAATCCACAGGCAGCCGGCGATAAGGCTGTGCAAGGCGGAGCGTTCAGCCGCTCCCGCCACCACGCCCCATTCTGCGTAAGCCAGGCCCAAATCCTGCATGGAGAGGGCGCGCTGCTCGAGGATGCGAAGCAGCATCTGGTCCGAGGAAATCCGCTGGATGAGCGCGACGGCGGGGTTAGGAGAATTCGGTGCAGCCGCTGCCTCCTGGGCTGCCGGCACGGAAGCTCCTCCGGGCGCAGCCGCCTTGCGTTTGCCGGCCCCAGCCTGCCGGCCGCGTTGCGGGGCGAGCAGGGCCGCGATCTGTTCGGGGGTCAGTTCGTGGCTCACCAGCGCCTTTTGCTGCTGCTCTTCGGTGGCAATTTCCTTCTTCAGCGTCTCGTGCTGCCGGCCCATGCCTTCGACGGCGGCAACGGCCCCCTGCTGCGCCTGGCGGATTTGAGCATGTTGGCGGTGAACGGTCCTCCAACGCGACCACCTGGCCAGCAGGCTGCCCGAAAGCGACGGCTGCGAAAGCGGAGGGAACTTGAAGGTGTCGCGCTCATTGGACGCCGCCACATGCTCCGCTTTGAGCTTGTCGAGCACGGTCTGCGGACTGCCTCCGGCCCGGACCAGTTGATCTTTCGCATCGCCCAGCACCTCTTTGCCAAGGTTCAGCTCGGCTTCACTCACCTGTAATTGCGCCTGCAGCGCCGTCCGCCGCGTTCCGCTCACGCGGCCCATGGCGCTCTTCAACTGGTCCACTTCCGCCTGGCGTTTTTGAATGGCTTTTCTAATTTTTGCAATCCGGTCCTGGACGGCCTGGATCTTGGGCGTCATCTGGACGGGCTGGTTGGCCTCGAGCTGCAGATTGTAACCATATGCCAGGTCGAGTTCGTGGTCGGCGGCGTCGAGGGCGTTCGCGGCCAGGTGCTGTTCTTCGGGAGTTGTGGCCTTCAGTGCCAGTTGCCGCGCCACATCAAGATAATGCGTATTAAGAGAAAGGTTCTCGCCTGCCTGGGAAGCGCCCGACTTGCTCGAAGACCCGGGTGATGGCGTGCCGGAGGTCAAGTAGAGGCCGACGATTGCCGCCGCCACGAGCGCCAACAGCGCAACCTCTGTCAATCGCTGGGTAATCTTCATATTTTCCTTGCCGGGCCTCACTCAGGCAAGGCCCCTGCAGCCCTCGGCGTCCCTGCGCCTGGCGGCGCACCCTCCGGAACTTACGATCATTCTGCCCGACTTCGCGCCTTCTGTAAACGCCTGCCCCATTCCGTCTCTTTCCCTGATGAGAAGGATCAGACGAAGGTTGCGCGGCCGGCCGGCGAAAACCTTCGGGCGCCATTTCGGCGCGCCGCGCTGGCGGCGGCTCCCGCGGCGCGCAGGAGCCGTTTTGCCGGCCCCAAATCAAAACTTTGCGCGGCACCTGGTTTCAGAGTTTCAACGGAAAGAAGCATGGGCGAGCCCAAAGGCATTTGACTCGAATTGCAGCAGGCCCGGCAGGTGCGCGGCAAAATAGATCCAGTCGTGCCCGCCCGGGTAGAGGTGAAACTCGTGAGGGATTCGCCGGGCGGTGAGTATGCGGTCGAGGGCTTCTGCCCCGCGATAAAATCCGTAACCATCCTGTTGCCCGCAGTCAAAATAGATTTTCATGCCGGCCAGCCGGGCGGTCCGGGCCAGGGTCAGCGGGCTGTTTTTTGCCCAGAAGGCCGGGTCGGGCGGCGAGCCAAAAGCGCCTCCAAGCATCCGCCGGAGCGCGTGCGATTCGGGCCCCGCAACCGTTACGGTGGGGAGGCGCTCGATCAGGGCCGCGCTTTCCGCGCCCACGGAACCGAAAAGTTGGGGATAACGAAATGCCAGGTGCAGCGCGCCGTATCCTCCCATCGAGAGGCCGGCAATGCCGCGATTGATGCGGCCGGGCCGAACCCGGTAGCGCCAGGCGATGAAGGGCAGAAACTCGCGGATAAAAAAATCCTCGTAACGCTCGCGCCCGTTTCGGGAATTGATGTAAAAGCTCGAGTCTGCGTCGGGCGTAACAATCAGAAACTTTCCGGCCCGGCCCGAGTCCCACAGGTCCTGGACCAGATTCAGAGCGCCCGAGCGGATGAGCATCGTCTGGTTCTCGCCGAGGCCGTGCAGCAGGTAGAGGACCGGATAGCGTTGCGGCTTGTCGGTGCGGTAGCCGGGCGGCAATATGGCGCAATAGCCGACCGGGCGGCGCAGGATGCGGCTGGGCGCTTCGAGGCACTCCGCGGTGGCCGTCGCGGCGCGCGCGGGAATAGCACAGACGCCAGGCCAGAGAAGGGCAAGGATAGCAGCCAGAATCGCGCGCCGGGCGCTACTCATATTTCAGCGCCTCGACCGGATTCAGCCGGGCGGCGCGCGACGCCGGATAGATTCCCGCGGCGAGGCTTACAGCGACGGCAAAGGCCACGGCCCCCAGCGCCAGCCACCAGGGAACAAAAGAAATATCCACGGCAGGCAGGTTGCGCCGTTTCAGGTAAAGGTCCGTTCCAAAGGTCAGAGCCCGGCCAATGGCCCAGCCGAGGCCCGTCCCGAAGATGCCGCCCACCAGGCCCATGACCGCCGCCTCGGAAAAGAAGAGTTGCCGGACGTCCTGGTCGGCCGCGCCAAGCGCCTTCAGCACTCCGATTTCGCGCCGCCGTTCAAGAATGGCCATCACCAGCGTGTTCACGATGCCGAGGGTGGCAACCACCAGCGCGAGGCCGCCAAAAATTCCGAGCAAAAGGTCAAACACCGTGAAAAAGAGCCGCAAATTGCGCGTGGTATCGAGCAGCGAAAACGTCTCGAACCCCATTTTCTGAATAGCGTCCTCGACGGCGGGCACTTTGGTGGGTCCCGTCACGCGCACCGTCAGCGTTGAGTACGTGGATTGGGGGCCCGGCCCTCGCAGCACCTGGCGCAGGTCCGTGATTTGGGTCGCGTGCAACTGCTCGGCCACTTCGAGAGGCACAAAAAGCTGGCCGCGGCCAAAACCGCCAATGCCCTCGGGGTCGGTTTTCACGATGCCGACAATCTTCAGGCGCGTTTCCTGAAGCATCACTGAAAATCCCGCTCCCACACTGTTCTGCGCCGTGGCCGAGCTTCCCGCTCCGGCTTTGCCGCCCGCCGCGGGGAGCGGTTCGCGCCGGGCGTAGCGGACTACGATCTGCTTCCCCACCAGGCTCTCTGGCGGGCGCGCGAGTCGTTCCGCGAACCCGGTTTGCAGGATGGCTTCATCAGCGTTGGGAGCGGAAAAAAACCGGCCCTGCATGTCGTCGAATGCGCCGCCGCCCCGGTCCGTCTCCGGAATTCCGGCGACCGAAGTGGGGTATGAATTCCCGTCATACCGGATCTCCGTCAGAAACCTGATCTGGGGATAAACCGCGATAACATCGGACAGGCGGGTCATGGCCTGCCGCGCCTCGAGGTCAAGCTCCGGCGATTTCTCCGGCGGCGGCTGTTTCGCGGGACCTCCGGCGTGGTCAAGGCCGGACTTCGGCCTCACGAAGATGGCATTGAACAGGCCCGACCGCTCGAGGCGCTGCGTCGCCAGCCGCTGCAGGCCAATGCCCAGCGAGAGCATGGCAACCAGTGAGGCGATGCCGACGCCGATGCCGAGGGTGGTCAGCAAGTTTCGCAGCAGCGCTTCGCGCAGGTTCCGCGCCGCCAGCTCGGTGAGGTCGCGGATCTTCATGGGGGCGCCAGCTTTCCATCCTTCAGGAAGGCGATGCGCGCGGCGAAGCGTTCCGCGAACGCCCGTTCGTGCGTCACCATGACGATGGTTGTGCCCAGCTTCTGGTTGATCTCGCGCAGCAGGATAAGAATTTCTTCGCCGGTGTTGCTGTCCAGATTTCCTGTCGGCTCATCGGCATACAAAAGCGTGGGGCGGTTTACCAAGGCGCGCGCGATGGCGGCCCGCTGCTGCTCGCCGCCGGACAATTCTCCGGGACGGTGCGCCAGGCGCTTCTCCAGGCGGACCCGCCCGATCGCTTCCCGCACGCGGGCGGCACGTTCTGCGCGGTCCACTTCCGCCAGGCGCAGCGGCAATTCCACGTTCTCCTCGAGCGTCATGCGCGGAAGCAGGTTAAACGCCTGGAAGATCATCCCCATGGTTTGATTTCGATAGCGCGCCAGCTCGCGTGAACTCATTTCCGCCAGGTTGCGTCCCGCGGCGATAATCGAGCCCGAGGTCGGCTGGTCAAGCCCCGCCATCAGATTCAGCAGCGTGGACTTCCCTGACCCGGAACTTCCCAGCAGCCCGATGAATTCGCCCTTGCGGACGGATAGCGTGACCTCGTCAATCGCCCGGATCCGCGCCTCGCCCATCTGGAACCACTTCGAAACGCAGTCTGCCCGGATCGCGAAACCATTCGCCGCAGTTGAGTTTGTTTCCGCCATTGCTTATTTATTAAGTACGCCTTTTGCCGCTCGCAGGTTCCCGATGCCGCCTTATCGGGGGTTCGGATGAAACCCGGCCGCGGCCGGCGCCATCGGGCCTGCTTTCCGCCGATCAACGGCCTCACCAATCATATCCCCGGCATGGATCACGCGCCACCCGGCAGGACTGCCGTGCCGCGCCAGTGTGATGCGTCACGAGTCTCCTCACCTTCCTGGACTGCGGTAGCGCCAGCCACCCCCTTGGACTGCGGCAGGGCTACCTGCCGCCTTTTCTTTCTTCCATGGCGGCAGCGCTGCTGCCGCACTCCATGGGCTTCGCCGTAAGTCACAAAGCATTTAGCGCGCGCGAAAGCCCGCGCGGCAAACCGGGCGCCAGTGTCGCCCCCTCGAAAAAATTAAATAAGGCTGGTAAGAATTACAAGCCTGCAGGGCGCCGATTGCCCCTCCGGGCCTTCCCTCCCGGCCTGTAGGGCCTGAAACCGCGTGCCGACGGTCAATTTCTCCCGCCGCCCGCGCGTCTGGAACGATAGTTGCTCTACTCCGGATGTGATTTGGCAGGTTGCAGAAAAGGTCCCGGCGCTACTTCCGCCTGAGCAAGGCAAAGGGCCTGTTTTTTCAACCGCCGCTTAGGGGTAAGGGATGAAAACACAAAGGGTATCTATGAGTTCCGTCGAATTAACAGCGGGGCATGGTATGGCAGGATTTCATTTGCACCGTATCGATTCCAGGCAGGAAGAACTGCTGGCACGGCTGGACCGGGCCAACCAGACCATCCGAACGCTGGAGCAGCGGGTCGCCATGCAGGAAAGGACCTATATGTCCGCCATGAGGGAGAAGAACCAGAAGATCCGGGAACTGGAATTCAGTCTTCAGAGCAAGTCATGACCGGTCCCGGCAGCGGGAACACTGGTGCGGCCAGAGCGCGCCTCGATAGGCCGTGGCCGCGCCGGCCCCATCCAAACAATTGACCTTCCAGCCAAACCCGCGCCAGGTGCCGCAGGCGCCCTCAAACCGTCGCGCGGGCATAGGGGGTAATACTTGCTTCGGTTCTGGAACTAAAGGCCCATTGCCGCGCCTTGCCGGCCGCGATAGGCTGGCGCAGGGTCCGGCATTCGGGGAGGAATGCGACAATGGACGCGACAGATCACGACGATATCCAACCAGAACCAGCCCCATTCCAGGAAATTTGCCCCCGCCACGGCGAGAGGACGAACCGGCAGCATGGTTGTCCGAAATGCGTGATGGAGGAAGTCCGGCGTCATGAGAGGCGAATGCACCTGCCACTCGAATTCGATGCGCCGGTCGAACTCGAACACGATGCGCCGCTTTCAGCCGGTGTCCTGAGCAACAGCGACCCGCTCAGCATCGAGATCGGCTGAGACCCCGCACCCGCCATACAATTCGCACGCTCCACCGGTCGTGTGCCTAAAACCGCGCGGCACTAACGCGTAACGCACCGCCGGCAGGTGGCAGGCGGCAGGTCGTATGTAGGGCCTGGCGCGTCGGGCATGCGCTGTTCCTTTGCGATGTATGCGGGCAAGTGGGCGGCCGGTAGGAGTTGAATTTCAGGAGGGCCGGGCTTCAGCCCGGCCAAAGACCTACACCCACCACGAACGCAAACCCTCTACCTCTGGGAGAGGGTGGCCGCGCAGCGGCCGGGTGAGGGCGCACGTCATTGAATGATTGAGTGATTTGCGATTGGGCGATTTGAAGAGCGTCTTCTTCATGCGCGCGCCACCAGCCTGCCGCCCGTAACTCGTAATTTATCGGGCCGCTCGCCTCGGCTTTTCATCCTTCATCCTTCATACTTCATAATTTCTTCCCCTCCAACCAAAGTTCCCTTGCGCCTCGCTTTCCCAGGTGATATAAAATCGCCGAAATTGTAAGACCACAGCAAGACCGAGGCCGCAACCGTAACGAACTGGGCCGTGTGGCCCAATTTTTCACGATTCACTGCTTATAACTCCAACTTTTGGACGGCACTAATTAGAGGATGACATGAAACTCGAACTCCGAGGCAGGGCGATCGACAAGGTCTACAAGAGAAGGGACCGCATAGAAATGCCGGATTTCCAACGTGAAGAGGTCTGGCCAGATAAGAAAAAACGGCTTCTCATAGACTCTATTCTTAGGGGCTGGCATCTGCCCAAGTTCTACTTCCGGAAGTTAGATGAGGGCACGTTCGAATGCGTAGACGGGCAGCAACGGCTCACTGCAATCTGGGAATTCTTCGATGACGTGCTCCAACTCGATGAAGATGCGGCTAAGCGTGTAGGTGGCGAACGATACTCGCTTCTGCCGGACGACGTATCAGACGATTTCGACGACTTTGAGATTGATATAGAAGAAATCGAAGACGCAACTGATGGTGAACTCGAAGAGTTATTCAAGCGTCTCCAGCTCGGCACACCGCTTAACACTGCAGAGAAAATCAATGCTATCCAAGGAGAGTTACGCGACTTTTGCCACGAGATGGCTGCCAAACCGTTCTTCAAGGATAAGATTGGGCTGAAAAACACCCGGTACACTCATTTTGAAGCGGTCGCGAAGTGGGCATTCGTTGAAGCGCGCGGAATTCAGCCCCAAATGAGGTATCCCCAGCTAGAGTCTCTCCTTCGTGAGAATCGAACTTTTAGCAGGTCGTCCGACACGGCCAAGCGGATCAGTGGGGCCGTTGATTTCTTGGACAAGGCATTTCCCGATAAGTGTTCCCTTGTCAGGAACCGTGCCAATACCCTCTCCATTTGCATGCTCGCTGGGCGAGTGCAAGCCCAGGGGTTAGATGCCGGGGACTATGGCATGTCATTTGAAGATTTCATTCACACGTTCTTCTCGCAGCTCGCAGCTGAGGTGGAGAAAGGTGTGAAGGCTACCGACAGAGAATTGATTCGGTATCAGAACGCAATAACTTCGGGGTCAACCGGTGGAGATTCGATCCGAGCTCGGATCGAGATTCTGACGAAGCGTCTAGCAACCCATGATCCGCGCTTCTCGCGTCTTTTAGGAGCGTACCACGAGGCGACTGATGCGCTTACCAGAAATCTCGCCGAGCTATGCGCTACATGTAGAGACGCACTCTACGCAGCAAACCGAAAGTACTCCGCCGCCCACGGTGAGGACCTATTCAAGATGACGAATGAGTCCTCGGCTGCCCTTACGACCATCGGAGAGCCGTCTCGTGACATTGCACAGTACGGAAGGCTTATCGACGCTCTCTACGTATTAGTGTACGAGGGTTCCGGGGCATGCAAGAGAATGCCGTCGCCGCCCCCAGAATTCACCATGGACGTAAAGTTTCTGAGAACGGCAGTTCGCCACGATTTTGACCACGGCGACGAGGCAGAAATCAAAAGGAAGCGGCTGCGGGCAAGCGAAGTCTTTGCGCGATACGCTGGAAAGAAATCCCCTGAGGAATGTGGTCCGGATGAGTTCCTCGTGGTCCAAACGCGAATATTGCACGCATTACAGGAATTCCTACTGAAGCTTCATTGATGAAGCTCGAAACCGCACGGTCACAACAAGCGTAGGAACGAGGCTGGTGCAGAAATCGATTCTTGGTGTCTGCGGTCAGCGAAGCTGAGTAGAGATAGAATCGAGCGATGCGGCCAGGCCATGGCACGGGCGTCTCGCCTGTCATCCTGGGCCACTCATCCGTCATCCTGAGCGGAGCGAAGGAACCCGGTATTTGCCTTCAAAACCAAAATGCAGGGATTCTTCACTGCGTTCAGAATGACAGATTGGGGGACGTTGTGCGGCTGCGTTCAGAATGACGGCGTGGGGTGCGACCCGCATGTGGCGTGCCCATCCTGGCCAGGTTCTTCACGGGCAAGATGCCCGTGCCACAAGAGTCACCCAGCCCTGTCCCATCCGGGACAGGGCTGTGCCCCGGAACGGGGCGGAAGTGCTGGAGAGAAAGGGCACGAGTTCACTCGTGCCGAAAAATGGCGCAGAAAAAACGCCGGCTTTAGCCGCTGAAGTCTTTTGTCGGAACGGTCCGCCTGCCTCAGGGGCTGAAGCCCGCTCTGTGAGAAAGGTGTTATCTGTGGGACCTGAAGGTTCGACCCCCTAAAAACTCGAGGCGGCACGATTCTGCCATCGGACGGCGCGTTCGTTCGGCACGACTGAAGGTCGTGCCCTTTCGCGAAAGGCAAAGCGGCGGCAGAGTTCTCCCGCGAGGCGGGGCAGCTTATGCGTGGGTCATTCAAAGTTCATAATTCATAGTCGTTTTCGACCGCCAATCGCCAATTCCTCTCTCACCGCTCGCCGGCGCCCTTTTTCATCCTTCATCCTTCACACTTCATACTTTTTCCTACTTCCTATTTCCTACTTCCTGCATTTTGAGGAAGACCCGCGGACCTCAAGAACGGACGCGATCTCTACTCGCTACTCGCCACTCGCTATTCGCTCGCTCTAAACCGCACGTCCTCGCTACGACCTTTTTCAATCGCCGATCGCCAATCACAGATCGCCAATCGCAGATGGCGGCGTAAAGCCGCCGCTACGAAACGCCGTCGCCGGCCGATTTGGAATCACAAATCGCAAATCACCATTCGATGTTTCTTCCCTACTTCCTACTTCCTATTTCCTGCCTCTGTGGTTCTAGCCAAATATGTGCTTTAATGTTTGCGCATGAGGACGGGACAATCGAAACGCGCGCCGGCCGCATGGCGGCTGGCAATCGGGCTGTTGATGATCGCGGGCATTTGTGTTGCGGCAAGGCGGGACCTGAGCCTGTTTCGCGCGCCCGCTGCCGCGCATACGCACGGACCTTACACCGCCCACTTCGCGCGCGCTGAGAATCCGATTTCAGAGGGCGGCGAATGGCTGAACGGCCGCGCGGACGGGCTCGATTGGACAGACGTCCGGACGAGGCGCGGATTCGCGTTTGGCACCGAGCCGGGCGGGCACAGGCCGGCCCCGCAAAAATACGACGACTCGACCGCGCTCCTGAAGGGCGACTGGGGGCCGAATCAGACGGTGCAGGCCACCGTGCGCTCGACCCATCCGAACCAGGACGGCAAAGTCTGGGAAGAAGTCGAACTGCGGCTGCGGAGTTCCGTTTCGCCGCACTGGTGCACGGGATATGAAGTGATGTTTCGCTGCACAAAAATTCCGCAGGCCTATTGCAATATCGCAAGGTGGGACGGCCCGCTGGGAAAATATACCATGCTGAAAGAAACCAGCGGCTCCAGATACGGCGTGAAAACCGGAGACGTGGTGAAGGCCAGCATGATCGGGAAAATCCTGACCGTCTATATCAACGGCGCGCAGGTGGTGAGGATCAGCGACGGCACGTTTGCGGGCGGAAATCCGGGCATGGGATTTTTTCTCGATGGCGCTACAGGCGTGATGGAGAACTTCGGGTTCACAAGCTTCTCGGCCACCGATCGTTGAACTCCGCCGGCGGCGTCGAGTCGCCGCTGCATCCACGCGACACGCTGCCTGCCACATGCTGCATGCTACCTGCTACATGGCACATACCGCGTTTCTTCATCCTTCACACTTCATACTTCATGCTTTTACAGAGCCTCCATTTGGAGCCTACATTCCAGAGCTGCAACCTGCCGCGCGGCATGCTACCCTCATTCTTTTTAATTTCTGTATTCGTAACTTATTGATAATACTATATTTGATGTGATTTATTTTCGCAGAAGCTTACCGTCAAAAAAATGTGTCCAATTATGAAACAGCGGGTAAAAATTACAATCGCGCTGGAAATCGTGTGATTTCAGCGTTTAAACCGGCCCATCAACTGCGCCTCGCCCATCACATGGCCCTGCATGGCCGCCAGCACGTCGGGGCTGTTGGCGCCGGCCTTCAGGTCAAGAAGCGTATCGAGGGCGTAGAGCCTGAAGAAGTAGCGGTGCGCCTTGCCCGGAGGCGGGCACGGACCTCCGTAGCCGACGCTGCCGAAGCTGCTCGTCCCCTGGAGCCCGCCATTGGCAAGCTCGCCTTGCTCCGGCGTGTTCTCGGCCATCGCCCTTGATTGCGCGGGCAGGTTGTAGGCCACCCAGTGCGTCCACGTGCCGGCGGGCGCGTCGGGATCTTCGACAATCAAGGCGAAGCTGCGCGCACCGGATGGAGGACCCGACCATGCGAGGGGGGGCGACACATTCTCTCCCTGGCAACTGAAGCGTGCGGGAATAAAAGCGCCCTCTTTGAAAGCAGCGCTCTCAAGGTGAAAGCTCGAACGCGCGGGGTTATTTCGCTGCGCGGACGCCGATGCTGAGTCGCCGCACGACACGACCGGCAACAGCAGTAAGGGCGACAGCAGGACGATGCACACGGCGAGCGCGCGCTTCCAGCAGCAGCGTGCCTGGCAGGAAAGTCTCCGCGATGCCAAAGCGTCCCGGATTTGAAAGGACTGACGCATCCTCTGTTTCCCCTTTCGCGCGGACGGTCCCAATTGATGGCTCTTTCGAAAGGTATATCACATAAAGCCGTTGAGATCATCCCTTCCGCTGCGGAAGCTTCTCAAGCTCAGCCCGTGATGTGACGAAAAGAGGGGTTAGGAATTCTTGCCAGGCAATTGCGGCCTGGCCGCGGCGGGGTTTCAGCCGGGGCCGATTGCGCAGCAGGGAGAACAGAGAGAAGTCCACACTGCACATGGGGCAGATACGCAAGAGACTTTCGGTACTGGTCCTTTGGAGCGCATTCCTGCTGCTTTATCTGGGGGGAGCGGTGATGCTGGTGATCGGGCTGGTCCTTGCGTCAAGAGCATGGTGGGCGGTCGTCCATCAGCACGCCAGCATTTGGGTCCTGGGGACGAAAACAGCGGAGGCACTGGTCCTGGGCGTAGGGTTTCTTCTGATCCTGATCATTCCCGTATTCCATCATAGGACCGTCGGCCGAAGCAGAACCTGGAGAACAAGCCGAAGCGCAGAAACAGACCGCCGTGTCGTTAAAAACAAAGATGATCCCTTGGCAACACCGTAAACCCTTGAGATTGCAACCGGGGCTTCCCTGCTGAATACGGCCATCATGGCGTCGAAAAAAAATGCCCCGCCAATCATCAAAGACTGGCAGGGCACGGATGGTTCTTTAACGCTCAGCTTTCGCTATTCAGCACTCTTAACTTTTCTGAGCGAAGGCATCGGCCTCATGTGAATGATGGTCACATCAGGCGCGTTGTAAGGATAGGTCGGTGCCGACCGCAGATTGTCCGGCATCAGGACCGTATCGACACGCCGGTTGTGAGCCAGCACTTCATCAACCCAGTGACGGACGTTTGTCGGTTTGTTGGGATTCTCACCCTCAAGCTGTTTCACTTCGCTCAGTTTGAGGTTCTGCGTCTTGCCAAAGGCCTTGACTTCGATCTGGTCGGCAGGAACGCCCTGGCTGACCAGGTAGTCTTTGACGATGTTTGCGCGCCATTCAGAGAGCAACTGATTATAGTGCTTTGAGCCACGCCGGTCGGCATGGGCTTCCAGCACCAGTTTCGAATCCGGCGCAATCTTGTGATGGTCGATGAAGGTCTGGGCCAGCTTGTCCAGAGCCTGCTTCTGGCTGCGCAGCAGGCCGTTGTTCTTGTGATGCCTGTTGGGCCAGTTGGTCGGGAAGAAGATGCTGGTCAACTCGACCTTGACATGCGCACGCTCGATGAGGCCGACGATATGCAGCGTGGCCGTCTCTGTTTGAGAGCCTCCGCAATCGTTCGTGGCGTGCAGAGTGTAAGTATCGGTTTCATCCACAGGCCCGTAGCCCGTCTGCTTGGGAGTTGGGGTAATGGTTTTGCTTCCGCTGGCGTCCACCGTTCCCAGCGGATCAATTGAAACCGACTGGGCGTTTGTGGTTGACCACGAAAGAGTCGCCGAACCCTGCTCGACGACATTATCCCCCACCTTGTGATAGCGAACTTCAGCGGGGCTGACGGTGAGTGAAGCCTGGATGGCTGAATCGACGTCAACAGTAGCACTCTTCTTGACGATGCCACCCGGACCAGCGGCCGTAAAATCATAAGTAGTAGTCTGCTTCGGCGTGACGGTCTGGTTACCGCTGGCGCCAACCTTGCCGATTCCGCTGATCGTATTCTCAACCGAGTCAGCTGAAGACCAACTAAGCTGGCTGGACTGGCCGCACTTGAGGCTGGTGGGATTGGCGGAGAAATCGCCCTGGGTCGGCGCAACGGCTACACGGGTTGTCGAAAGGCCGGCCTTGAAGCGCGGCAAGGGCGAAGTCAGCTTTGAAAGCCTCTTCCACGGCTTGGTTTTCTGGGCGCCGTTCTGATTGACTTTCACGATAACGCGTTCGTTGGCCTGCACCGTCACGGGGCCGGACCAGATTTCCTTGCCCCACCATGTCACCGTTACCTGGTAGGTCCCGGGATGGACGAGCAGTTCCTGCTGCCAGATAAAACTGTTGTCGAATTCGTCCACGTGTCCCACAAAAAAGTCGGGGGACTTCCCGTCAAGGAGGACTGCAGCATGCGGCGGCCCTTTAATTTGAATTCGACCCCACGGCCCAGACACGGGGCCGCCTTCAGGCTTCAACGTAACATCCAGCTTAGACACCTTGCCCGCTTCAAGGGTCACCTTTTGAGACTCGGGAGCAAATCCGTAGTTACGGACGGTAACCGTGTGCTCACCGGGATCGAGCCAGATGGTGCAGAATAATCCTCCACAGCTACCTTCTTTCAAAGCAGCACCGTCAACAAAAACATACGCCTGCTTCGGGCTAACGTGAATCTTCAGCTTCGCCTGTCCCTTCTTCGAAAAGGCAGGAGGAGCAACCGCAAATAAAAATGCAAGCAAGATTCCCGTCGCCACAAAAAACTTGCGTCGCGGGTCCATCAGGTCAACCTCCGTAGACTTTGAAATATCCTCGGCAATCCGCTTATTTGCACAGAGGAGAGAGCCAAACCACACGGCCCCTAGCTAAACTGCATTTCCACAATATGTCAAACAATAAGATATGTCAAACAAAAGAAATGGGTAACCACAATACAGCGTCAATCACGTCATGAATCGCACAATGTCAATCTGGTCAAGCAAAGGCGCCGCTGGTGTAAGCGTTGTGATGCATCGTTCACCCTCTGCGTCCAGGGAGGGCCGGCATCTTCCCCGCCATTGCCGCGTCGATTCTAACAGAGCTTTCATCGTCGACGCAACACTTTGCGGGGAGTTGCGTAGGCAGCCGGTTGCTGAACGTTCGAAAATGCTATCGGCGCCAGGCTCCGCACAACAACCGACAATAATTGTCGTTCACATCTGACACTTTGAGGTACGGAGATCCCGGTGGAAACAACTTGCCTGGGCTATATCGCCAGCGGGCCTGCTGCAACTTTCCTAATTTCTGCCATCTGGCCCCGGCTTTAAAGTTCTTTCTGGCGGCAGCCGATATGGTATCCCTGGTGCACTGGTCAGGAGTACAGCGCGCTGCTACATACCGCAGCGTGCGCCAAAACTTTCAAGGAATGGCAATGAGAACCAAGTCGAATGGCTTTTCTTTGATTGAACTCCTGATCGTTGTCGCGATCATCCTGATTATTGCAGCGATTGCCATCCCCAATTTTCTTCGCTCACGAGTGGCGGCCAATCAGGCCTCGGCGGCGGAATCACTCCGTACACTGAGCACTGCCGAGTTCACCTATTCCTCCACGTATAACCAGGGATATACACCGACACTAGGCTATTTGGGGCCGCCACCGTCCGGTTCCGCCGAGGACACGTCTCACGCGGCCATCGTTGATAACGCGCTAGCCGGGAGCGCTTCCGGAGGATCCACCGCGATGACGTCCACCAAAAACGGCTACCTGTTCACCTATTCGCCGGGCGCCGTCATCAACGGGCAAATCCTCTCATTCACCATCAGCGCGGATCCCATCACTCGTGGAACCACCGGGCTCAATTCTTACTTTGTGGATCAGACGGGAGTTGTCCGGCAGAATGCCACCACTCAGGCCAGCGCGGCAGACTCACCCCTGGCAGGATGACCCGCAGGCGGTCGGAAATCTCCAGATAATTTTGCCGTTGATTCGAGCGATTCTACTCGATGAATTGCGGATGGTTGCGATGGAAGTCTTCCGCGCTCGCAACTTCAACGTTCAGGCGTTCAAGCGCGGCTGACTTCCTTCAAAAAGCCAAAGCTACTTGGGCTGGGGGACGATGCGCATATAGGGTCGCGGCGCCTTCCATCCGCCAGGGTAGAGCTTTTTCGCTTCTTCGTCTGACACCGCACCGGACAAGATGACGTCACCGCCTTGCTTCCAGTTAACGGGGGTGGATACTTTGTGCCTGACGGTAAGTTGTATGGAGTCCAGCACCCGAATGACTTCGTCAAAGTTGCGGCCGGTGCTCATGGGATAGGTCAACATCAGCTTGATTTTCTTGTCCGGGCCAATGATGAACACTGTGCGCACGGTCTGGTTATTCGCCGGGGTCCGGCCTTCAGAGGTTTCTCCGGCCTCTGCCGGCAGCATATCGTAGAGCTTGGCGATTTTGAGTTGAGGGTCGCCGATCATGGGATAATTCACCTTGTGGCCCTGGGTTTCTTCAATGTCCACTTCCCACTTCTTATGACTGGCCACGGGATCCACGCTCAGGCCAATGATCTTGCAGTTGCGTTTTGCAAACTCCGATTGCAGTCCTGCCATGTAGCCAAGCTCTGTGGTGCATACCGGTGTAAAGTCCTTGGGATGAGAAAACAGGACGGCCCAGCCGTCGCCGATCCATTCGTGGAACTTGATGGTTCCTTGTGTCGTATCGGCCACAAAATCGGGGGCCGTGTCGTTGATGCGTAGAGACATCGTATACTCCTTGCGGAAAGCATTATTGTTCAGGTTAGCCCGCGGTATAAAGTCTAGGGGCGGCCAATTCTTCCTGTCAAGAACAATCCTTGCTCTGTGTCAGAGCTCTTTAGAAATGTCCCCTTGGTTAACTCATTAGAAGTGTCCCCTTGCGCAGAACAATCCTCCTCTTCAACCGTTCTGCGCCGTACGCAAGGGTCGCGTTCGCAGAGTCTTGCGACTCAACTCCGAAGCAAATCGACGCCAGGCGGCGAAAGATCGGCGCCCTGTCTCACAAAGCCCATGCCCAAAAGTTGCAGTTGGAGTAAGATGCCAAATCGAAGGAGGACAATTTGCACAATCACGATTCAGAAAAATCCGAAAAAAAGACCCGGCGTGATTTTCTGGCTAGTGGCATCGCGGGCATTGCAGGCTCAACTCTGCTGACCGGGCAGATGGCCAGGGGAGCAGCGCCCGCCGACACCGCAGGAAAGGAAGCCCTGCGGCCAGGCTTGCAGCCCCCTCAAGGCAGCCCGGGCGAAGTGAAAAAATCAGCCGGGCAGTTGAGGGGGCTGATGGCGGACGCGGGCCGCGTTCCGGAAGATCCTTCCTATTACCGGCAGGCCATCGACTTCTGTCACCAATGGAACCTGAATGCTTACCTGATTTCACTGGCGGACGATCAGGGCGCCGCCTTTCGCTTCAAAAGCCATCCTGAACTCATCACCCATAAGAACGCCCTGACGCCGGAGCAGGCCAAAGAACTTGCGGGGTACGCGCAGCAGCGCGGCGTGGAGCTGATACCTGAAATCGAATCGTTCGGCCACACACGCTTCATCACCGGCGTTCCGCAGTACGCCCATCTGCAAGACGCGATGCAGGGAGGACGCAACAACTTTTCGGCTGTCTGCCCGGTGGCCCCGGAAACCCTGCGGCTGTTCGGGGACCTTTATCGGGAAGTCGCGGAGGCCTTCCCCTCGCGCTACTTCCACGGCGGCTGCGATGAGGTGAACTGGGGAGGATCTGAGCTTTCCCGCGCGGCGCTCAAGAAGAAGAGCCGCGCTGAAATCTGGGCAGACTATGTGAACTCCCTCGACCACATCACGCGCGGTCTGGGCAAAGAGCTGATTGTCTGGGGCGACTTTGTCCTGCACAAGCAGGCCGGTGTTTTGCCGAAGCTCAACAAAGACATCATCGTCATGGACTGGCAATACTACGTGACTGACCCCAAACCGCTGGAACAGGCGGCGCGCAAAGTGATTGACACGGGTCTGCGGGCGATTGGAGCGCCGTCGATCATTTCATGCCGCTGGGGTGTGCGCGCGGGCGCCAACGCCCTGCGCAACATCGAAGCTTTTGCGGACGCCTACAGCCGCATTGACAACCCGCGGGCGCTGGGCGTGATTGTCACCAACTGGATGCCGTCGCGCTACATCCAGCGGTCCCTGTGGGACACCTGCGCTTACACGGCTGTTGCCTTGAACGAGGGCGGTGCCGCGGCGCGGGCGTCCGGTTTCCGCCGCTTTGTTGAAAAACATTACCAGGCGGATTGGAATGAAAACTGGTCCGACGTTTTTACGATGCTTTACGAGATCACACCAAACCGGGCAAGCTGTTCCCCGAGCTGGATGCGGCCGGTGCTGCCGGTTCCCTGGAGAAGTGACGACGAACTGAAGGCGGCCGCTACGTCCGGCACGCTGAACGCGCCACCCTTCCGGCGGTTGCTCAGCCAGCTTGTCTTCAGTGAAGCCGAGGTGCGTGACAACCTGGACGATTTCCTCACCTTCCGGCTTTCGGTGGAATACATGGAACATGTCTTCTGGCGCATCACAGTACTGGTGGAGGAAGCTGCAAAGCCGGAGCGCAAAACTGAGTCTGCGGCAGCCCTGATCCGGACCATCGCGGAACGCGACCAGCAACTGCTGGCAAAGCTCGACGCCTCCTGGGACAAGGGCCGCGCCCCCGACGCAGCGGCGAAAACGGGAACAGTGTTCGATTTCCGCCCCGGAGACCAGTTGCTGTATACATTCCAACAAGCCGCAACCTACTCGCAACAGTTGGCGCGCGACCCGGAACGCTTCGCCCGCCTGCTGCCTGCTGCAAGTTGATAGCGTGATGGCCTGAGCTATTTTGGCCTGAAGCGCCATGCATTGTTTCACACGGGTCCCGCGCAGCGGTCAACCGTGCCGCGGTTTTGCACTAGCCAGGAGCGGGCACTGCGGGTTAAAATTAACCCTCAAATCGACGGAGAGGTGGCCGAGTGGCTTAAGGCGGCGGTTTGCTAAACCGTTGTACGGGCGAAAACCTGTACCCAGGGTTCAAATCCCTGCCTCTCCGCCAGTCCTTTCAGTTCAATCAAATAACCTTCATTGAATCGTGGCAGGTTTGGCGGGCGACTCAGTGTCTGGTGACATGATAGTGTCCTGTTGCGCTTGGGCAGCTTCTTCGATTCGGTCTTCCAGCATCCTCATGACGTGGCGAACGCCATCAGCCGCAGGTATGCACTTCCTGCCGGCGGTCCGGTTCAGTCTCCCGGCGCATTTGGCAATGGTTCAAGGTTGTGAGTTGGACGGGAGAGGTTCTGCCCATGATCGGAATTTCGGTGGCGGTTGTTTCACCTTGCCTGTTGCCGCCCATTCCACGCCGCGGACAAAGGTAGTGGAGAAGCCGGGCAGATCCATGGCCTTAACGTCATGTCCCAAGGTCGTATAGAAAGTCCGGCCGCGACCATATCGAATGGTCCAGAGCATAGGCTCGTCCTTGCCGGTGGGATTATTGTCCAGGTGAGGCCATTTCGCTGACCGGTCCGGCCCGGTGGCAGTCTGAGTCTCTTTACCGGCAGAGGCCGGAGGAGGCGTGTGGGATTTATTTGCAAGATCGTCGAATGCGGTCGCCAGGATGTGGACTCCGGGCGCCATGTGCATGTTGTGATAAAGCTCGTCATTTGCCTCGAACGTCTTCGGAAGCCCTTCGGTGATGGGACTGTCCTGATCGACGACTTTTACGTTGAACTTGTGTCTTGGAGCATGGCCCGAAGCAGGCGGCTGGTCTGACCAGACGCCGCCGATCATCTGTTTGTACGCCGGCCATGGCGGCTCCATGATTTCTGTCGGAACGCTTCCAGCGCCCAGCACGACTAACCCGCTGAACGCCCAGTTGGCGCCGTGCACGCCTACGAGGCCGCCGCCCGAGCGCACAAAATCCTCAAGGGCACTTTCAGCCGTTTGCCCCAGGCGCGGCCCGTTGTAATTGAGGACTACCACGTTGTAAATGGCCAGAGTTTCCGCCGTCATGCCCGTGGGTTCTTCGTTCACCCGAACATCAAACCGCCCCGTATTCAGCAGCATGTCCCGCAGCACCGGGGTCGTGCTTCGCCAGTCATGATTGTTTTGCCCGGTAAGGATCAGCACGCGGATAGCGCCCTTTTTGAATAAGGGAATGCGGTCGGCCGTGGTGTTCTGGGCCACCGACGGTCCCGCTGCGACCAGTGCGATGCTCAGAAAAAGCAAGGCTCTTTTATAAAGCTCCATGTCTGTTACCCCCAAGTCCGATGCGCCCCTGACCGATTCATTTGTTTTCGCCGGGTCAACTTTTGGATTTGCGCAGACGCCTATTCTGGAACTGTGAAGGCAAACAGTTTTGCCCCCGCTGCAAACACCACGTACTGCCGCCCGTCCAGTTCGTAAGTGATGGGGCCATTGTCCATCGTCTCATTCAGATTGACGTGCCAGAGGGTCTTCCCGGTCAAGGAATCGAGGGCCAGGGCGTTTCCCGATCCGTCGCCGCCAAAAAGTAATTTCCCCGTCGTGCTCAGCAGGCCGGAAGATCCACCTCTGCCGGTCATGTGGTCCCAGGCGATTTTCCCTGTCGTGGGGTCAATGGCCTCGATTGAAGAGGGTCCAGTCCAGACAGTCTTATCGATGCCGCCCCACGCTTCGGGCCTAAAACTCGTGTCGGTGAGGTAATAGACCGCCGCCGAGCGCACCACGCGAACATAAAACAGTCCTGTTTCAGGATCAAGGCTGGGAGGGAACCAGTTCGTCCCGCCTCCCTCCGACGGAATCACAAATGCTCCTGCCGGTTTGGGATCTTTGTCTGGATCACGGATTGGCCGCCCCTGATCATCAAGCCCCTTGGCCCAGTTGTTGGGGGCGAACGGTGTGGTAAGAATATGCCGGCCGTTGGTTCGGTCGAGCACATAGAAGTAACCGTTGCGGTTGGCCTGGGCCAGCAATTTTCGCGGCTGCCCATTGATTGTCGCGTCAAAAAGGACCGGAGTCTCAGCAGAGTCCCAGTCGTGCGTGTCATGCGGAGTGGTCTGGTAGTACCAGACCATTTTGCCCATATCCGGGTTGAGAGCCACAATGCAGTTGGCCCAAAGGTTGGCTCCTTTGCGGCCCTGGCCCGCCATGACCGGCTGAGGGTTGCCGGTGCCAAAATAATATAGGTTCAGCTCGGGGTCGTACGTGCCGGGGATCCAGATGGCGCCTCCGCCATGCGCCATCGCATCCGCGTTGGGCCACGTCTCGGAACCCGGTTGGCCGGGATTGGGCGTCGAGTACCAGCGCCATTGGAGCTTTCCTGTCTCGGGGTCGTAGGAATCCAGATAACCCCGGTTGTCCGTGGATTCAATGCTGGGGCTGACCAGGACGTGATTGCCGATGACTACTGGAGCCACGGTCGAGAAGAAATCGAGTTTAAGGTCGGCAATGACCACACGCCATCGCTCCTTACCTGTTGCCGCATCGAGGGAGACGAGATAATCATCAGGCGTCACCACGTAAAGCCATTTCCCGTACATGGCCATGCCGCGGCTGCCGATGTGGGTTCCGCCCAGCGTTTTCGTCTGCCAATGCCAGAGTTCGCGGCCCGTGCGGGCGTCAACCGCCCAGGCGTTGTCCGGCGAAGAAAAGTAGAGCACTCCATCAACCATCAGCGGCGTCGCTTTGATGGTGTAGCTCCCTGAGTCATAGGCCCAGGCCAGTCGCAGGTCCTTCACGTTTGATTCATTGATCTGCTTTAGCTGGCTAAAGCGGCGCCCGGAATAGTCACCATTGTACGTGGGCCAGTCAGCAGCCAACGGTTTCAGAATCTGATTCGGGTTGAGGCTTTGGCCGCTCAGTGAGAGTGCGAGCAGAAACGTGCCCGCCGCGGTTCCCAGGATCTTCACTTCAGGCTCTCCAGATAAGTCGTGACGTTGTGCATGTCCGTGTCCGTTAACTGGTTCATCAGGCGATAGTGCGCTGCCAGAGGATCGGTGACCTCAGCACGGGTGCCGTTCGAAAGCGGGAAGCCGCGGTAAGCTCCCTGGGTGTCGTAAAACGACACGTTGAATTCGTCGATGTGTATTAGCTTGCCTTCAAATTTCTGCCCCGACGCGAGAGTCACCGTAACCTCGGGCGCAGGTCCGGGCCCGGGATAAATCCATCGCTGCTGGAGTTCGTCGCCAGGGTATTTTTTGGCGATTCCCGCCAGGTCGCCCCTTGCTGAATGGCAACTGGAGCAGTGGGCCTGAAAGTAGGCTTTGCCGGCGGCCGCATCCCCCACCGCTACGTTGAGGACTTTGTAGGTGAATCGCAAGCGGGCGTCGCGGTTTCGCTGGTGGAGAAATGCCACAAGGTCTGAAATCTGCGCGGAGGTAAAATTGAATTTCGGCATTCCTTTGCTGACACGGCCTCCCTGGATGACGGGTCCAATCAGGTTTCCCTTCCTGTCGTGATTCACCACGACAGACCGCACCAGGTCGGGGCCGCCATTTCCACCCGTGGCTTCAGTCCCATGGCAGAACGAGCAGTCGGCCTCGAAAAGCTTTTTCCCACGCGCCACCGCGGCGGGGTCCTGGTTGGGAGTCAAGTCGGGATACATCTTGCGTGAACGATTGTAGGCAGGTTCCGAGTTTCTGCCGGCGCTGGCTTTCTGAGGAGAGGGATGCGCCAGCGTGTTGCCCGCGGAAGCAGGAAGCAGGGAAACGGCTGTCAGAAGCGTTACGCCAATCCAGAAATATTTTCGACTCAGCATGATGCCTGTTTCCCGTTTGGCCGCTGTGGATGGGCACGTTAGGACTTCGACGCAAGCTCCTGCTGCCTGAGCACTCCGTTCAGATGCGCCAGACTGGCCGCCGCCTGAGCCGAAGTCCCGCACTCGACCGAAAGCACCCCGTCGTAGCCGCCTTCGCGCAGAATCGAGACCACGCGCCTCCAGTCGATCACGCCTTCTCCGCAGGCGCATCCCACCGGTGTGCCGGTGACCTTCCCCATTTCTGTTTCCGCCTGCTGCAGCGCAATATCTTTTGCGTGGACATGCACGAGCAAGGGAAGGACCGCCTTCAAGCCCGCGTAAGGGTCGCTTCCACCCAGATACGCATTGCCCGTATCATAATTCACCCGCAGCATGGGAGAGCGGACGAGGCCGGCGATTCGAAGCAGCCCCTCGGTGGTTTTTGAAAAACTCTGATGGGGTTCTATTCCGATATAGATGGCGTATCGCTCCGCCACCTGCAGAACCTTCCGAAGCGTATATTTCATCACCTGGAAACATTCCTCTTCGTCGAGCCATTCGGGCCGGATGCCTTCGTCGGTTGCCAGAACGCGAGCCCCGATCGCCGCGGCAAAACGCACCGCCTTTTCCAGGTAAGGAACGCTGATTTCGGGCCGCATGAGCGGGCAATGGGCCGAAAGCCCGGACGGTTGAAGCCTGTAGCGGTCAAGGATGTCCTTCATCTCGAGCGGATCATTGTCCAGCGAGAAAGAATGGAAGTAGCCGGCCTCGCTCAACAGTTCACGGCCGTTGTGCACCATGGGCTCAACCCAACGGTAACCCAACTCCGCGGCCCTTTTTGCTCCTGCCTCGAATGGCTTGTCTTCGGGGCGGATAAACTC
>DASSJE010000041.1:0-3879 GCA_035691365.1 Terriglobia bacterium
TTTACGTCAATCACTACTACTTCTACATCGATGACGAGGAGTTCGGCCCGCTATTTCTGAAGATCTGCAGCTACGCGCCGTGGAGCATGAAGTTGTGCCTGAACGGGCACGAATGGGCCAAACGGCAACTCGGCCGACGCCCCATTGCGTATTCCGGCGATGTGAATAGAGCGTTCCGACGGATCTGAATAGCCGTCGAAGCGAAGCAACGCTGGCACTCGCCATGATGCCAGAGGTTATTCACATCGTCAACGGGTGGCGGGCGGATTTTGTGTTTTGACCTTTGCATTTTCCCCCTTTCCCTTCTCATAGGTAAGTCTTCGGAACGGCCCGGAGCCGGCAAGGGCGCGCGGTTTGTGCGCGGCGGAGGAGAATCTTTTCCGGGTTTGAAAAGATTCTTTGGAGCGCACTCTTGACGGCGAGGACCGTTCTGGAACATGGAGGTGAAGGGAAAGGGGGCGGCACGACCGCACGTATAAGGAAGGATCCGGTATTCATTGCGGGTCCTCCTCGCCCGGCTTGCGCTTTTTCTTGCGCATGGATTCGCCTTTCAGTTCGATGCGGTGGGCATTGTGGACCAGCCTGTCCAAGATGCTGTCCGCAACCGTCGGGTCGCCGATCTGCTCGTGCCAGTGCGCCAGTGGCATTTGCGAAGTCAGGATCAAGGAGCGGCGCTGATAGCGGTCGTCACAGATCTCCAGGAAGTCGCGGCGTTCGGCGTCTTTCAATGGCGCCATGGCGAAGTCGTCCAGCAACAGAACATCGGTTCGGGAGAGCCGGACCAGAAGCCGGCCGATACTGCCGTCGGCATGGGCTACCGCTAACTCGCGGAACAGTTCCGAAGTTCGCTTGTGGAGAACGGAGAAGCCATCGCGGCAGGCCTTCTGGGCCAAGGCACATCCTAACCAGCTTTTCCCGATACCAGTGGGGCCGATCAGCAGCAGATGCTGGTGCTGGCGGACCCACTCGCTGGTAGCCAGCGTGCGCATCAGCTTGCGGTCTAGCCCACGGGGATGCTGGTAATCGACATCCTCGATGACGCCGCGTTCCTTCAGGTGGGCAAAGCGGAGCCGCCGCGCTAAGGCGCGATTCTCTTTCCAGAGCCACTGCTGATCCACCAGCAGACCAAAGCGTTCTTCGAAACCGAGTTGGCTGGCATCGGTGGTTTCCAGTTGGGCGTGGAAGGCATCGGCCATTCCGTGCAGTTTCATAGAGTGGAGTTTTTCAATCGTTTGCTGATTCAACATGTTGGATTCCTTTTTGCGAGATTGGGCTACTGCACCAGCGTGGTGGGCGGATCGTAGTAATGCGGGCCTCGCAAGTTTTCATGCTGAGGGCCGGGTTGAGCCGTGTCGGCATCGAGCACGAGTTGGCGGTCGAGCGAGCGCTTCAGAATGGACTTCAGGCTTTGATACGAACAGGTTTGGAGTTGGACGGCCCGCTGGCTGGCGGCCTCCAGCCGGGATCGGGAGTAGATCTTTTCCAACCGCAGGATGCCGAGACAGGCGCGGTATCCCATCTCCGGATGCGGTTTCCGTTCCATGATCGTACGGACCACCTCGGCGGTCGCGGGGCCGATCCCTTCGGCCCAGTGAATCAATCGCGAAGGGGTCCACTCCAGATGCGCCTGGTGGCTTTTGGGCATATGCGCGGAGACTGTGGTGTGCCGGTAGGCGTGGTGATTGCGGGCATGAGAAGCCACCCGTTTGCCGGCATAAAAAACCTCCACTGTAGCGGCGGTGAAACGGGCTTCCAGTTTTTGGCCGGCCAGTTGATAGGGAACGCTGTAATAATGACGGTCCACCTCCACGTGGTAATCGATCGAGGCGCGGACAGTCTTCCAGTAGGCCAGCACATACGGCTCGACCGGCAGCGGCTGCAAAGCCGGGCGGTCGAGTTCGGCAAACAGGCTGGCCCGCGAGCCCTCGCGTTTCCGGAACGGCCGGTGATTCAGCTTCTCCAGCAGCTCACCGATGGCTTCGTTCAGTTCTCCCAGTGCATAGAACTTGCGATGGCGGAGAGCCGCGATCACCCAGCGCTCGGCGAGTAAAACGGCGTTCTCTACCTTGGCCTTGTCCCGCGGTTTTCTCGGACGGGCTGGCAGGACGGCCACGGAATAGTGAGCAGCCATCTCTTGATAGGTGCGATTCAGGTCCGGCTCATAGCGGCAAGCGCGATCCACGCCGGTGCGAGGGTTGTCTGGAACGATGAGCCGAGGCGCACCCTGGCAGTATTCGAAGGCGGCCACGTGGCAGTCCACCCAGTTGCCCAGGTCCTGGCTCAGTGTGGCGCGTGCGAACGTGTAGGTGCTGGCTCCCAGAACGGCCACGAACAACGAAGCCGGCGTAACTTCGCCCGTTCGCTGATCGTAAAGGGGAATCGTGTCGCCCGCCCAGTCTACGAACAGTTTTTCGCCGGCACGGTGCTCCTGGCGCAGCACCACATCTTGGTTCCGGCTCCAGCGCTGGTACAACTCGCAGAAGCGCGAGTAGCCGTATCCATCCGGCTGGGTTTCGCGGTATTCCTCCCAGACCAGTTGCAGGGTCAGGTGCTTGTGCGCCTGCAACTGCCGCCGGACCTCGGCAAAATCCGGCAAGCACCGGATGGTCTTGCTGGGCCGTCTGGCCGCGACCGGAAACAACAGTTCTTCCAGCCGGTGGTCATCCAGGTCTTCCGGCAGCGGCCAGCTCAAGCCGGCTGCGGCGGCCTTCTCTAAATAACGATGAACGGTCGCTTGACCGATGGAACAACTGCGGGCGATCTGATTCTGTTGCAGCCCCAGACCGAACCGCAGGCGCAGGACCTCTTTTACTTTCCGCATGGATACCTTTTCCTGGGGCACGAAGTCTCCTCCACCTGTCAGTGAAGTCGACTTCGCACCCGCTGGTGTCCAGCGGCGCCTGCTTCGATTAGGTTTTCTTCAGAATTTTATTCCGGGATGTGAATAACCATTCCGGACGGGGTCGATTTGCGTTCCACATCCCGCCGGAATCTCTATTCACATCGCCCCGGAATCCGTATTCACCATTTCCCGGAACGCTTATTCACATGCCCCGGAATCCGCAGCCCACCGCTGCCTTTTCAGTTTCCCTCATTGCACCGCGATGGTGACGGTATTGGAGGTGACCCCGCCGATGTTGAGAATTACCGGCACAGCGGCACCCGCGGGCACGCCCATCGGTACCTGGACATCCACCTGATAGAGGCCCACGGCGTCGGGCGCCAACCCGGAGAATCTTACCTGGGCCATATTGCCGCCAATTGTCACCGTAGGTGCTGTGGTGGTGACCGAGAGCGGGTCGGCTTTAGCGGCGTTCCCTGTTGCCGGCTGGCTGGAAACCGCCCCCAGGCCCGTACAGTAGATGGAGATGAACTCTCCTGCCGCGACGGGCCTCCTGCCAACGCCGTCCGAAGGCGCGGCAAGCAACTGAGTGCCGGCAATCATGATCGCCCCCTGAGACAAGCCCGCTTCATTGATCACGAACAGGCCAGGAGCGAAGGGCGCGATGCTCACCAGCCGCTGGTCGGAAATCACGGCGCCCACGGTTACCGTAACCATCGCCTGGGACTGCCCCGCCAACTCCCATGGGACCTGCGCATTCACCTGGCTGGGTGAAGCGTAAAAAAGCGGCGCAACAAAGCCCCCGATCTGGAGGCTGCTCCCCGCCAGCCTGGTGGGAAGCGGAATGGCGCTGGCAAACCCCTGTCCCAAGGCAAGGTTTCTCCCAAAGACAGCTGCAATGCTGCCGGCCGCCACCGGAGGCACATAAGTGGCTGCGTTGACGATGCCGGTCGAGTCAAATGAAGGTTGAGGTTGCGCGGGCGGATTGATCGTCGTGACATCGCTGGCCGAGTTGTTGCTGGTATTCAACTCGCCGC
>DASSJE010000042.1:0-4827 GCA_035691365.1 Terriglobia bacterium
CGCAGGTGGCTGGCGTGCTGATTTATCGTGACCTGCCGGACAAAGACAAGAAGCTCATCTACTTCAGCGGAATTGAGAACGCCAAGTTTCGCCGGCCTGTGCTGCCGGGAGACCAGCTCATCGTGGAAATGCAGCTCCTGAACCGACGCAACAACTTCGGCAAGATGCAGGGGCGCGCCACGGTGGATGGCAAACTGGCGGCGGAGGCTGTGGTCCTGTTCGCGATTGTGGAGAAGCCCGGTTCATGAAAGCCCATCCCACAGCGGTCATTCATCCCAAAGCCTGTCTTGCATGCAGCGTCAAAGTCGGCCCTTACACGGTTATTGGCGAGGACGTGGAACTGGGCGAGGACTGCGAGGTCATGTCGCACGTCGTCCTGAACGGGCCGTCAAAATTCGGCCGCGGCAACAGGATTTTTCCTTATGCCTCCATCGGGCAGGACCCGCAGGACCTTAAATACAGCGGCGAGCGGACATTTCTCGAAATCGGCGACGGCAACATTCTCAGGGAATTTGTCACCATCCACCGGGGAACGGCAGGCGACGGCGGCGTCACGCGGATCGGCAGCCACAATCTGCTGATGGCTTACGTCCACGTTGCCCACGACTGCCAGCTTGGGAACCACATCATCATGTCCAATGGGGCCTCGCTGGCCGGGCACGTGGAGATTGGCGACCACGCCATCGTGGGGGCCTTCTGCGGCATTCACCAATTCTGCCGGATTGGCGCCTACAGCTTTCTCGGCAGTTACACCATCGTAAATAAGGATATCCTCCCGTATTCCAAAACCTCCGCCGACAGGCCCATGGGCGTCTACGGGGCCAACCGGCTGGGCCTTGAGCGCGTGGGTCTGCCGAAAGAGGACATTGACGAGTTGCAGGCTGCCTTTCGGACATTGTGCCGTTCCAAATTGAACACCACACAGGCCCTCGAAAAGCTGGAAGCCGGCGGCATCAAATCCCCCCACGTGAAGGCGCTGGTTGATTTTGTGAAAACCTCAGCACGCGGTGTTGTGAAGTGAAAGACGAAACAACAAAGGCAGGTACGGACGCCTCAGCCGAGGCCGCGCGGGAAATTTCAGCGGCCGCGAGCGACCGCTATGCCATTATAGCCGGCAATGGGCGATTCCCGTTTCTGGTTCTCGAGGCGGCGGTGGAACGTGGCATTGACCCGCTGGTGATCGCCATTCAGGAGGAGGCTTTTCCTGAACTGGGCAGGAAAGCGCGACAGATTGAATGGCTCAGCCTGGGTGAAGTGGCCAGGCTGCTGGAATTGCTCGGTGCGCGGGGCATCAACAAGGTGGTTCTGGCGGGCCAGGTGAAGCACGTACAGCTTTACAGTTCCATCAAGCCCGACGGCGTGGTTGAGCGGACTTTGAACGGGATGGAGCGCAAGAATACCGATGCACTGATCGGGGCTTTTGTTGGCATGCTGGAGGCGCGGGGCATCGAGGTAGTGGATTCGACGCTGTTCCTCAAGCCTCTGCTGGCTACCGAGGGAGTGATGACCGCGCGCGCGCCCGACGAAGGCGAACTGGCGGATATCGCCTATGGGAGGGAAATCGCCAGGAAAATTGCCGGGCTCGATATCGGCCAGACGATTGTAGTGGCGGATCGCGCCTGCGTGGCGATTGAGGCCATGGAAGGGACCGATGCGGCCATCCAGCGCGCGGCCGGCCTGAGTAACGGAAGGCGGCTGGTGGTCGTCAAAGTCAGTAAACCGCAGCAGGACATGCGGTTTGATGTTCCCGTGGCGGGTGTCCGGACAATCCGGGTGATGAAGCAGTCGAATGCGGCCGTGCTGGCTGTGGATGCGGGCAGGACACTGCTGTTTGAGCGGGAACAGTTGATCGGGGAAGCGGACCAGGCCGGTATTTCCGTGATTGGAATGAAGGGCTGAGAGTTTCTTGCCGCGGGGACGAGTCGTCCCTGCAGCGGACCGAGGGGGCTTATTTCCAAGTTACAGAAAGTGCCCGTGGCCGTTATCGGCGTGGGGGAGCATGGCAAAAGGCACGCCCACGCATTCAAACGCGTTCACGACGCGGAGTTGGCAGGCGTGTACGACAAACGCCGGGACCGTGCTGCCGCCCTCGCCGCTGAGCTTGGCGTGAAGGTGTTTGAAAGCCTGGAGGAAACCCTCGATGCTGTCCAGGCCGTCAGCATCGTGATTCCCACAACGGACCATGCGGCCGTTGCCCGCCTGGCGATGGAAGCCGGCAAGGATGTTTTGCTCGAAAAGCCGATTACGCGTACAGTAGAAGAAGCCGATGAATTGATTGAGATTGCGGACCGTACGGGGCGCATTCTTCAGGTAGGTCACCTTGAGCGTTTCAATCCGGGAGCGTTAGCCGCTAAAGCCGTCACGCGCCAGCCCCTTTTCTTTGAAATCCATCGGCTGGGAGTTTTCAGTCCTCGAAGCCTGGACGTGGACGTGGTGTTTGATCTCATGATCCATGATCTCGACCTGGTCCTTTGGATGGCCAACGCTGAGGTGCGCGAAGTCCGCGCCGTCGGCCTGCCTGTGCTGACCGACCGTGTTGACATAGCCAACGCACGCGTGGAGTTTGCGAATGGAGCGGTGGCAAACTTTACAGCCAGTCGGGTGAGTACCGAGAAAGTCAGAAAATTCCGCTACTTTCAGCCCCACGAATACATTTCTATCGACTTTTCCAGGCGGGATGCACTGATGTTGAAGGTGGGCAGTGAGGGCGAGCAGCCGGGGATTGCGCTTCGCAAACTGGACGTGCAGAGCACGGACCCCCTGGAGGCCGAACTGGGGTCATTTGCTGATTGCGTCCTTACGAGAAACCCGCCGTTAGTGGGAGGGCGGGAGGGCCGTTCTGCGCTGGCACTAGCCGAGAAGGTCATGTTTTGCATCGAAGAACATGCGAACCGTGTAAATGTTCCGTTGACACGTCCGGCAGGTCACAGCGGTGAATTGTAAATCCGGTCCGGCTCTTGAAGGAGCCCAGGGTTCAATGGAACATGAGTAGGTTATGAGCATTCAACCCGAGTTTCGGCTCCTGGTCGACCTTGAGACGGAAGTCGCCCGCTGGCGCCGCCGGACTTATTTCCTGCTGGCTATATTTCTGCAAGTTGCGTTTGGCCTGATATTGATGTATACGCCAGGGCTTTTCACCCGGCTGATGGGAGTGCCCATCACCCAGGTTCAGCCCAAAGAAGAACGGCGCCAGCAGCAAACGATGCTCTATTTCCCGCCGGACCTCCAGCGCGCCCTCAAAAAGCCTCCGCCAACCAACAGGCTTTCTGACAAGAACCGGATCGCACAGGGAAAGGCCCCAAAAGTCGACAAAAACGGCTTGCACATGCCGTATATGCGCGGCAATACCCGTTTGCCGGAAATAGCCGGCGGCCATCGCCCACCCGCGCCCCCGCCCAAGCCTCCTGCCGCGCAGCCTGCTCCCAAACAGATGGCCCAGGCTCCCAGGCAATCTCCCCCCGCGCCCAAAAAGGAACCGCCGGAGGAAGCACAGCTTCACCTGAGCAATGTGAAGCCGCCGGACCTGAGCGGAACTCCTCACATCAGGATCCCCTCGTCGACTCCCGGTGAGGCCATCCAGCAGTCGCTTCGGGCTGCCATCCAGAATCCCGGCAGTCCGGGACCCGTTGGCCCCGGCGACTCGGCCGAACAGTTCCAGAATGTCCAGCCAAATTTTTCGACATCCGGGCCGATCATACTTTCAGACACGCGAGGTGTGAACTTCGGTCCTTACCTGGCGCGCGTGGTCTACATCGTCCGCCGCAATTGGTACTCTGTGATCCCGGAGTCGGCGCGACTGGGGGAGAAAGGCCGTGTGGCCCTGGTGTTTGAAATTATTAAGGACGGCTCTGTGCCCCAGCTTCGCCTTCTGGCATCATCGGGATCGCAGGCCCTGGACCAGGCCGCGCTGGCTTCAATCCGCGCCTCGAACCCCTTCCCGCCTTTGCCGCAGCAGTTCACAGGCAAGCATCTGGTTCTGGAATTCATCTATTTCTACAACATGGGCGTCAACTATTGAACGGTTCGATTCGGTCGGCTAAAATCAGAGATTGGGGAAATTCAGGGAAGTTGAGAAAGAAAACTCTTGCAGAGTTGGGTCTCTGACTTTCCGCGACATTTCAGCCTTTTGGCCCCGTCATCGCGGCATGGAAAACCCTTCAAGGTTGCAATTGCTCGGAGCTTTCCTGTTGCTTGCGCTGATTCTTTGTCTGCTCCTGGGTGGTTATCTATATCGGGTATGGTTGATGAAGTAGTCCAGGATTATCCACTGGTTGCTATTGCCGGGCCTACGGCATCCGGCAAGTCGGAGCTTGCCATTTTTCTGGCGGCACAACTGGGCGGCGAGGTGGTCAACTACGACTCCGTTCAGTTCTATCGCGGCTTTGACATCGGGACGGGGAAGCTTCCACGCGAAGAACGCAAGGGCATTCCGCACCACTTGCTGGATTGCCTCGATCCCGCCGAGCCTTTTACGGCGGGTGACTTTCGGCGGGAAGCAGTGGCAGTGATTGAGGGGATTCGCGAGCGAGGCAACCTGCCCATCCTGGCGGGAGGCACCGGTCTTTACCTGCGCGCGCTGCTGACAGGCCTTTTTGACGGCCCTCCGCGTTCGGAAGAGTTGCGCGCCGAGTTGCGCGCCCTCGCAGCCCGCCGCGGGCGCGGATTTGTCCATCGCCTGCTGGCCCGGCTTGACCCTGCATCTGCCAGCCGCGTTGATCCCCGCGACCTGCAAAAAGTGATTCGCGCCGTCGAAGTGTGTGTCATTGCCCGGGAGGCGCTCTCTGCTTTGCAGGCGCGCGGCCGTGAACCGTTGGCGGGGTACCGCCA
>DASSJE010000043.1:0-8975 GCA_035691365.1 Terriglobia bacterium
ACCTGGAGTGAGATTTATCCGAACATCAGCCAGGACGAAGCCGGGCTGAAAAAGCTGTTTACGCAATTCTCATTTCCCGGCGGGATTTCAAGCCACGTTGCACCGACGACGCCGGGGTCGATTCACGAAGGTGGCGAGCTGGGGTACTCGCTTGACCATGCCTTTGGGGCGGCGTTCGACAATCCCGATTTGGTCGTCGCCTGCGTCATCGGTGACGGTGAAGCAGAAACGGGCCCTCTTGCGACGGCGTGGCAGTCCAACAAGTTTCTCAATTCCATTACTGATGGAGCCGTGCTACCGATCCTGCACTTGAATGGCTACAAGATCAGCAATCCGACCGTCCTGGCCCGCATCGAGCATGAGGAATTGGAGCAATTCTTGCGAGGCTGCGGCTGGACGCCCTACTTTGTGGAAGGTGATGAGCCGGAAAAGATGCATCAGCTCATGGCCGGCACTTTGGATAAGGCCATTGAGGACATTCGGCAAATTCAAAGCAATGCCCGGAACAAGAATGACGCTACTCGACCGCGCTGGCCGATGATCGTCCTGCGGTCGCCCAAAGGCTGGACGGGGCCGAAGGTGGTCGATGGCCTGCAAGTCGAGGGCACGTTCCGAGCACATCAGGTGCCGCTCCTGGTGGATTCCGAGCATCCCGATCATGTCAAGCAGCTTGAAAGCTGGATGAAAAGTTACAAGGCCGAAGAGTTGTTCGACGAAAATGGGCGGCTCATCCCGGAATTGGCCGAGTTGGCGCCGAAGGGTGACCGGCGGATGGGCGCTAATCCGCATGCCAACGGTGGAATTCTGCTGCGCGCCCTGCGCATGCCGGACTTCCACGTCCATGCAGTGAACGTGCCTTCGCCTGGCGCCGTTGACGGCCAGGATACCCTGGTGCTGGGTGAGTTCCTCCGTGACGTGGCCAGGCTGAATCAGGATCAGCGTAATTTTCGGGTTTTCGGTCCCGATGAGACTCTCTCGAATCTTTTGGGTGCGGTCTTTGAAGCCACCAATCGCCAGTGGGACGCCAGGGAACAGCGCAACGACGAGTTCCTCGCGCCCGCCGGACGTGTTCTGGACTCGATGCTCAGCGAACATCAGTGCGAGGGTTGGCTGGAGGGATATCTACTGACCGGGCGGCACGGGCTGTTCAACAGCTATGAGGCCTTTATTCGCATCGTCGACTCGATGTTCAGCCAGCATGCGAAGTGGCTGAAGGTAACGCTGGAACTGCCCTGGCGCCGCAAGATCGCTTCGCTGAACTATCTGCTCGCCTCCCATGTCTGGCAGCAGGATCACAACGGCTTCACGCACCAGGATCCCGGTTTCCTCGACCACGTCATCAACAAGAAGGCCGATATCGTGCGCGTATACCTTCCGCCTGACGCCAATTGTCTGCTGTCGGTTTTTGATCACTGCCTGCGCAGCCGGCATTACGTCAACGTCGTGGTTGCAGGCAAGCACGCCCTCCCGCAGTGGCTGACGATGGACGCAGCGGTCGTGCACTGCACGGAAGGTATTGGCATCTGGCAATGGGCCAGCAACGACCAGGGCGGCGAGCCGGACGTGGTGATGGCGTGCTGCGGAGACACGCCCACGCTGGAAATTCTGGCTGCCGTCTCCATTCTTCGCCAGCATCTGCCCGATCTGAAAATCCGAGTGATCAATGTTGTCGATCTGATGAAACTGCAGCCCAAGAGCGAGCACCCGCACGGACTGAGCGAGTCGGCTTACGATTCGCTTTTCACCAAAGATAAGCCCATCATCTTTGGCTTCCATGGATACCCGTGGCTGGTCCACCGGCTGACTTACCGCAGGGCCAACCGCAACCTGCACGTCCGAGGCTATAAGGAAGAGGGCACCATCACAACGGCCTTTGACATGAGGGTGCAGAACGACCTGGACCGGTTCCACCTGGTGCATGACGTGATTGACAGGTTGCCGGACTTAGGTTCTAAGGGCGCCTACCTGAAGCAGCAGATGGAGGACAAGCTCATTGAGCACAAGCATTACATCGATAAGCACGGAGAAGACTTGCCGGAAGTCCGGAACTGGAAATGGGGTCCGGACGGAACGTAGAAAGGGAAAATCGCTGGTGAGGATCAAGGTCACCGAAGTGCCATTGTTACTTGAGGGCGGCGGCGAAGTGGACCTGTTCGGCGCCTTGTTAGGCCATTTGTGCTGAAGGATTATTGAGTTTTTGACGTGGCAGCTTCACGAAATGGGCGGCGGGAAATGACACTGAAGCGGACTTTGCCTCTGTGGAATCGGCAGCCGAAGAGTTTGTATTGGCGCAGTCCAATGCGCTTGGCCGTGACGATCTGACGCAGGTTGCTCAGGCGCCTGCCGCCGGGCGTGCTGCAATGTAGCTGATCGCCCTGGTTGGGAAGATGGATTGCCAGGTCCTGGCCACTCCGGCCAAGCGGATACTGGGGCGGGCGAGACTGCGGATACATATGGCTACTGAGCCAATCACGATCACAAAAGGAGAACTCCATGCAGATCCAATTCAATACCGACCATAACATCGAAGGCCACGAGGCGCTGGCCGCTCAGGTCCATGGCGTAGTGGAGAGTGCTCTGAGCCGAATCAGCGATCACATCACGCGAGTAGAGGTCCACCTGAGCGACGACAGCGGCCACAAGGGTAGCCAGAACGGCAAGCGTTGCATGATGGAGGCCCGACTTGAAGGCCGCCAGCCCGTCGCGGTCACTCAACAGGCGGCGAGCGTGGACCAAGCCGTCGCCGGGGCCGCAGCGAAGTTGGCCCGAATGATCGAGAGAACGCTCGGACGGTTGGGCTCTGAAAAGAGCCGCAGAACTGATCCGCCTCCGCCTGGGTCGATTGATAATTGACGAAATTACTGAGGTATTAATGATGAATCCGCAAAAGCTTATTGACACCGCGAGGATGCTGGTTGCTAGCGACAAGGGGCTGCTGGCGATGGACGAAAGCATTCCAACCTGCAACAAACGATTTGCTCGATTGGGGATTCCCCAGACCGAGGAGACTCGGCGCGCCTATCGGGAGTTGATCGTGACGACGCCCGGTCTCGGTGAGTGCATTAGCGGCGCGATCCTCTACGACGAAACGATCCGCCAGCAGAAGAAAGATGGCACTCCCTTCGTTAATGTCGTTACAGATGCGGGAATCATACTTGGTATCAAAGTTGACGCCGGCGCCAAGGATCTGGCGGGTCATCGCGGAGAGAAAATAACCGAAGGTCTGGACGGATTGCGCAAGCGACTGGCTGAATACTCACAAATGGGCGCCCGGTTCGCCAAGTGGCGCGCTGTAATCGCCGTGAGCGATGGCATTCCCAGCCGGGCTTCGATCGAGGCCAACGCGCAGGCGCTGGCTCGCTATGCCGCGCTGTGCCAGGAAGCGGGGCTGGTCCCCGTCGTCGAGCCGGAAGTGCTTATGGACGGCGTGCATACCCTGGAGCGGTGCAGCGAAGTAACAGAGGAAGTCCTGCGAATGGTTTTCAATCAGCTTTACACACAACGGGTGGTTCTGGAGGGCATGATCCTGAAGCCCAACATGGTGCTACCGGGTTTGACCTGCCCCAGGCAAGAAGCGGTGGACGAGGTGGCCGACGCCACGGTGAGGTGTCTCTTGCGGGCCGTCCCCGCTGCCGTTCCGGGGATCGCGTTCTTGTCGGGCGGCCAATCCGCCGAACTGGCCTCAGCGCGTTTGAATGCCATGAATGTCAGATTCAAGTCGCGACTCCCTTGGGCGTTGGCGTTTTCGTTTGCCCGCGCCATTCAGCAACCGGCTTTGGAGATTTGGCAAGGTGAGGAAGCCCGCGTGTTGGAGGCACAACAGGCTCTGTATCATCGGGCCATGTGCAACCGGGCTGCGCGCCGCGGCTTATACAAGGCCGCGATGGAAACGGTATGAGCAGGAACAAAGCAGCTCTGAGAGCATCCGGGGGCGCTGATATCGGGAAGGCACGGAACCCATGAGGGCGAACAAACGCACTCACCAGCAACACGGCGGGCCGGATGGCGGCGGTGTCCATCAAGGTCATGGTCCTTATTGGAAACGCGCGCATCGCCATTGGGGTTTCTGGGTCGCCTTGTTTTTGATGCTTGCGGCCATGATTGTCTATGTGATGAGCAATGACTTGACAAGGCGGCCTCGCAGCCAACCGCGGCAGCCGTTGTCCGGCGCCGTCGGGAAATAATCGAGCCCTATGAACTTTTGCACCAGGGAATTACTGCATATGAAGGCGCGAGCTTTAAAGCTACGACGCAGGCCCAATCACTGGTGACGAGGGCCTGCTGACGATGGATGAGAGTAAAGCAAACCACCATGAGTGACACACTGTTGTACCCACTGCGGTTCGAACCCATCTATCAGTATCGACTCTGGGGCGGGCGGCGTTTGGCCAACCTGCTTTCCGTGCCGCTGCCGGGCGACGGTCCTATCGGCGAAGCGTGGATCCTCAGCGACCGAGATGACCATCAGAGCCCCGTTTCCAACGGAACGCTCAAAGGGCGGAGCATCGGTCAAGTGCTGGAGCAGTTTCCTGAGCAAACCCTGGGAAAGCTGGCCTCGCGTTTCCACCGATTCCCGCTGCTGCTGAAGTTCCTCGACGCGCATGAAATGCTCTCCGTCCAGGTGCATCCCACGGCGGCGAATGCGGACCTGCTACCTGCGGGCGAGACCGCGAAAACCGAAACATGGGTCGTGTTGGAGGCGGAACCAAAGAGCCGTATCTATGCGGGCTTGAAGCCTGGTACGACAGCGGACGATCTGCGGCTGGCGCTCACGAACGGCGGGGTAGCGGACGACCTTGCATGCTTCACTCCGAAGCCGGGCGACGGCGTCTTCATACCGGCTGGGACGGTTCATGCTCTGGGTGGCGGCGTGGTGGTGTTCGAGATTCAACAGAATAGCGACGTGACGTTTCGCCTGTACGACTGGGGCCATGTTGACGTCAAGACCGGCAAGCCGCGCGCACTTCAAGTCGAACAAGCGCTTGGCTGCATTGATTTTGCCGAGGATGCAGCCGGTCTGGTGGCGCCTGTGGTTGAAGGGAAAACGCCGGTGGAGCGCGAACGACTCTTTGATTGTGCACATTTCCGGTTGTGGCGCCTGCGCGGACAATCGTCTTTTACCGTCGGTGCCGCGGGTATGCCCCGCGTGCTGGTATGCATCGAGGGCGCGGGGCAGGTCGAGCACGGCGGCGCCAATTATGAAGCCGGGAGAGGCGATGTATGGCTCTTGCCGGCGGTGGTCGGAGCGTGCGCTTTTCGGCCTCGCAATGCAGTGAGCTTGTTGGAAATTGCGCTACCGGAATAGCTTTTGATTGGGCAACAACGGGATGCCTGGATAAGGCGGGAAGTTTTACTTGAGATCGCAAGAATTCGGAGGTGCAAGGTTCGTGAAAAAACTGATTGTTTATGATCTGGACGGCACACTTGCCGAAAGCAAATCGTCTCTTGATCCCGAAATGTCGGCACTGCTGCATGACCTTCTCGGGATCGTCAAAGTGGCCGTGATTTCCGGAGGCGATTGGCCGCAGTTTGAAAAACAATTGCTCTCCAATCTTCCCCATGACGAACGGCTGGTGAATCTGTCCCTCCTTCCTACATGTGGAACCAAATTCTTCCAATACACGGGGGATTGGAAAAAGATCTATTCAGAAGATTTCACCGCGGATGAAAAAGAGAAAATCGTCGGGTCTCTAAAGAAGGCGGTCGGAGCATCGGGCTTCAAGGTCGGGAAGATTTGGGGAGAGGTCATTGAAGACCGGGGAAGCCAGATAACCTTTTCCGCATTAGGTCAGCAGGCCCCCTTGGAAGAAAAGAACAAATGGGACGCCGATTTCACCAAGCGGAAGAAGATCAAGGCGATCCTTGACACTTTTATTCCCGAGTTTTCTGTCCGCATGGGTGGCGCGACATCCATTGATGTTACCAAACCTGGCATTGACAAAGCCTACGGAATCAGAAAACTACGCGACATCCTGGGCATTTCGTTGAAAGAGATGATGTTTATAGGTGATGCCTTGTTCGTGGGAGGGAACGACTATCCGGCCGAAGAAGCAGGTGTCGTTTCCATCCCAGTTGGAGGTCCCAACGAAACTAAACGGGTTACCGAAGCCATTATCGCTTGTTTAGAGGGTGATCAGCCGGCGTGACCTTGGGAGGAAAGTCGATGAGTGGACTTAAGTTACAGCGCCTGGGGATGCTGATGGAACCGGAACCTGGCAATCCCCAGGAAACCGAAGGCGTCCTGAATCCGGCAGCGGTTCGTGGCCCCGATGGAGAGCTCTACCTCTTCCCGCGGCTGGTCGCGCAGGGCAATTACTCGCGCATCGGCATTGCTCGAGTGCGGTTCAATGAGGCCGGCAATCCGGCAGGCGTCGAGCGATTGGGCATCGCACTGGAGCCGGAAGCTGATTATGAGCGGCGGCCCGACGGTAGTGGCGGCTGCGAGGATCCTCGTATCACGTATGTGGAACCGTTGCAACGCTACATGATGACATACACGGCATTTTCGCCCCAAGGCCCACGGATCGCCCTGGCCCTCTCGAAGGACCTCTTCCGCTGGGAGCGCCTGGGAGTCGCGACCTTTGGTCCGTATCAAGGCATCGAATTCGACAACGTGGATGACAAAGACGCCAGCCTCTTTCCCATCGCCATTCCTAATCCATCCGGGCACGCGGAACTGGCCATCTTCCACCGGCCGCTTTTCCCCGGCACTCGACCTGAGGAGACCGCCTGCCACCCCGCCTCCCGTGAGGTGGATCTTGATCGGGAAAGCATCTGGATTTCGTACTGCCCGGTGGCTTCGGAGAGCTGTGAACCCTATCACCTCGGCCAGTTTGCCTCACATCATCGGCTGGCGACTCCGGTGTCGTCCTGGGAGCGGCTCAAAATCGGCGGCGGCACCCCACCCATCCTGACCCGACACGGTTGGCTGATCATTTACCACGGCGTGAGCGAATTGGCGAAGCCGAGCAACAACCGGCACCCGCTGTGCTATTCGGCTGGAGTGATGATGCTTTCGAAGGAGCATCCTCAGGTGATCCACTATCGTTCAGTGAAGCCGGTGTTGACGCCGGTGCTGCCGCAAGAACGCTGCGGGACCATCGCCGACGTTGTGTTCCCCACCGGCATTGACCGGCGCGACGATCTTGGCTTACCGGCCCGCTTCGACGTCTATTATGGGATGGCCGACAAGAGGATTGGTGTGGCACGCCTTGACGTGCCGGATTCCCTGCCGCCGGAAGGAGTCGCTGACCCGCCGGGGGCAAAGGTGTGACGCAGATGAGTCCGGAAATTCGATAGCGTCAGCTCTCCGATTTTCCAAGGCCCCTCTGGACCGAAACTGGGTGGAGGTAACAAGCAAAGGAGGGTAGTCATCGTGAAACCGAATACAGATAAGCCCGAGTCTCCTGAATCAAAGCCGGGAACCAAGTCCGAATCCAAGCCCGATGCGAAGGACGATTTGAAATCTCTCCCCATGCCGGAACTCCAGAAGAAGCTGGAGTCATCGCCGGACGGCCTCACCCAAGCCGAAGCTCAGAAACGACTGGCACAATACGGCCCCAACGAGATCGAAGAAAAGAAAACCAACTGTTTCCTAAAGTTCCTTACCTATTTTTGGGGCCCTATCCCGTGGATGATCGAAGGGGCGGTGATTCTGTCAGGTGTGGTCCAGCACTGGCTGGATTTTTTCATCATCCTTTTTCTGCTCGTTTCGAACGCCGTGGTGGGGTTCTGGGAAGAACACCAGGCGGGCAACGCCATCGCCGCGCTGAAGGCCAAGCTGGCGATCAAGGCCAAGGCGAAACGCGACGGGAAGTGGACCGAACCGAAGGCATCGGAACTGGTTCCGGGGGACGTCATCCGCGTGCGCCTGGGTGACATTGTGCCGGCGGATGCGCGCCTATTGGAGGGCGATTCGGTGGAGGTGGATCAGTCGGCGTTGACCGGCGAATCCTTGCCCGTCACGCGCAAAGCTGGCGAGGCGGTGTTCTCAGGTTCGATCATCCGCCAGGGCGAAACCGACGCCATGGTTTACGCCACGGGTACGAAGACCTATTTTGGGAAGACTGCGCAACTGGTGCAGGAAGCTCATACCGTCAGTCATTTCCAGCGTTCGGTGCTGAAGATTGGCGACTACCTGATCATTCTAGCGTCGGCCCTGGTGGCGGTGATTGTTACCGTCGCGCTCTTCCGTCATGACCCGCTCATCGATACGTTGGAATTCGCCCTGGTGCTTCTGGTAGCCGCGATCCCCGTGGCGATGCCCACGGTGCTGTCCGTGACCATGGCCGTGGGCGCACGTCTGCTGGCGAAAAAAGAAGTGATTGTGACGCGGTTGTCGGCCATCGAGGAACTGGCGGGTGTGGACATCCTGTGCTCGGACAAGACGGGTACCCTGACCCAAAACAAGCTGACGTTGGGCGATCCCTTCACCGTGAACAGCATCCCTGGCGACCAGGTCATTCTCTGGGCTGCACTCGCTTCGCGCGCGGAAGATAAGGACACCATTGATCTGGCGGTAATTGGTGGGGTGAAGGACGATAAAGCTCTGAAGAGCTGTCAGGTACTTCATTTCAAGCCCTTCGACCCAGTGCACAAGCGCACGGAAGCCACCGTCAAAGGCGCGGACGGGAAACAGTTTTTTGTGGCCAAGGGAGCGCCGCAGGTGATTCTGGCGATGGCCACCAACGCTGGCGAGGTGAAGACAGCGGTGGAGAAAGCCGTCAACGAATTTGCAGGACGCGGCTTCCGTTCCCTGGGCGTTGCCCGTGCAGATGAGGAAGGCAAGTGGCAGTTTGTGGGCGTGCTGCCCTTGTTCGATCCGCCGCGCGAGCAGGCCAAAGCCACCATCGCCAGCGCCCTGCAGATGGGCGTGAAGATCAAGATGGTTACGGGCGATCAATTGGCCATCGCTCGGGAGACTTCCCGGCAACTCGGGCTGGGTACGGAGATCCTTGACGCCAGCTCTTTGGGCG
>DASSJE010000044.1:0-14266 GCA_035691365.1 Terriglobia bacterium
AGCACAAAGGCTTTTTGCGAAGTCGGAACGGTGAATCGCAGGGCGTGATTGATGGCCCCGGCCGCCACCTCGTCATAGCGCGCGAGGCCCACGAAAACGGGCAGCCCGGCGGCGTCGGCGGACGTCCAGGTGTAAGGCCGCTGCTCGTTAATGGTCATGTCCCAGACGGTTGAAGAGTCCGCCTGCCAGCTTCCGTTTTTCTGCAGAGAAGCATGGAAAAGCTCGTAAAGCCAGCAGCCGTCCTTGTCAAGCACCAGCACGTGGCGATCGCCGTTGCCCGGCTTGGGATAGCCTTCAATCAGCGCGTTGGAGGGAATGGGCATGGGCCCGGGATCGCTTTCATCGGGATAAAGGCCGTAAACAATCGGAACCTTGGCCTGCGTGCCGGCTACCACCTGATAGGGAATGCCGATGGTCTGGTTGTGATAAGTCCCGGCGCCGAAATCGGGATGCAAGGTTACCGTGGCGCCAATGAAGTTGATGTAGTTGGCGGAATTCGGATCGACCGGAGCGTTCGAGATGTCCGTGTTCCACAGGTTCGAACTCGGGAAAGGAACAAAACCGTTGAGGTTCGCACCCTGCCCAAGACTCATCCCGCTACACGTGCCGCCTTGCCCAAACAGCGGTGAGGAGATTGCAATCGAGAAGAGAATGATCGACAACATTTTCATTTTGGCTCTCATTATCAATTTCCTTTCTTGGCCTGAAGGCAATTCGGTCTTGGGTCGAACTTGACCTGGGTTAAGAAGGGACCAATTTCGTTTCCACTCTGCAACCGGGCGTGCGCAACCACGCCAGCCCCGAAGGGCCGGAAGAATTCCAGAACCTGTAGGGATTGGGTTCCATCTCCAGTGCCCGGCCCCGATGACGCCCATACTATGTGAGGAAATCCGTGATTGCAAGTAGGTAACGAGAACTAATTTGTAACGCCTTTTGCGAAAGGGCACGGAGTCATCCGTGCGGCAACGGTTTTTGCGAAAGGGCACGGAGTCATCCGTGCGGCAACGATCTTTGCGAAAGGGCACGGATTTATCCGTGCCGAAGAGGCAGCTCGAAGGACGCGGCTTTAGCCGCTGAGCTCTTTTGGTCCCGACGGGCGAACTGGCTCAGGGGCTGAAGCCCGCGAAGATGGCGCGTTCGTTCGGCACGACTGAAGTCGTGCCCTTTCGCAAACCGCCGTAGAGGCGGCCTTCAGGGAATTGGTGATTTGCGATTGAAAGGCTCAAGCCCGATGTTTGGGGAACGCGCAGCGTCCCTCACTGGACGGTCAACTGCATGGTGGTCTGGTGCTGCAGGCTGCCCGAGGTGCCAGTGATGGTGAGCGTATAAGTGCCCTTGGGCGTGCCGGGATTTGTGATGGTGCTTCCTCCTCCGCCGCTGCTTCCGCCGCCGCAACTCACGGCAAGCGCGGCCAGCAGGACCGCTCCGGCGAGCAGGGGAGCAGTCCTGCGCCGCTGCCGGAAGGCCAAAGCAAGCGCGGCCATCATTAGCAAACAGAGCGGCGCAATCCACCATTCATGCAGCGAGAACCCGCCTGGCGGGGGCGGCCCGCCGAAACCGGCGCTTGGAGCCACGGTGCTAACGGTCAGCGTCGTGACGGCCTGAGGGTTCGACGCGGTTAGTGAAACGGAAGCCGGAATCAACGAACAGGCCGGCATGTATTGCGCACTGACTTGCATCGATGTCGTCACCGAGCAAGTCAGGCTAACCGCGCCCGTCCAGCCCACTGCGGAGGTTATGTCGATTTGTTGAGTACTGGATTGACCCGGAGCGTAGATGCTGACGTTGGCTCCCCCGACCTGAAAGTCCGGCGACTGAACCGTCAGCGTTGAAGGATAAACCGTGGTGGCCGACGAGTAGTTCGAGTCGCCTGAGTAAGAGGCCGTAATGTTATGCGTCCCGTCCGTCGCGGGTGCGTAATGGAGCGTAGCACTAAGGATATTGCTGCTATCGACCGAATAAGCGACCGTGCCACTGATGGCCTTGCCTCCATCGACGAAGTTAACTGTCCCGGTAGGCGCCAGACCGTAGGCGGTCCTCCCAACCGCCGCCGTCAGGGTTGTCTGTTGGCCGGGCATTATCATGCTGGGATTCAAGGTCAGGTAAACCGATGGCTGGAACTTCACCACGGTGACATTAACGGTTGAGCTCGTTGATCCCAGGTAATTCGAGTCGCCAGAGTATCGGCCGCCGAATGTGTGATTCCCGATGCTCAAGGGGGGCCCCGCAAATTCCGCTTCCTCATAGGCGTAGTTTATAGGCGCGGTGAACGCGTTACCGTTCGATCCCTCGAACCCAGGCCGTGTGTCATACGGCGCTCCGTCCACGAAAAGTGTGAACGTGCCCTGGGGACCGGCCCCGATGCTCGTTGTAGAAGCTCCAAGGATGGCACCGGGACCCATCCCATACTGGATCTGGGTAGGCTGATTGATAAAAGCCAGTGTGGTCGGCGCCTTGGCTATGGTGTAATTCACTGTGTTCGAGCTTGGGTTGAAGCTGGCGTCTCCGGAATAATTCGTAAGCAGAGCCACCGTTCCGGCACCGAGGCCACTACTGGCTTCGGCGTAGGCGAACGGCTCATCAAAATACCCCAGGTTATTGAGCGGGCCAGCAAAAAGGCCATCGAACACGGAGCCGTCAATGCTGTAGTACACGGCGACGTTTCCGGTCGGACAGCCCGAGGTGGGTGCTCCCTGGACAACGAAGCTGCCCCCGGGGGTTGTATCTGTTGTCGTGGGGGAACAAGGTTGACCGGCGGAATTCAGCACATTGACGTGCAAAACATAGAATAAGGAGCCATAAACCGGGGGCGGAACAGAGCTTATGCCTGTCTGCTTGCCCGTGACCGGATCAAAGGTGATAAAGCTTATCTTTGGCTGGGTGTTCTCCGGGGTCACTGTGATCCCCACGGGCGGCGCTGAATCGCTAGAGCCGTGAATCCCGTCGCCAGCGTAGTGCGCGCTCAAGTTCCAGCTTCCTCCCGGAATGAATACAGTTGAAACAGGCATGCTATTCCTGCCGTTGAGCGTAAATGTCCCGACGGGAATGGGGGTCCCTCCGGCCGCGGGGGTCGCCATCAACTCCACATTGCCATCGGTGGGATTGCCAGATGAAGAAGTCACGGTGACAGTGCCTGTGACGGGGCTGCCGTGAGTGATGGTGGTGGGGGTCACATTTATGAGGGCGGCTGTCGTAGGTTGGAAGCCGACCGAGCCCCAGTTGTTGACAAGGTTCGCTACGTTCACGGAACCGAGACCTGTAGCCAGGTCGTAGCCGGTGGCCGTTGCCCAGGCCGGAGTGGTGGAACCGGAGGGGTTGACCATGATGCCGTCAGGATAGCCTGCCGGAGCGCTGCAATTGGGCGATCCGGCCACGCACGCCACTGAGTTCGCGCCGGGCGTGATGAGGTTCCCCGATGTGTCATGGCCGTGGACAATGTCATAGAAGATGCAGTTGCTCTTGCTGACCGCAGTGGAATCGGATGCGCAATCGGCATTGTTGCCGGCTGCCGCGGCGGCGAGCGGATACAACACAAAATTGGCGTTGCCTTGCCGCTGGCCGGTCTTCTGGTTCACCAGTGCCATGATGCCTGCAAAGGCGGGAGCTGCCAAAGAAGTTCCGCCGACGCCCAGGAAGTCGTACGTGCTCATAGAGGACGGATAACAATCAGCGAATGGGATCCCTCCCGCGATGTTGTTCGGCTGATCGGAATCGCACACAATGTAAAATGCGGCGTCAAAGCCGTCACCACTAAACAGAGAAATGTCCGGAATGTCTCTCAGGCTGTCCGCGGGCACGCCCGTGCCGGTCTGCCAGGCCGGTTTGGCATAGCCCGACGTGCAGTTTCCAGAACTATCCTGGACGGCGCAGTTGCTGGCTCCGCCTGAAGCGGCTACGAGGTCCTGTCCTTGGCTGCTGACGCTCGAGCAGCCCGTTGTCTTGCCGCCCCGAGCGCAGGAATCATTCCAGGGAATTTCAGGAATGTAGGACTTGGCGGAGTTTTGTGTAGCGGGGTCGCTGGTAGTGTTGAAGTAGTTTGATGGCTTGTCAAAGTCCGTGCCCCCAACCGCCACGTTGAAAGGCGTGGAGGCCACCCCGCTGACCGCCAGCCCCTGGCTGGCCGCGTTCGCAACTCCCGGATTGTCACATCCAGCCGAGCCGCTATCGCCCGAGGACACCAGGACCGTGATGCCCTCCGCGGCCGCCTGCTCCCACATTGCGTTCTCGAAGGCGTTGCCGGCGGTCCCCAGGTCCGCCTCACACGCGCCGTAGCTTTCACTCAGCACCGGGGCCAGATTGTTGTCAATAATGTAGAGCGCCGAGAGGTCAACGCCGGCGGTTGTCACGGTGTCTTGAGTTACCACCAGGTCAATAGTAGCATTCCTGGCGACGGCTCCCGCCCATTCGGTATCCGCGTCGGCTTCCATCTCTTCATCATTAAGGAGTCTGCTCGGATCGATCCCGTTAACGATGACGTTTACAGGGTTGGGGGGCAGTCCCAACATGCTGCGGAAGTTGTCGATATCGTTGGTATTGATGTTGGAAGGGGAGACGATGGCGATCGTCTGCCCGGTGCCGTCGGTGCCCGCGTTCCAGAGCGGCAGAACGTTGTAGATGGTGGCGAAGTCCGTGGGGCCGAGCGCGTAGTAAGTCGGCGCGTTGCAGGTGTACCCGGGCGGGCAATTGAACGTGTAGAGCGGAGTGATTTGGCCGCCCTTTTTCGGACGCGAAAACACTCCGACCTGCCGGTACATCGGCCGCCGGGGGAAATTGTTCATCGAGGCGACGCCCGCCACCGCCGGGGCCAGCGCAGCCGGAATCTGCGGGTTTGAAGAATTGGCCCAGTAGGATTTTCCTTTTACGGCGTACTTGTGAATCTCCGCATGCAACGCCTGGCGAACCAGGCCAGCCGGGCCGGAAAATTCGATCACGCTGCGGCCGTTCGTCACGCGATTAATCTCGAAGCCCTGCGCCGCCAGCCAGTCGGTGACCGCCTGAAGGTCGGAATCCGAGGGACCGAACTCCTGGCCGAATTGCTGGGGCGTGAGCCAGTGATGATACTGGGGCGACGATTTCTCCTGCTGCCCGGCCAGCAGGCTGGCAAGCGCGGCCTCCTGCTGCGGGCTGCGCTTCAGCACCAGCAGCATCCGATCCATGGGGAGCGAATCCGGCGCGAGGCCCTGGTCAAATTCCGGGCGAGCGAGAGGGTGAACGTTGCCCTTGAGGATGATGAGGCGATTGTTGTCCACCGGTTGCGTGACGAGCGACGGGACGCTCCCGGCTTGGGCGTTTGCTTGCTGTGCCCGCAAGGCGGCGGGGGCGAAACATGCGCACAGGGCGGCGAGGGCAATCAGGATCCGTCTGACTGAAGATGGGTGAATCAGAAACAAGTGCAGAAAAGAGGATGGTGAATCCTCCGCGGCGCGCATGCTGACAGGCCCTCCCGTCATGAACATGAAACAGCGACTACCCGTGGCTCTTTGCGGTCGAACTGAGGCTGCGCGGGCCTTTCTTGGGAAAACCTTATGCCATATTTTGTCCGGCAGGTCAAGCAAAAACGCAGGCCTTGGAGTGCGGCAGCGGAGCTGCCGCCTTCGGGCATCGCCAGGCGGGGGCGATGACTATATTATTCCCTCGCGGCAGGGAAGGCTTCTTTGATTGCAAGGCGGCAGATAGCCCTGCCGCACTCCAGGGCTGGCGCTACCGCAGTCCAAGGCGGCAGCTCTGCTGCCGCACTCCAGGGGTGAATATTATGACGGACTGGCCGCACAGTCCGATGCACCGGTTGAGCGAGGCTGGGGCTTACATGGTCACAAGTGGCACCTATCTGAAGCTCAATCGTTTCCAGAGTGTGGAGCGCCTGAGCTTCCTGTGTGAGGCGCTGCTGCGGCTGGCTGCGGAGTATGGATGGAACCTGCAGGCCTGGGCAGTCTTTTCAAACCACTATCACTTTGTGGGCCTCGCTTCGCCACAGTCGAGACCCCTGCCTCAGATGATTAAGAAGCTCCACTCGGAGACCGCAATTGCCGCGAATCGATGGGATGGCACGCCCGCGCGGAAAGTATGGTTCCAATATTGGGAGACGCAACTGACCTATCAGCAGTCATTTTTCGCGCGGCTGAGTTACGTCCACCGTAACGCTGTCCATCACGGGCTGGTTCGGGAGCCGTCGCTTTATCCGTGGTGTTCGGCGGGTTGGTTCCAGAGGCGAAGTTCGACTGCTTTTTTCAAGACCATCATGGGATTTGGAATCGGGCGACTGAAACTTCCTGACGACTTCGCCGTGACTTGGTCGCCCGACGAGTAGCTTTGGAGTGCGGCAGCGGAGCTGCCGCCATGGAACAAAGAAAAGGCGGCAGCTTTGCTGCCGCACTCCAGGGCGGTAGCTGGCGCTACCGCCTTCGGCAATTGCAGAATGGAAACGCAGGCTATATTATTCCACTGTCGTAAGGAAGGCTCTTTTGATTGCAAGGCGGCAGGCGGCCCTGCCGCACCCCACATCTGGCGCATGCCAAAAGCATCATCCCAGATGGTAGATTCGAGGTTCCAGATATGTGCTCTGCGCTTCAGACTCAGGTGACTCCCTGGCAATGGTCGGGGATGTTTTCCGACGTGTTCGTGAAAATTCCTGATTGCATTCCGCCCGGAAGGGGGTATGATCGAGAGTAACTTGGAAAACTAAGTTCTGCGGGGGTTAGGGCCGAGTCGATCCGAGCGCGAGAGGACTCAAGCTGTCTTCTGAGAGCGGAATTTACCGGCGGAAATCGAGTTGTTCCTGTAGTGGACCCTTCAAGCCTGCTCGGAATGCCACTCGCACATTGGGGGTGAACGATGGCGATGGAACCGGGGAACTGGAATGATCAGGGCCCTTTGAGGGTTCCCTCTGCCCGACGGGGCAAGGGACGGCAGGATAAGCGCAACGACATTTACCTGTGCGTGACCTTTTTTGTCCTTCTGGCGTGGGCGCTGGCTGTTGGCTTGGGAGTGGTGAAGTAGCAAGCGGTGAGCTGGGCGTCCAGGCCGTTGGAAGGATGGAAAGAAGGACGGAGTGCGAAGGATGAGGGTCGAAAGCGCCGGGCTGCGTCCCCCGGCTTTTCAATCACCCAATCGCACTTCACTCAATCGCCAATTTTCAATACCCCCTCACCCGGACGCTTAGCGTCCACCCTCTCCCGTCGGAGAGGGCATTGACTGTTTGTGGAGCGCGCTGCTTTTCAATCACTCAATCAATCAATCACCCAATCACAAATCGCAAATCACCAATCACTCAATCGCCAATGGCGGCGCAGCGAAGTTTGTGTGCTCTGCATGGTCTGGAGCGCAAAAGGGCCGGCTCCCACCGGGAGGAGCTGGTCCTTTTCTTCCGCCGGGAGCGCTTTGATGCTTTCGGCTTCCGGCGTCAGGACCTGAAGCGGCGCGCAAGGGTAGATGGCGGCGCGCAGATATTTCCTCCCACCCTGCTCCCGCGTAACGGCGTCCAGGATTTCTTCCCATGACTCAGCCAAACGGATGAAGGGAACCGTGTGGCGAAGCGGTTCCGAGTTGATTTGCGGCCTGTAGAGCCAGACCGGATTGCGAGGCCCGTGATGAGAGGAGCCGTTGGCAGTCGTCCGAATTTTCCGGATGGCGTAACCGGTCACTTTCCTGGCAGCGCGGCGCGGCCCCATACTCCTCAGGCGGAGAGCTGTCTGATATTTGCGCCAGGCCCAGGAGTGTCCCGCGCGGGGAAAAAGGCGATGATGGCCAAAGCCCTCGCTGCAGGCCGCGATCGCTATGCGGGAGGCCCCGGGTCCGCACTGGTATAGCGGGGCCATGCCCTTCATGGAAGCGAACGTCAGCGACAGGTCGTTGGGATAGGCATTTGAGATGACGACGTCCGCGTCGCCTGGTTCAGGCACGGAAAACATCTCACGGCAGAATTCTGTTGCGCCATCAAAATAGAGGGCCGGATCGCCGCAGTCGAGCCGGATGATCTCCCGGTTGGCGTTCACCTGGATGGATATTATTGTATTAAGGCCGATGAGCCTCGAGATTTCATCCAGGTCCCGGCGAAAGCTGCAATTTGACGGGCTGGCGCTCCACCCGACGGGCTGATGGCTGTAATGCAGGTGGCGGATGGACCGGAACCCCAGCACCCCAAGCGCCAGCTTGGAACCTCCTCCAAACCCTGCCGTGTTGTTGGGATAAATCCCGCCGATTCCAACCACAAAATCGCTGCGGAGGACCTCGCGGTTGACTTCCACGGGCGTACCCCACGAGCTCACACCCAACTTGACCAGGTTGTTATTGGGACAATGGACCTGGACTTTGCAGTTTTTGAAGGCCTCACGACCCACCTTCTTCAGAATGGTATTCAGGCGCGGCGGGGCATGAGTGCCGTTGGCGATAAGGACCCGGACGTTTCGCGGATCAATCTTCGCCTGGCGGAACTGGTCGAGAACCAGGGGCAGGACGCGGTTTACAGGCGTAGGGCGATTGGGATCATCGACAATGATGAGCGGATTCGACTTGCCGCGGCAAAGTTCGCGAATGGGCGGCTGGCCCGCCGGATGTTCGAGTGAAGCAGCAATCTGGGAAGCCAGGAGGGCCGGCGCCGGCCTGGGCCAGAAAACTTTCAGGTCCCATCCACGCGGGAACTGAAGCCTGACTTGTTCTTCGCCGTACCACACACCGCTTCGTAATTCAACTTTATTCATGATGCCCCTCTTCATCATTTCCTGTTGATATGAACGGCCTGGCTGATCATCCACGGATCTGCCGGTTTGTTCAGGGTGGCGAAGGGCCATTCCTGGCAAGCACCAGATATTGGCAGCCCGTGGATCGAATCAATGGGAAATTCCTGTCGGCAAGCCCTTGCAGACGTTCATGGATGCTCAGCCCGTCTGCGCTGCGGAATATCGGCATGTTAAAAAAAGTAAAAGGCCCAAATCCCAAAGTCATCTGGCGTTCTTTACAGAGCTTGGCCTGATGCAGCAACTTGTCGAACTGGTGCATGGAATGCGGAGTGCTCAGCCCTCTGTCTTTTGAGCTCTTCAGCAGGCCCCATTCTTCCAACGCGCGCCGGGCCCTCTGGCGGACGGGAGACAGCAGCGGGAACCTCCAGGGATCCAGCATATGATTCAGGCGCCAGCGGTTGTCCGCGGTCGCGATGAGGCGGCCGCCCGGCGCCATGACGCGCGCCATCTCCCGCAAAGCCTTGTCCGGGCTTTGCAGCCAGGGAATGACGCCCAAGGCCACGACCAGTGAATATGTCGCGTCCATGAGAGGCAATTCCTGCGCATTGCCGGGAACAACGCGGACCCGGTCCTCGAAGCCTAACCTTGAGACGGCCTCCCGGGTTTCATCCACCATGTCCTGCACCGCGTCCACGGCCGTCACGGCGAAACCGCGCTCAGCCAGCGCCAGCGTCAGTAGCCCAGCTCCGCAACCGACTTCAAGGACCTGCGTGCCGGCTGGCAGGCGCAGGTCGTCAATCCAGGAGAGGACAAGCTTCATTCGCAACTGGTGAATCGCGGCATAGACGTCGCCCTGGTAATAGATGTCCCTCCAGAAGCGGCTTTTTTCTTCAAAATGGCGCCTGACTTTCTTATGGTGTTGTTCAAGCGAACTCGTTTGGGAGGCCATGGTCACACCCTGTGCGCTGAACTGCCGGACAACGTGACGGGGAGAATGTCACTGTCCGGCAGTTACTCGCGCACGCTTTTGGTCAAGTTCAAAGTTATCGAAATCATTGGGCTTATACAATTCGGTATAGTGCTTACCCCCGGCTCGTAGTATTTCGTACAGCCCCTCCACATCAGACGCGTACAAGGCCGTCACGGGATGCCTGGAAAATTAAAGGATGTGGAGCGTCAGATAGCCTTGCCTTTGCAGCGGCTGTCCGCTATGCCCGCTTGAGTTGCGGCGCGGCCGCCGGCGTCGGTGTACGCACCTCACTCAGACGGGAATAGACCACCCCGGCAATAATTCCTCCGACGATTGGCGCCACCCAAAAGAGCCAGAGCTGATGGACGGCCCATCCACCTGCAAAAAGCGCAGGTCCTGTGCTGCGCGCCGGGTTTACCGACGTGTTGGTGACAGGGATGCTGATGAGATGGATGAGCGTAAGCCCAAAGCCAATGGCCAGGCCCGCAAATCCTGATGCCGCCAGCTTGTCGGTGGCGCCCAGGATGATAAACACAAACAGAAATGTCATCACGACTTCGCAGACGAGACAGGAATGAAGCGCGTATCCGCCGGGTGAATGCGCTCCGTAACCGTTCGAAGCAAATCCTCCGCTGAGACTGAAAGTTGGAATTCCAGAAGCAATCTCGTAGAGCACGGCGCTGGCGATCACTGCTCCCACAACCTGCGCGACGATGTAGGGTATAACCTCTTTCCAGGGAAAACGTCCGCCCGTGGCCAGGCCGAACGTGACCGCAGGGTTGATGTGGGAGCCCGAAATGTGCCCGATGGCGTAGCACATCGTGAGCTGCGCCAGGCCGAAGGCCAGGGCAACTCCCACGAATCCTATCCCGAGTTGTGGAAATGCCGCCGACAGCACTGCGGCGCCGCAACCTCCCAGAACCAAAGTGAAAGTACCAAAACACTCCGCACCTAACCGTTTCGTTAGTGGCATGGAAGTTTCTCCTCTTCTCAGATGGTTAACTTTTTTGGAAAAAGCCTGGAATTGCACGCCTGCATTCAGGCCTGCCCAACAACATACGCCCGGTCGGTCGGGAATGCAATGGGCCGGTCGCGCGCGCGGCGACCCCTCCCTGCGGGAGGCGGCGCCGGGCAATTCAGGCGGCGGATGATACCCCATCGAGCACGGAGTTCGCCCAGATGTAAAAGGCCACGTGCGGGCTCCAATATTCGCACGTGCGCCAGTTGAGCGTGTACTCGAGGTCGAGCACCGGCGCGTCCTCGACGTTGCCGGCGATGCCGTTCATGATGCCGCCCGGGATCAGGCCCACAAAACGCGAGTGCGGAAAGGGGTTGCGCATGCCTTCGCCGGTCATCATGCAGGAGCCGAAAGGATTGGCGCCCATGATCCATTCCAGTTGCCGGTAAGCGAGGCGGACGCAGTCGCCGCTTTTGGTGCCGGCGTGCTTCGCGAACCACCCGAGCATGAGCGCGTTTGATGCCAGATGGCAGTTGGCGCCCTGCCACCAGAACTGTTGGCGCACCGGATGAAAATATCGATAGGTAAGGTTGCCCGCGAGCGGCCGGTAGGTTTCCGGCGTGGGCGAACCCAGAAACATTCCCAGCGGGATGATGCGATACGCGTTGCGCGCCGCCATCGGCAGCAGGTAATCCTCGATGTGCAGCGCCACCGCGTTCTTCCATCGGCCCTGGTCGCCGGCCTGGGGAAACGTTTCCATGAGCTCGAGCAGCGCCAGCGGCGGCATGGCGGAGTTGACGATGTCTGCGTAAGGCTTTTCTCCATCCATCCAGAAACCGCGCACCTGCCGCTGGTCGCCGAGGTAGGCCGTGTTCTGGCGGCCGAGGAGGTCGCGCCCCAGCAGCATCGCCTGGTCGCGGTATTCCGGATCGTGGGTGGCGCGGTAGAGTTCGCACGCCGCGAAGGCCCACCAGGCACTGTCGGAGGTTGATTTCGGCGGGCGCCGGAAAGCCTTCCAGGCGCGCACCCCGGCGTCGAGGCAGCGCCTGGCGTATTCAGAGTCCGCCTGTGCGTAACACTGCGCCACCAGCGCCTGCAGCGTCGTAAAGACGGCCGCAGTCCCGCTGCGCTTGGCTGTGTTGATGTAGCGGTCGTCCGCGGTGCCGGCAATGTTGTCGGTCCAATGATTGTCACTGTTGTCGCCGTTGAGTCCGCCGGCAGTGTCGGCCCACACCTTGCCGTCCGTATCCTGCATCTTGAGGAAATAAAGATTGCCATGCCGCACTTCATCAAGAAGCTGCTGGTGCGTTGCGTCGCCGGGGCGCGGCTGGGGAACGTTGCGCAGCAGGTTGAGTAGCGCGATGCCGTTCAGCATGGTCACGTCCATCCACTTGCGCAGATCGCCGGCATCGTGCCAGCCGCCCACTTCGTCCACGTGTTCGCCGTTATCGCGCCTGCGGGCGTCATCCAGATGGCAAACGGGGTGGACGTAAGGCACTTCGACGCCGCAGCGCTGGTAGCGGTAATAACCCACAGCTTTGGGCACCGTGCGGCGCCACACATCATCTTCAATGGCGAATTGCACCGAATGCTCCGGGCCCACGGTGATCTGATAAAGTCCCGTACGCTCGAGGTCGGTGAAATCAGCCACCAGGCAGGGGCCAAAATCGGAGTCCACTTTTTTGAGCGGCCGCGTGAAGATGAATGGCCGCTGGCTGACGTCCCGCAAGGTGAACTCCGTGGGCGGCGGCGCGGCGATCGCCCTCACCACCAGCGCTTTTTCTCCAGCGCGCGGCCGAAAGCCTAGATGATTGAGAGCAATGGTGGGCCATGGAGGAGCAGTCATGCGCTCGACAGGGTCCTGCACCGGCGGACCTTCCTGCGCGTTCAGCGCCGCACCCAGCACAGGAATGCTTGCCAGTGTGCTGATGAATTGGCGTCGCTTCATTTTCTTCTCCTCCGGAATTTCAAATTTTGTTTACTGTAGCGCTCCGAAGCATACGTCTGAAGGCCGATGAATGCAAATGCCGGCGAGGCAGGAAACAGGAAGTATGAAGCGTGAAGGATGAAGGACGAAACGGGAAGTAGGAAATAGGAAGTAGGGAGTCGGGAATCGGCGTCGGGAGTCGGGCGAAAACGGGAGGGTGAAGCCAAAGGCAAGTATGGAGTGTGAAGGATGAAAACTCGCGGCCGGGGCTGGCCACTACGGCTCAAACAAATGAAGACAGAATGCGACAGCAAACCCCAAAGCAGCACCTGTAATAACCAGCACCATCAGCGGCCAGAGCACTGGGACAGGGAATTCCGCACCTTGCAAATGGCTGATTCGCAGGATGGCGTGGGAAATTGGCGCGGCCGGGCCCCCGGCATTCAGGAAGAAGTCGTAATCAAAGCCCCAAACCAGCAAGCCCGCTGCCGCTCCCCAGGTGGCCATCCAAAGGGAACGTTTTCTCTTGAGCATTGTTCCTCTGATCCGCGCGATGGCCCAGGCGGCGCTGGCATCTTTGGCTGCCGGTCGTTGGTGGTCACGCCCATTCAGCCTCAAATGCAGCCATTGTACTACAGCGCGCAGCCAGGGACCGGCGCTGCGCGGCGGCATAGTCTTTTTGACATCTGCAATTTGAAATTCCCGTAGAAATTCTCTTGGTGACGATAAGAAACTCTCGCCATGCCGGGTGGCCGGAGCTACAATGCGAGCGTCCGGGCCAGGCGCGGAAATTTGCAGGCACAGGAGCTGGCGCCCGGGCTCGCGAAATGCCAAAAGGGAGGGACGAGATGAAAGTCTGCAAACAGAATTTGGCCTTGCCTGCGCTGCTGCTGGCGGCGCTGGTGGTTGTGCTGCTGAATGCCGCCTGCCAGAACTCCGGTCCAAAGCAGGAAACAAAAACAGCGGAGACGCCGGCAGCCACTCTTGCGGCCTTTGCCGCCGTGGCGCCCATCGATACGCACGTGCACGTCTACAAAGACGATCCGGCGTTTGCCGCCATGGTGAAGCGCCTGGACCTGCGCATGGTGAACATCTGCGTCATCGATGACCGTGATCCTTTCTTCAAAAGCCTGGAGCCGCAGCGCAGCGACGAGCTGAAAGTTCGCAAGCTCACGGACGGCCGCGCCGCCTTCTGCACTACGTTTAGTCCTTACGGGTTTGAGAAGCCGGGCTTCAAAGGGAAAGCCAACAGCCAGTTGAATCACGACTTCGCCAACGGCGCCGTGGCCGTGAAGATTTATAAAGTGATGGGCATGGAGATGAAGAACAAGGCCGGCAAATATGTGATGCCCGACGATCCGGCGTTTGAGCCCGTTTATCAGGACATCGCCGCGCACCACATCACCGTGGTGGCACACATTGCGGAGCCGGATTCCTGCTGGAAGGCGCCCGATCCCCAAAGCCCGGACTACAGCTATTACAAGGAGCATCCGCAGGAATACGCATACGCGCATCCCGAGTGGCCATCGAAGGCCACCATTCTCGCGGCGCGCGACCACCTGCTGGCGGAAAATCCCAGGCTGCGCGTGGTGGGTGCGCACCTGGGCAGCATGGAAACCGATGTGGACCAGATCGCACAGCGCTTTGACCGCTATCCGAATTTCGCCGTTGATACTGCCGCGCGCGTGCAATACCTGATGATGCAGCCGCGCGAGAAGGTGACGGCTTTCCTGATG
>DASSJE010000045.1:0-16739 GCA_035691365.1 Terriglobia bacterium
ATCTCGGTTTTTCGCTCCCGCGCATCTCGTCGATGATGTCATCTGTGCGGCGTCCGAGCTTCAGGATTCCGAACAGGTCATCGACGGCGTCGCGGGAGTTTCGCTTCGTCAGGATGAGGGTCCCTTTGCGCTCGCTCACTTCGAGCACCTGGCCCTTCCGCAGGCCCAGGCGGTCCCGAAGGGGCTTGGGAATGGTGATCTGGCCTTTTTCAGAAACGATGGTTTTCATACTTATATTGTAGGAATTCCTACCAGAGAAGTCAAACGCATGGACACGCGCTGAATAGCCCGGCTTGTTCATATTCTCAGTGCAGCGGTAAATGCCGGTGATACGGTGTTACGGGTGCTGCTAAAATGATGTTTGAATCTTTGAGACGGTGGGGCAATGCTTATCAGCTTTACTGAAAAATACGATGTGGTGGTTGTGGGGGCTGGTCATGCGGGCGCGGAGGCGGCGATGGCCGCGGCGCGCATGGGGCTGAAGACCGCGCTCTGCACCATCAATCTGGACCTGATCTGCCAGATGTCGTGCAACCCTGCCGTAGGCGGCATAGCCAAGGGCCACCTGGTGCGCGAAGTGGATGCGCTGGGCGGCGTGATGGGCGAAGTGATTGACGCCGTGGGCATCCAATTCCGGCTGCTCAACACCAGCCGCGGCCCAGCCGTCTGGTCGCCGCGGGCCCAGGCCGACAAGAAGCTCTATCGCGCTAAGATGCGTCAGGTGCTTGAGCAGGAGCCGAACCTGCGCATCAAGCAGGCGGAAGTGATCGACCTGGTGCTGGAGGATTTGGCTGCTGGCGCATCTTCGCCGGCGGGCGGCAGCGCGGCACGGAAGCGCGTTCGCGCGGTGCTGTTGCGTGATGGCCGGACCATTGAAGCCGGCGCCGTTGTGGTCACCACAGGAACATTTCTCAACGGCCTCATCCACTGCGGCGAGCAGAAGTACGCGGCGGGGCGCTCGGGCGAGCCGCCGGCCGTGATGCTCGGCGAAGCGTTGCGGCGCATGGGTTTCAACGTGGGCCGGCTGAAGACCGGCACGCCGCCGCGTCTCGACCGCCGCACCATCGACTTCTCGCAATTCAAGGTACAGCCCGGCGATCCCATGCCCACGCCCTTCAGCTTCCGCACGCGCGCCATTACGCAGGAGCAGACCGTCTGCTGGATCGTCCTGACCAATGACGAAACTCATCGCGTGATCCGCGAGAACATCCACCGCTCGCCCCTTTATTCCGGGCAGATCCAGAGCATCGGGCCGCGCTACTGCCCTTCGATAGAAGACAAGATCGTGAAATTTCCGGAAAAGCCGCACCACCAGCTTTTCCTGGAGCCGGAAGGCCTGGACACCAATGAGATTTACGTGAACGGCATGTCCACCTCCATGCCCATTGACGTGCAGGCGGCCATGGTGAAATCGATTCCGGGGCTTGAAAACGCGGAGATGATCCGGCCCGGCTACGCCATCGAATACGACATGATCCAGCCCACGGAGCTCCGGCCATGGCTCGAGACCAAGAAGGTCCAGAACCTGTTTCTCGCCGGGCAGATCAACGGCACCACCGGCTACGAGGAAGCCGCCTGCCAGGGCATCATGGCAGGCATCAACGCCGGGCTGCGCGTGCAGTGCCGCGAGCCGCTGGTGATCAGCCGCACGCAAGGCTACACGGGGATCCTGATTGATGACCTGGTGAACAAGGGCGTGGATGAGCCTTACCGCATGTTCACCTCGCGCGCCGAGTTCCGCCTGCACCTGCGCATCGACAACGCGGACGAGCGGCTGCTGCCCATCGGCTATAAGGCGGGCACGATCAAGCAGAAGGATTACGATGAATTTCTTCGCAAAAAGCAGCGCATTTCCGCCGCCACGCGGCTGTTGCTGGGAACACGCCTCGATCCGCAATCCAACACCGGCCGGCGAATTTATACAAGTCTCGACATGATGGCCGGTGGGCAGTTTAACGCGCCTGCGCCGCTGACCGGGGCGCAACTGCTGAAACGCCCGGAAGTGAAAATTGAGGGCCTGATGGAATGGATCAACGAAGGTCTGCGCCAAGCCGGCAACGAGCCCATTGAAACGGCCGACGGCGATGGGCTGGCGTCGTTGATGGCGCGTGAAGAAGCTCGGCGCATCGAGACCGATCTCAAGTATGAAGGCTATCTGGCCCAGCAGGAAAAACACATCGAACACATGAAGCGTGCCGAGCAGCGCCGCATCCCGGACGGGTTCGATTACGGCAGCATCTCCGGCCTCTCGCGCGAAGTCGTGGAAAAATTCAACCGCATCCGCCCGCTCACCCTCGGCCAGGCCCTGCGCATACCCGGAGTCACGCCCGCGGCCGTTTCGCTGGTGAACGTTTATATCGAAATTTTCCAGCGCCGCGGCGCGGAGGAAGCCCAGGCGTAGTAGAGTTGTGGTTAAATCCCCGCCAGCCCAGTTTTGCGAATTTACAGATCTCTTCTTGCATTTGGACTCATGACAAAGTTACGCTTGCAATATGAACGTAGAAACGATCAAGGCGGCGATTACGGCCCTCAGCGAGCCTGAGCGCAGAGCATTGGCAGACTGGCTGCAAGAGCTCGAGGACCGGGCCTGGGATGTTGAGATGGAGCGCGATTTCTCTCCAGGCGGTCGAGCACAGGCTCTCGCGAATAAGGTCGATCGGGAAATCGATGAGGGAAAATTCACTCCGCTCGATGAGGGTATGGGATCGCGGCAAGGGCGGCGTTGAAATTCACGTCTCGTGCTACAGCTCAATTCTGGTCGCTTTAAGATCAACTGCCCCCGCCAATTCAGGAACAAGCCAACAAACAATATGAAATTTTCGCACGCGATCCGAACCACCCGTCTCTTCGATTGAAGCAGGTTGGCTTGTTCTGGTCAGCACGCATATCGCGGTCCTACCGGGCTCTCGCAAGACGCCGCGGAAACGATTTCTTCTGGTTTTGGATCGGTTCGCATTCCGACTATGACAACCTCATCGCCAGGCTATGAATTCCGATGCTACCGCTTCGGCGTCCACTTCTTAAAGAACTCTGCGAAATCGTCGTACGGCATGGCGCGGGCGTTGGCAAACTGGCCCTGGCTCTGGGCGTAGAGCAGCTTTCCGTGCGGGTCCAGCACGGCGATGGCGGGTATGCCTTTCCTGATGGGCACGCCGTATTTCCCGCCAACATCGAGGTTCTTGTCAAAGCGCCCCACATCAATGTTGACCACGACAAAATCGCGGGCGATCAGGCGGGCCAGGTCCGGCCTGTGCATCTGCGCATCCAGCGCATGACAATCGGGACACCAGTTGGCGCCGAAAACCAGCACGATGTTCCGGCCGGTCTTCGATGCCCGCGATATAGCGGCAGCAATATCCTGGCGCGCGTCAGCGCGCGTGTCATAAATCTGCTGGCTCGCGGCCCTTGCCCGGATGACGCCAATCGTCAGCCCGCAAAATGCCAGCATGGCCAACGCGCGGTTTGCTGCCTTCCTCTGCTCTGCTCTCATGATCACTTTATCTTAAATGAAAATCGGGGTGCGCGACAGGACATTGAAGTCAGCCGCCCGATCGGCCGATCAATAGGCAGTGGAACCGCGATGCACAAGCGGTTCTATTGGAGGCGACAATGGCGGAAGAGACGGATCAGCAATTAACACAGCTCGCAATCCCAACTTTTCCAAAAAAGCGCTACAAGTTCATCTGCTGGGATGACACCGGCAACGTTGCGCGCCTCACCATGGCCCGGCCGCCGCAAAATGTGATGAACATCGATATGCTCAAGGAGATGGGCGACGCCATCGAAAGCCTGAACCATCGTGAAGAAGTGCGCCTGGTCCTGCTGGATGCCGCTGCCGAATGCGAGGGTTATTTCTCAGCGGGACTGGGCGTGGAGGGCTACACGGAGCAACTCGTGTTCCAGACGATGGATGCCTTCCACAGCGTTTTTCGCGCCATGATGGACGTCTCCAAGCCCGTCCTCGCCGTTGTTGACGGCATCGCTTCGGGCGCGGGCAGCGAGCTGGCGGCTTTCTGCGACCTGGTGATTGCCACGGAAAACGCACAGTTTCGACAGCCGGAAATCAAGCTGGGTGTTTTCCCGCCCCTGGGAGCCGTAGTCTACCCGCGCGTGATCGGGCCGCGCCGCGCCATGGAATTCCTCCTGACCGGCGAGCCCATCAACGCCCGCACAGCGCTTGAAATCGGCCTCGTGAACCGCGTGGTTCCCCGCCCCGATCTTGATGCCACCGTCAATGCTATGGTCCACCGCATCACAGATGAGAGCAGCCCCGTCCTCCAGTTGCTGAAGCGCGTGATCTTTAACGGCACCTGGATGCCCTTCGCCGAGGCCCTCAAGCGCGCCCAGGACATCTACCTCAACCAGTTGTTCGAACTCGAGGACTCCCAGGAAGGCCTGCGAGCTCTGCTGGAAAAGCGCAAACCCGTGTGGAAGAACCGCTAGGTCAGTTTTTTGCCTGCCGGAGCATCGGCGTTACTTCCGGCGCTATCCAGCACACAGCTTCGCGCTCGGATCAGGCCGAATGGAATCACCGAGTTCCAGCGATTACGAGCAATTCCACAGCCAAAGACGAATGTCACCACCAATTTGCAGTGATCGGCACCTGTCAGAATGGGCAGGTTGACCGCCTGTGCTGAACTACGCCATACTGGTACCAATCTAACGCCAAAAAGAAGGGGGGCAGGGGCATAATGATCAAGGCGAAGACGGTCTTGTTTTATGCAGCGATGCTCGGCGCCGCTTTTGGTGTTTTCTTCTGGATTCGCTCGGCCGGGAACTCACTGCTTGCGCCGGTGGGGCCTGGAACGTTCGGGCAACACGGTCCCCGGGAGTCTGGCGGTGCCCTCACACATGTACTGGTGGCGCTGGTGGTGATTATCCTTTGCGCCCGTGGCCTGGGCGCGATCTTCCGCAGATTCAACCAGCCGCCCGTAATCGGCGAGATGATTGCCGGGATCATGCTCGGGCCATCGCTCCTCGGCCGCATGGCGCCGGGCGTATCGGCATACCTGCTGCCCAATTCCGTCGCCCCATTTGTTTCCGTCATCGCCAACGTGGGCGTGATCCTGTACATGTTCCTGGTGGGGGTCGAGCTTGATACTAATCTGGTGCGCGGGCGCACCCATGCTTCCGTTGCCACCTCCCACGCCAGCATTATCGCTCCTTTCCTGCTGGGTAGCGGGCTGGCGCTCTGGCTCTATCCCATTTTTTCCACCAATGACGTGCCCTTTGTTGTCTTCGCTCTCTTTATGGGAGTCTCCATGTCGGTGACAGCGTTCCCGGTATTAGCCCGCGTCCTGACTGACCGCGAAATGCACACCAGCCAGATCGGCGCCATCGCGCTGGCCTGCGCTTCTGTCGATGACGTGACAGCGTGGTGCCTCTTCGCTCTCGTTGTCAGCGTGGCCCGGGCCCACCCCGGGGGCGTCTTCATTACTCTGGGTCTGACGGCAGGCTTTATCTTCGTGATCTTCGCGTTCGCGCACCCCGCCGCGGTCTGGTTTGTGCGTCAGCACGATCAACGGCGAATCGCCGGGCAGAGTTCCATCGTCGTCGCATGTGTGGCCCTGCTCGCGGCCGCGCTGGCCACTCAACGGATCGGGATCCACGCCCTGTTCGGCGCATTTCTCGTGGGCGTTATTATTCCGCATGATTCGCTCCTGGCGCAGGACATCAAACAGAAATTCGAAGACCTTGTCGTGGTACTTTTCCTTCCAACCTTTTTCGCTTTTACGGGCCTGCGCACGCAAATTGGCCTGGTCCACGGGCTTCGAGACTGGCTCATATGCCTCCTGATCATCGGCGTGGCGTCCGTCGGCAAGTTTGGCGGCGGAGCGATTGCAGCCCGGTTGACGGGGCTGGGGTGGCGGGATTCCACCTCGCTTGGCATCCTGATGAACACTCGCGGTCTGATGGAACTTATCGTGCTCAACGTTGGCATGGATCTCGGCGTGCTCTCACCTACATTGTTTGCCATGCTGGTGATTATGGCAGTGGTGACCACTTTGGCGACAACGCCGGTGCTGCATGCGCTCACGGAAAAACCTGAAAAGGAGTTCGTGCAGAGCTGGCAATTTGACGAAGATTATTGAGGTAACAGCCCTGCCACACAGCGCTTGCCTTCAACAACTCGATTAGTCGAGTGAGGGGGAAGGCCGGCCTTCCCCCTTCGAAGTTTGCTGCTTTCCCTTCGATGGACGACAATAGCCCCAGACAGCACCGACGGCGCGCCGCCACCCACGTTTCATACCAAGGTAGTATTTACTTGCTTGCTCCTTGCAGATCAGTGGAGCAGATTCAAGGTGTTGGTGCCATCGTCTACAAAAATGACACCGAGTTCCGGATTGAAAGCCAGGCCAAACAGTGTCCCATTCCCAGGCGCCGGAGCACCTGTATGATCCAGCAGTCTTATGGCAACCCTGCGGCCGTTGGGGGTAAACTCTGTAATAAAACCGTTGTTCCCATTGACGGTAAGAATGTCGCCGTTAGGCGCGACAGTAAGTCCGAGGGGATCATTCAAGCCGTTTCCCATGGCAAGGGTAGTTCCGATATTCCCTGTGGTGGTGCGAGTAAGCGCCTGCGGAATCACCGCGATCCGATTATTCAGGCTGTCGGCCACATAGAGCACGCGGGCATCGGCGGAAACGGGTGAGGAACAATTGCTGTCACCATCAGGGCACGCCGGGCTGAGTCCTACTCCTGTCGGCCCGATCACAAGCGCAGCCGGGTCTGTACGTTCCGGGAATCCCGACCCCACGACGGTTATAGACTGCGCCTGCGGCATGGCGTTTTGAGGGATCGTTAAATCGATGCGCAACACGGTGCCTTCATTCACAAGGTTGCCTCCCGCGGCTACTGTGCCATTCAGCACATTAGTGACGAACAGATTAGCGGTTTGGCCGGAATCATTTACTGTCATATCCCAGGGACCGTTGATCATGCTTCCTGAGAAGGTTTCGACGGGACTTCCTGTGCTATTGAGCACAATCAGACAGCCGGCGCCGATAGTATCCGGCATGCCGTCCGTCGTCGGAAGACTGCCCACAATCACCCATCCGGTTTGCAGAACAACCAGAGCGGTGGTCAGCCCTACGCCGCCCGGGCAGGAACCGGGCAGCGATTTGGCGTCAATCTGCGCGAAGACGCTCACCGAACCGTCCGGCGCCACCTGCATAATGGTTGTACCGGTGCCTTGCAGATTGGCAGAGTTATTAAAATTGCTCACCAGAATGTCACCAGCCTCGAGATTGCCGGTGGTGGCTGGAACCTGGGCGACACCATAGGGGTTGACGTCGCCATTCGTTGGAACTGTCGAAGCTATAGAGGTAATAGTACTGAGCCCCTGCAGAACCGCGCTATTAGCCGCGGCGAAACCATCGCCCGCCAAAGCCAGCCCCAGCACACCTATCAATCCAAATATACAGAAAGTAATGTTCCTTCTTGCCATAGTGACCTCCGCTTTCAAGGATTAACGATTAATGACGGGCCGGGGCCCGAGGTTGGTAGGTTTTCCGCAAGGCAGCATGAGAGCAGGTAACGTCAATCGCCTGGCGATCCGTTACCTGCCCTCTGTTCTCAGCTGGCCCCAGCGCCGACCGAGCATTATTCTGGCATCAGACTCTCTAAGGCTAAATCAGGCGTTGATCAAGGTTGTCACACCATTGTCACGAGTTTGCACTCATTGTGTGCGGGGGGTGCCAGAGTCATTGTGCGGTGGGCTGTGCAGCGCCTGCTGCCCCACGAAGCAAGAAGCTCTTATTGAGCTTCATACGCGCCAGTTTGTTTTGAGTGTAGACCTGGGAGTAGCACGCCCCGAAGATTGCGCCCCCGCGCTCAGCTTCGCAGACATTTGAGGTCAATGTCTGTGCCAATCGCGGGAACATCACAGCTCAAAGACACTTTGGATTTTTTGACAAAAAAACACGCGGCACGAAAACGGCGCAGTGGTTATCACCTATGCCGGCTGGTCGAAGAAGGGTTCGCCGGCTTTGCGATATTTCCAGGCGGCGCGCTCGTCGAGTTCGATGCCGAGGCCTGGCTTCTCGGTGACTTCAACATAGCCTTTTTCGATCAGTGGCTTTTTGCGGTCCTTGATAAGCTCATCGAAGAAGGGGACGGATTCGGCGTGCCACTCGAGCGCCAGGAAGTTGGGCGTGGCGGCGCAGAGGTGCGCAGAGGCCATGGTGCCGATGGGGCTTGAGATGTTGTGCGGAGCGACGGCCACGTAATGCACTTCCGCCATGTCGGCGATGCGCCGGCCTTCCAACAGGCCGCCCACTTTCTGGTAATCGGGCGCCAGGATGTCCACCGCTTCGCGCTCCAGCAGCTCGCGGAAGTGGTGCCGCTGATAATGATTTTCGCCGGTGGCAATGGGAGTTGAGGTCGCATCGGTCACGCGGCGAAGGGCGTCGTTGTTTTCAGGCGGGACGGGATCTTCCAGCCACAGCAGGTCAAACTCCTCGCAGGCGCGCGCCAGCTTGATGGCGTCATTCACGCCGTAGTTCCAGTGGCAATCGATGGCCAGATCAACTTCCGGCCCCAGCGCCTTGCGCAGCGAGCCCACCAGGCCCGCCATCAAATTAATTTCCTTGCGCGTGAGGGAGCGATTGTAATCGTCCAGCGAGAATTCACTGGGAACATCCACGTCAAACTTCAGCGCCGTAAAGCCGCGCCGCTTCATGGCCACGGCGTGTTTGGCGTAATCCGCTGCACGAATCTTGCGGGCCTCGGCCTTCTGCCCGCCGTGATATTTGGGGCTGAGTTCGGCCCTTTCAGGCAGGTCTCTTCTCCACCTTTCTCCACGCTCGATTTTGCGGTTTTTCTGCGCCCAGCCGGGTGTGCGCGGCAAGAGCACCGGCGACAGGCTGGAGAGTCCTTTGCCGGCGTGGCAGTCAGCATAGATGCGGACACGGTCGCGGTATTTGCCGCCCAGGAACTGATAGACCGGCAAGCCGCAGGCCCTTCCCACAATGTCCCACAGGGCCGTCTCCACGCCGCTGATGGCGTGATATCCCATGCCGGCCGTTCCGGTGGCGCCCATGGCGGTGCGCATCAAACGCGTCAGGCGGTCCACATCGCGCGGGTCTTCGCCCGGCAGGAATTCGTTGAACTCGCGGATCACGCCCGTCAGCCCGGGAGCGAAAAACGCCTCGCCCCATCCTGTGACGGACTTGTCCGTCGAGACCTTCACAACCGTCCAGTCATAATTCGCCTCAATCACCGCCGTTTCAATTCTGGTAATCCGCATTAGAAACCCGTTTCCCTTTCATGTTCTCAGATTGTCTGCGCGCGGGCGCACGGCGCCGCGCCCCACCGGGGGAGCGCTCACACAAAACACTTGCACGAAAATCGCACACTACCACGAGGCTGGGTGAAATGCTACTTGAGAGCGTCGAGATCTTTCTGAATGTTGGTAATGGCGTCCTTGGAAAGTTGAGCCGGCACCAGGTCCGTGGAGCGCCTAGCGTAAACGTTATCCTTCACCTTGGAAATCTGCACCGTCTGAGTTTTATTCTGGTCGCCGTACTGCACGTCGATGGTGTATTCCGGCTTGGCAAGCCCATAAGAGGCGAGGTTCGTGGGGTCCTTTTTCGGGAACGACTGCGCGTTCAGGTCGCGAAGGTCCTGCAGGAGTGTCTGCATCTTGTCGTTGTTGATCTCCATGCTGGCGGGCTCAGTCTGCTCCCACTTGCTGTTTGTGTGCTGCACAAATACCTGCTGTCCCTTGGGCCCTTTCACTGTGACCTGCTTCGCCTCATATGTGGAGAAAGTGAACAGGTCTTTCGATCGCAGATCGGAAGGTTGCTTCTGGAACTGGGTGAGAAAGTCCGATCCGAGCGTGAAGACCGGGCCCACGGCCGTGTTCATAGCATAGTAATTGGAGCCGTCTTTTTTGCCTAGCACCAGCGTCTGCTTGCCGGACTCTCCGCTGAGATGAATCGTCAGGGTTGGATTTGAAAATCCATAACGTGACAAATCCTTCTTGCTTTCCTCGACGACGCTCTGCATGGACGCATTCTCCAGCTCGTCCACCAGTCCCTGGACCGCAAAGTGGTCAGCGCGCACTGAAGGCGGCAACTTCAGGTCCCAGATGCCGTCGGCATTTTTCACAAGCTGAAAACTGCCCTTCTTTGAAGTAACGTCAACGCCCCGGATGCTGTCCCCCGCCAGAGTCACCACTTTCTTGTCGCGAAAATCGAACAGGCTCTTTTCCAGCGAGTCTTTCAGATAGCTGGCCAGGGTGAAAACGCGCGGCTGGCCGTCCACCTGGGCATACATCCCATTGTTCGTCGGCGTTGAACTTCCAAGGCGCAAAGAAAATTCCGCAGGCTTGGCGTCGGTCTTAACGTGGATGGTGCTCACGGGCGGGGCCAGCCCGAATTCTTTCAGATCGCCGCCCTGCTCGCTGACCGTCTCGGACGGCGTGGCACCAGTCAGGCTGCTGAGGAAGCTGTCAATCGCGGAGGAATCGGCTGTCAACTTCTCGGGTTCGGTGATCTCCCAATTCTTGCCGTTCAGCGCGCAGGTGACGGCTTTGCCGGCGGCCGGAGTTACGGTGAAAGCAATAATCTGCCCCTTCTTCACTGGGAGGATCTTTTGCGAAGCGGCACTCTTGCTCCCGGAAGAAGTGGATGGCTTTTTGCGTCCGTAGAATGTGAAGATGCCCCAGAGTCCCGCCAGGACTGCCAGTGCAATCAAGGTTTGGAGGTATTTCCTGTTCATCGCCGGCGCCGCCACCAGACTCCCGCGCCCACCAGAATAATCACCAGTGGAAGTCCAAACACGCCCAGGTAAAGCAGCCGTCCCATTTGCCGCTGGTTCATGTTCAGGCTCTGATGCTCGTTGGTTTTGGGCCGGATGGAAATCAGGCTTTCCTCTGCCGAAAGCCAGTTGATCATGTTCATCACCAGGTCTTTATTTCCCTGGAACCCCAGATACGCATTGGCGCCCAGCAGAGACGTTCCGGTCACCACCAGACGGCCTTCACCCTTTTTGCCGTCACTGCCACTGATGGTGTCCGCGGCGGCGACCGTCAGAGGTCCCTTGATATCTTTCCCGGGCTGATAAGAAACCTTTCGCATGCTGGGGTTGAAATTCTCCACCGCAAAACTGTCCCCTGACGTCTGGCACAGCATCTCAGGCGATGCGCCGCCTTTCGAGTCCTTACTGATTTCAATCGACCGGGAAAGCGGAAAGAGGGTCGCCGTCCTCTGCATGGGCTCGACGATAGGGTTGGTTCCATACTTAATGATGAGCGGCATGTCGGGAGTGGTCCCGAACAAACGGGCGACAGGGTTCAAGTCCAGCACCAGATCGTTCCGCACATTCACGCCCCACCCGGCCAGCATTTTGGTGAGGTTGGGCAGCTTGACGCCGGCATCCAGCATGAATAGTACGCGCCCGCCGCCTTCGGCGTATTTGCTGATGGTGTCAATTTCCGCGGGCAGATAATCGTGCCTGGGGCCGGCAATCACCAGAACTTCGCAATTCGCCGGAATTTCGTTTTTCTGGAGCAGCATCAGCGTCTTGACTTCGTAACTCTCGTTGTTCAGTTCCTTCTTGAAATCCTGAAAACCGTCCCGGGCAGTGTCGTCGATGCTGCGCTCGCCATGACCATCCATAAAATAGATGGTCTTTTCTCCCATCAGGACGCGGATCAGCGCGTTGGTAACTCCCTCTTCATTAGTGCTCTGCGCCTGAAAGTGGCGGGTCCCTGAGACCACTTCGATGGTGCCGTAGCTCTGGATGCCGTACTGCTTGGCCAGGCCAGGCTCGCGATCAGGGTCAACGTACCGCACGGTAACGTGGTCCGAGGCGCTCGCGTATTCTCCCAGCAGATCACGCCGCCGGCTGAACGCGTCCTTGCGGTCAAACGCATAGAAAGTGACGTTCTGCTTCAGGCCCTTGAGGATCTTCCTGCTTTGGGGCGAAAGGCTGTATTCCTGGTTGGGAGTAAGGTCCCAGCTTTTGTCGTGATGGTTTACAAACCAGTTAATCAGGACGATGATGGCGATGCCGATCAGGGTATACAGAGCCAAGTTCGCGCCCTGTAATATCCGCTGGCCGCCTCCTCCTTTAGGTCGTTCTTTTTCCGCCATCGTCAGACCCTCCCCTTCAAAGCTTCAACGGACCGCGCCGTTAGAAAAATGCCCAACGTGATCACCGACACGTAGTAGACCAGGTCCTTCAAGTCCACCACGCCCTTGGCGAATCCCTCAAAGTGCGTGGTGAGCGCCAGATAGGAAAGCACCTGGCCGACGGCGCCACTCGAATAGGACGTCACCCAGTTCAAAACGTAAATCAGCAGAAACGCCGCAAACGAAACCACCGCGGCGATAATCTGGTTCTTCGTAAACGTCGAAATCCACATCCCCAATGCCAGCAGCGAGGCGCCAAAAAGGAAAAGCCCCACGGCTTGCGCGATGAGGGGCTTGGCAGAAGGATTGCCGTAAACGAACAGCGTGCTCACGTAGATAAATGTGATCACGATCATGGTGCCGAACAGCATCAGCGCGCCCAGAAATTTCCCGGCAATGATCTGGAAGTCAGTGACCGGAGACGTCAGCAGAAGCTCGATGGTCCCGGAACGCTTTTCCTCAGCGTAAAGCCTCATGGTTATCAGCGGAATCACCAGGAGCAGAACGATTGTCAGAACGCCCTCGAACAGCGGACGGATAACATAGTCGTTAATCGTCATGTTGGGCATGCCCATCCCGCCCATCGCCTGCATCCGGAAAGTCTGCACTACGTATGTGGCCGCAAAGCTGTAAAAGAAGAACCCGCACAGAACAGCGTAAACGGCCATCACCAGATAAGCGATCGGCGAGTGGAAATAGGAACGAAGTTCTTTTCCCGCCACTGCCAGAATATTGCGCATTTCAATTTCCCCCTCAGGGTGGTTGGCTCACATCCAGACGCGCCGCGCCTTCAGTCTGCGAAGGCCGGAGCATCAGTTGATAATTTCTGCTTCTCCAGGTTTCTCCTGCTCCTGCGCCCCGGCAGGCCGGCCCTGTGCCGCTCCCGCATCTTCGCTCACGTCGCGCGTCGTCAGTTTCAGGAAGATGTCTTCCAGGCTCATTCCGCTGGTTTTCAGCTCAAACAGTTTCCATCCGGACTCCACGATGGCGCGGGCCAGTTCTGACCGCACCTCCTGGTTCTTTTCCGTATGTACTTCCAGCGTAACCCGGGAGCCGGAAGCATCCATAGGCTCAACGAGGTTTACGCCGGCCACCGTCTGCAGCTTGCTCATGATATCCGGCGCCGGCCCTTCCACCGTCACCATCACCGATCCGTATCCCTGCAGGCGGGCGGTCAGTTCGTCCGGAGCGCCCATGGCCACCACCGTTCCCTTGCTGATCACCACTACCCTTTGGCAGGTCTTTGAGACCTCGGGAAGAATGTGCGTGCTGAGAATCACGGTATGCTGCCCGGCCAGGTTTTTGATCAGTTGGCGCGTCTCAATAATCTGCTTGGGGTCAAGGCCCGCTGTGGGCTCGTCAAGAATCAGGATGTCAGGATTATGGATCAGCGCCTGGGCCAGCCCCACACGCTGCCGGTATCCTTTGGATAGCCTGCCGATCTGGCGGTCCTGCACATCGGCGACCGAACACTTTTCTGAAACTTCCCCAATGCGTTTCTTGAGGTCGCCGCGAGCAACGCCCTTGATGCGGCCCACGAATGCCAGGTACTCATTCACCGTCATGTCGGTATAGACAGGCGGGTTTTCCGGCAGGTAACCGATGTGCCTCTTGGCATCGAGTGGTGACGCGGCTACGTCAATGCCCGCCACCCGAACGCGGCCGGCGCTGGCCGAAAGGAAACCCGTAATGATCCGCATGGTGGTGGTTTTTCCGGCGCCGTTCGGCCCCAGAAAGCCGAGGATTTCTCCTTTCTGCACCTGGAAGCTGACATCAGAAACCGCCAGCGTCGGACCGTATCGTTTCGTCAGATTCTCAACCTCAATCATACGAATGCATCCTCATTTCCTGAGCGGTGTGCCTCTGAAATCGGTTGGAACTCCCCCCTCACAGGCAGACCAGCGACCAAAGGTTTAACTAATAAGGATTACCAAAAAACTGGAAAGGTTGCCAACCACTTTCTTTTGTGCTTTCCTGAAATGTTCCTTTGCCCGACTCTCTTTCATCATACAGGAGAAGCACCAACAGCCCAATCTGGAGGTAATGATGGTCCTCAAAAACCAGGTCGCACTCATCACCGGAGCCTCAAGCGGAATCGGCTACGCAACCGCTCTTGCCATGTCTCGCGAAGGCGCGCGCGTTGGGGTGAATTACTTTAAGAACAAAGACGGCGCCGACCAGGCGGTGGCCGAAATCAGCAAAGAAGGCGGCGAATCCCACGCGATTCGCGCCGATGTCACTTCCCCCGACGAGGTGGAGGCAATGGTGGAAAGCGTGCGCAATCGCTGGGGACGCATTGACATCCTGGTGAACAATGCCGGCGATCTTCTGGGCCGGCACATGCTCTCCGACATGACGGAGGACTACTGGGAGCAGATAATGGACCTGAACCTGAAGAGCGTCTTCCTTTGTGTCAAGCAGGTTTGGGAAGAAATGGCCGAGCGCAAGAGCGGGACCATTATCAACATGACCTCCATCGCAGGGCGCAGCGGCGGCGGTCCCGGCTCAGGCGCCTACGCGACGGCCAAGGGTGGCTTGATCACCTACACCAAAAGCCTGGCTAAGGAACTTGCGCCGTTCGGAGTGCGGGTGAATGGAGTGGCGCCGGGCGTGATCGCTACGCCTTACCACGAGCGCTATAGCCCGCCGGAAATTTTCCAGAAGTTCGTTGCCAGCATTCCGTTGGGCCGCGCAGGAACGGCCGAGGAAATTGCCAGCGTCGTTGTCTTTCTGGCATCGCCCGCCGCCAGCTACATCGTAGGGGAAACGATTGAAGTGAACGGCGGCATGCTGATGGATTAAGCCAGGATCAACGGGATGACTGAAGGTATTTGTCAATCCCCGCCAACACACGGTACATCATCGCAAGCGTCAGTTTTCCGGTCTGGGTGTTCTGCTGGCTGGGATGGTAGGATGCGAACAGGCGTGGCAAACCGCCCGGCAGCTCGTAGCCGGCTCCGTGCGCAAAGGGAATCTTTGAGCGCGGCGGCAATTCGACGTGTTCCCCAACGACCGCAAGGTAACGGTCAAACCCGATCCGGCCCAGCGCCAGCACAGCGCGTACCCGGCACAGAAATTCAAGCTCATTTTCCAGGTACGGCTGGCAATTCTTCAGTTCCTGCGGCAGGGGCTTATTCGCAGGCGGCGCGCACCGAAGGGCTGCCGTGATGTAGCAGCGTCGGAGTTGCAGCCCGTCGTCCCGATGGCGCGAATCAGGCTGGCTGGCGAATCTCGCCTCATAAAGCGCACGAAAGAGAAAGTCTCCCGAGCGGTCGCCCGTGAACATCCGCCCGGTGCGGTTGGCCCCGTGAGCAGCGGGCGCAAGCCCCACAATCAGCAGTTCCGCCTTCGGATCGCCGAAACTCGGCACGGGCTTTCCCCAATAATCCCAGTCGCGAAACATCCGCCGCTTTTCCCGCGCCACTTTCTCGCGATACTCTACAAGTCGCGGGCAGCGCCGGCACTGGATCACCTGCTCCTGGAGCTTCTCAAGCTTGTGTTCGGCAGTTGGAGAATTTGCCATTGTGCAGCGCTCAGGGGCGGCCAGGTGGGACCCTGGAACCGGTCAATCCCTGGGCCAGGGAGAATATTGATTTCCAGTGTTTTTCAGAAACCGGCATTACTGAAAGTCGTGGCAGGCGGACCAGGTCAAAATCCTTCAGCTCGGTCCGTTTTTTTATCTCGTCCAGGCTAACCGGCCGCGGCACGGTCCCGCGAGCGGCGATATCCACCACCACCAGCCGGGCGTCTTGACCCTTCGGATCGGGATAAGGATCGCTCAGCACTTCCGCCAAGCCCACCACAGCCCGCTCTCCGCCCGAGTGATAGATTATCACTTCATCGCCCCGGCGAACATTGCGCAAATGCTTCAGGGCAAGATTATTGGAAATTCCGTCCCACACAGTCTTTTTGTCTCTGGCAAGGTCCTGAAAAGAATAGTGTTCTGGGTCAGATTTAAACAGCCATTTTCCTGCCATTGTCCCTCCTTCAGCTTGCGCCGCCACAGCCCCCTAAATTAAGCAGCCAGTGTGACTTAGCTCACATTTAAAGGCCCTCTCCTTTCGAATTTATGCCGAACCTTTTCGCCTCCTCCGACATCTGTTGTAGAAGCAGGTCTTTTTGAGGAGACGAGAACAAATGGGAAACATCAAGCATGTCAATAACGAGCAATGGCAAGCTCTTGAAAAGGATTCCAAGCCTACCTTTGTGGACTTCTGGGCTGAATGGTGCGCGCCGTGCCGTGCAATGGAACCCGCCTTTGAAAAGCTGGCTGAGAACTATTCAGGCCAGTTCAACTTTGCCAAGGTGAATGTGGACGAAGCACCGGAGCTTGCCGGCAAGTTTGCCATCCGGTCCATTCCCACGCTGATCCTAATCAAGGACGGAAAGGTTGCTGAACAGTTGATCGGCACCCGCTCTTACGGCGAACTGGCCAAAGTCCTCGATGCCCATTCGACCGTTAAAACCCAGTAAAGCCGCCCCGCCTCATTCAACCGCGAAGGCGCCCGCTCAAGAACGGGCGCCCTCGCCTCATCACACCTTGTGCTGCTTCTGCTGATTCCAGTGCCGGGCAAGCATCCCAGCTTTTTCGCGGCAGCCAAA
>DASSJE010000046.1:0-13424 GCA_035691365.1 Terriglobia bacterium
CGCCAAAATACCGTAGTGGAGCGGGCCATAGAACCGGTGGACCTTGTGCCGACGCTCGGCGCGATTTTTGGCTTTTCGCCCACGGTGGCAGCAGGCAAACCTCTGGCGGAGGTTACGTAAGCGCCATGCTACCTTCTGAGATCAAAGCCAGCCAGTTCAAGAACTACCCGCCGCAGGCCAGGCTGGTAGCGACGAGCCACATTGAACTGATTCGAAAACTTCCGCTGGCCTTTGCTCCACTCATCCTCCAGCAGCTCGAACAGTACGACTGGAAATTTCCAGCCGAACGCCGTGAAATTGACCACCAGCTTTCGTATCTCTCTTCGCTTTCCGAACCTGAAATGAGCAGTCTGCTGTCCAATTTTGAACAATTGAGATTTTCGCCCCAACTGGAGCGATTTGACTGGGTCAATTCGCCTGGAAGTTTCTCCGAGCAACTCTCCGCTTACCTCTGGGCTACCCACCAGATTGACAGATTCCGCGCCGCCGCAGAAGTTTTTATGGAGAAAGTCAATGCCTCACTGCCGCCTGAGCAGCTTGCAGCGCCACGGCTGGGAATTGTCGTTGTCGGGAAAGGAGTGAAAGAGAGTCATTATCCCCTGTTCCGCAAGCTCCGGCCCTATGGAACGCATTTCACGAGAGTGAATCCTTCCAACGGGCTTCGCATTCTACTGGGGTTCGCTGCAGGGCGCGCGGCAGCCCACCCACTCCAGTTTGGCCATTGGTATATCGATGGCGGTCAGGCGGAGACGCCTCCGAACAACAATCTCATCTCGATTTCCTACGTGGCGCTGGAACCAGTTCGAAAGGCGATTCTGCAGAGGATCACCAAAGCTATCCATGGAGGCATCGGCGGTCCCGAAGCATTGACCAGTATGCTCTTCAACCTCAGACCGGAGCAGGTGGGCCTGAGCGCGAGGCCCGAGGACGAAATTCTGGGCCACCTTGAAACCAATATTTTCACACAAGGTCAGGGCACCCAGATTTTCAGCACGACCTTTGTTCAATGGACGGCTCGTGAAGTGTTGCGTCGAGCTCAACCACTTACCGTTGTCGCGCGTTATGCTCCACGCCAGCGTCAGCGGCCGATGAACGAACTTCTTTCCGGAAAAGACGCCAACCCTGAACCCGATCCGATGGGGTCCTTGATCGACGCGGATATGGGAGCTTTCCTCTGCTGGGTTGACCAGCAGCGGCTTTCAGAAGCGAAGCATGCGTCGTTTCTGGCCTGGTTTGAAGGTCACAGTGAAGCCATGGTCATATCACCAGTCCTCCCCCGCAATACCGAATCTGACACACCCATCGACATGAACGGGTTGTTCGCCCAGATGGGTTTAAAGGCAGCGGACAACAGGAAACTTTCTCCGCCGCGAGGGAAGCGGTCTTCAGCGTTGAATCCTGCCCACGATAACTATGTTCTCGATAACCTCGACAACAATGTGGACTCAGTCGATTTCCTGAATGGGGCTGAGTATGATGACTCCATATAGCCGCCGGCAGCCCGCTCGCAATTCAAGTGCGAAAATCAGACTTCCCAACCGACCTGTTTTGTCAGGGAGAAATGTGCCCGCCCAATTTTTCGCACTTATCAAATTCGGCAACGGCCTTATCTTTCTCTCCCAGACGCTCGTAATCGTGCGCGAGGTGGTAATGGGCGGAAGCTAGTCTGGGATTCACACGGATGGCGCCCAGATACTCCCCGACCGCACGCCCTGCGGCATTTTGCTCATCATAAATCATACCCAATTGCAAATGCGCATCTGCGTCGTTGGGATCTTGCGCCACCGCAGTTTCGAATTCGCTTTGAGCGCCCGTGAGCTTTTCCGCGATGCGCTGCACGCGGAAATCTCGCCACAAAGCAAGGCCGTAAGCGTAATGGCCCCTGGCGTTTTCTGGATGACGTTTAGAAAACTGTTCCAGCAGCCTTTCCGCAGCCGGATCCTGCACGAATTGCAGCGTTTCAGCAAGCATGACGATCGGCGCGGAATCGTCGGGCGCAAGCCGGGCGGCTTCCCTCAAAGCGCCAGCGGATTCCGGGTATTTCCCTGCTCCATATAGCGAAAGGCCTAGCCCCATCCGCAGACTTTCCGATCGTGGATAAAGATCCGTTGCCTTCTCGAATACCTTTACGGACTGTGTGTAGTTCTTCTTCGCTAACATCATGCGTCCCGCACGTTCCAGTGCCTCTTCATCAGAACCGGCAGGGCCGCCTGACCTTTCGTTTCCTTCGATGCCACTTTCGGCGACTGATGTTTCCTCCGAAGAAACGTACTGGTTAAGAATTTTGACGGCCTGCGCGGACGCCCCGTTGCTGTATCCCCCTCCTCCCGATGGATCCTTCAGTCCGCCCTGCTTGAAATCGGAATTGTTGTAAAAACTGACAGGGCCGAGCCCGTCTGTGTTACCTGCCGCTCCTCCGCTGGCGGTTCGGCCGACGAAGTTCAATTCGGCTCGCCCACCTTTCTTGACTGTAATTTTTCCCGTGTTGGTTTTCAATTTTCCTGGGAACTCAACGTCCACTTCATAAGCCCCTGGCTGCACGGATGGCAAATGGAAGCGCCCCTGATCGTCTGTCACGGCGGAGGCCACAACCCGACCGATTGAGGATCTGGCAATTACTTTGGCATGCGCGATAGCAGCTCCATCTTCGGTCTTCACCGTGCCGAAAATGGTGCCACTTTGAGGTTTGGCCGCGAGCCCGGTTGAGAGCAGAAACCCAACCATCAGCCCAGTGTTCAGGAATCTGGCCCGGCAGCGGCGGAATCCACACACAGCGTTTTGCCGTGCGCGTTCTGCATGGTCCATTTCAGAAATACCCAACATGACGAGTTCCTGAGGCAATTTTCTCAGAAGGAGCACGCACGCACAAGCGGTACGGTCTTCATCAAACCTTATCGCTGAAGTTGCTCTAAATACTTTTGCGCCAGCGGATGGCCGGGTATCTGCTCCAGCAGCGCTTTCAAAACTCTTGCCGCTTCTGCATGTTTGCCCAGTTTGACATCGACTCGCGCGAGGTTCAGATAGGGCTGGTCAAAGCTGGGGGCCTCTTTGATGCACAGTGAAAAAGCCTCAGATGCCAGGGTAAACTGCCCAGTCATGGCATAAACAACTCCCAGGTTGTCAAGGGCCTCGGGGTTGTTCGGTTGCAGGCGAACGGCCTGTTCAAGATACGTTTGCGCTTGTCTGTTGCTGCCCTGCCCAGCGAAAATCATTCCCAGCTTGTAATTCAATTGGGGGTCATCCGGCCGCCGTTTCAAAGCTGCAAAGAGGAGTTGCTGCGCATCCCGAAGCCGGTGCTCATTTCGGTAAAGATCGGCGAGATTGCTGAGGGCCAGGTTGTTTGACGGGTCTTTGCTGAGAACCTGTTTGAAATAGCTTTCGGCGAGCCGCGGCTTGCCCGTTTGCGCCGCGACAATGCCCAGGTCGTTAAGTCCCATCGGGTCATCAGGTTTTAGCTGAACCGCTTTTTGCAGCGCATCCCCGGCGAGTCCCCATTGTTTTTTTTGCATATAAAGGGTGCCAAGATTGTAAAAAGCGTCGGCCGCATTCGGATCCTGACGGATGGCCCGTTTGAATGCTGTCTCTGCCGCCTCGCCGTATCCGTGCTGTGCAAAAACCAGACCGTAGGTGAAGTAATTGCGCAAGTACGGTGCGTGGGTAGGGCCCGGGAACGGAAGCGCGCGCTGCAGGCGTTCCTTGGCGGTTCGCGGGATGCGCGAGGCGTCCTTTGCGATCTTGGAAACTGCTGCAGGCCCCTGATACACTTTGGCGACGCTGCTCTCTCTATCGATCAGAAAGGACGTGGGAACCGGAAGATCTTTGTGGCGGTCAAACAGATAGCGGAACAGCAGGTTATAGATAGCTGCCGTTTGTTCCGAACCCAGCAGGACGGGAAACGAATACTGCTGGCCGCGGGCCAGCGCGCGAACTTTGTGCTGATCGCCCGGAGGGTCCAGGCTGACGGCGAGCACCTGCAAACCTGCACGCTGTGTGAGGCCCTGTTCCTTTTCGACCTGGGTGAGAAACCTGATGGAAGCTTCACCCCAGGTCGCCCAGAAAATCAGCAGTACGGGTTTCCCCGCAAGCCCAGAGAAGCTGTGGATGTTCGCCGTCAGGTCAGGCAAGGAAAAATCCGGGGCGTCAAGCGGCGCAATCAGCCATGTGCCAACGGCCGCAGGAAACGGAACCGTTCGTGACGGCACATCGCGGACCACAGGCTGTGAAACTCGTTTTGCAAAAGGTTCCGCGTGAAAGCCATTTGAGCCTTCCGCAATCTCCACTCGATGTTTCGAAGGCAGGCCGTCGTAGGTGGAAACCAGGCCACTGGGCCAGCGAACCGTAGCCTTTATGGGACCGGAGTGATCGCCCAAACCAAAAAATATCTCTTTGCTGTGCTGGGAACAAAAGCCCGACCCTGCCTGCAGAAGCTTCATCTGCCGCCCGCCGCCGGCTTCCACGGCAATCCATGTTCCGATGGCGTCGCGATTACTCCGAGTCCCGCGCAGGCGGAACGAGATCGAGTTTCCAATTTGTTTTGCGACGTTCCTCAGGATGCGGAGCTGCGGGCCTGTGCGGTTCTTCAGAAAAATCTCCAACCGTCCGTCGCGATCGAGGTCCGCCAGGGCAAAAGCGCGGCTGTCGTCAATAAAATCAAGTCCGAGCGCTCCCGCTACTTCCGTGAAAGTGCCGTCGCGGTTATTCGCGTAGAACGTGTTCCTCTGGTAGCCTGCCCATGTACCGTCGGAGCGGATCAATTCATTAATGGCGTCCCAGCCCAGTTCGTATCCCGGAGAGTGCCCGGCCTCCGCAGGCGAACGAGCAATCACCTGGCGCCAGAAAAAGCTTTCCAGATTTTGCGGATCGGGTCCCGAAATAAACCCGTTGGCGATATACAGATCGGAATATCCGTCGTGGTCAAAATCCCAATCCTGACAAGACCATGACCATCCGGATATTCCCACGCCAGCCTTCTTGCTGTGGTCTTCGAAACACCCATTTCCGATGTTGTGGTAAAGAGAGTTTCCGGTTGCAAAGCGCTGATAAAGAGTCCGGGTTTCCGGGGCGAGGGACGACATGAAATCCGGCTGGCTGCTGATCCGACGTCCAGCGTCCTCCCACATATTTGAAACGTAGAGGTCAGGCTTGCCGTCATTATCATAATCAAACCAGCAGGCGCTCATCCCGGGCCCGATATCCAAAACGCCGGCCTTCGCAGCCACGTCGGTGAAAGTTCCGTCACCGTTGTTGTGGTAAAGGTTGTTGCGGCCAAAATCGTTCACCACATAGAGGTCCTGCCATCCGTCGCCGTCATAGTCACACCAATGGCAATCGAAGCTGAAGTGGTTGTTGCCCTGGTCCATGCCACTTGCTGCCGTGACGTCTCGGAAGGTTCCATCCCCTTCGTTGTGAAACAGAAAATTGGCGGGACCGTTTTGAGCGTCGTAATAGGGGGCGGGATAGCGATACTCACCGAGGCCTTCGTAGTAACTGTACAGGCACAGATAGAGGTCCAGTTTTCCATCGCGATCGTAATCGCCAAAGGATGCGCCCGTAAATGTCCCCTCCGGCGGTTGTTGAAAGCTAAAAGCGTTGGGCCTGAATTTAAACGTGCCATCTCCCTGGTTCAGAAACAGCAGCGGTTCGGTGACGGTAACGACCAGCAGATCCTGGCGGCCGCGGTTCAGGACATCGGCAAAGAGCGCGCAGGGAGTGGCGTCAAGGATTCCGACGCCCGCAGAGTCCGTGACGTCAGCAAACCGGCCGTCGCCACGGTTTCGGTAGAGCCGGTTGGGCAACCCAGAAGGCTGACAGACGTAGATGTCATCGAAACCGTCGTTGTCAATGTCACCCGCGGCGATGCCGTTGTTGCCGTAGACATCCATTCCACACGCTTCGTCCAGAACGGTTCTCCAATAGTCTGCCCCCGGCAACAGTTGCGAGAAATATGACGGTGTGTCCGCCAGAATCTGAGAGGTAATTTCCTGGAACACCGGTGCAAAGGCCCGAACCTGTGTCTCCGCCTCTGCACCCCAACCTGTAATGCGCAGACCTTGCGGAGCCTGCTTCCAGGAAATGCTCCATATTCCTGAGCGCTGCTCGCGGTAACAGCCCGACGTTTCTCCCAGAAACTCGTAACGGATAACCGTCTGAAGAGCTGGAGGATCGTGGTTGATAATCTGAACGTCTGCAAGCCCGAGATGGACCTTCAGCAACGCCGAAAAAGGCGTCAGCGAATCCCTAAGGGATTCAAGCATGGCGATACGCCCAAGTTTCCGGGAAGTGGGAAACCGGCGGCGCCTGATCTCCAGCAAGGCGTCCTTGCGAAGCACACGGTCTTCAACTGGATGAAGGCTCGAACCCAGCAAATCAGCCTCGAGATCTTGCCGGATTGCATCGAGTCCTGCTGGCACGGAGTTCTGCAACCCTTCGATCCACTTTCGAATTGATGCTTGAATGCGGGCGGCAAGTCTTTCCACAGGATAATCGTCCTGCTCGGGATCAACCTTCTTCAAAATGCCGGAAACAGGTCCGGGCGAGCGATACTGCGGATGAAGACGATGGGTGACAAAGTCCGGCGCGGGCGGTGATGGATGCGAGGCTGCCTTGGTCGATGTGGGGAGGCGGAACGGCGACTGAATAAAAGGGAGGGCGGCACAGGACCCCAAAAACTTTCTTCGTGACCCCACCCAGCCCGTCAGCAACATGGAATTTTCACCCAAACTTTCTATTCCACTCCCTGGCAGTATAAACCGGAATACAGGCTCCGAACTCGTACTTTGCACAGGCCCAGCCAAGCGAGCGTGAACGAATGCGAGCCTTAACGAGGATATCCAGGACGCGCAGCAACGAGGTCCCGTGTCACTTGAGAGCGGTCGCAATTGAGCAAAATGAGAAGCGACAGTCGCTATCCGGGCGCACGGCGGCCAGCATGGATCTTCAAGTCAATACTGATCCGCAACCCATTTGCACCTCAGCAAAATGAGATTCCTTAAGATCTGCAATGCTTTGAATTCATGGTTGTTGGTGGGCCCAGCAGGACTCGAACCTGCGACCAACGGATTATGAGTCCGCCGCTCTAACCGACTGAGCTATGGGCCCGGTGGGCGGATGAACACAGCACAAGCTGTGCGCCGCGCGTTACGGTAGAATCTTACCATCCGCGGCAGGCCGGCAGCCAGCGAGGGAACGACTGGCGTGATCGTTCATGCCTCCGGGCGATGGCGCCGAGGCCGCTTGTTGGCTTCCAGTATCTTCTTGCGCACGCGAATAGTGTGCGGCGTGACCTCCACGTATTCATCTTCGGCAATAAATTCCAGCGCCTCTTCCAATGAAATCGGTTTGGCCGGGACCAGACGAATAGCTTCGTCGGCTGTTGAGGAGCGCATGTTGGTCAGCTTTTTCTCTTTGACGGCGTTCACATCCATGTCGTCCCAACGTGCATTTTCACCAATCACCATGCCTTCGTAAACATTCACGCCTGGTTCCACAAAAAGTTCTCCACGCTCCTGCAGATTGAACAGCGCATACGCCGTTGTGCGTCCGGGGCGGTCAGCGATCAGGGATCCCGTGAGGCGGCTCGGAATTTCTCCCTGCCAGTCGCTGTAGCCTTCAAAAAGGGTGTTCATCACAGCTGTTCCGCGCGTGTCCCGGAGAAGCTCGCCGCGGAGCCCGATCAGGCCGCGCGACGGAATCACGAACTCCAGGCGTACCCGCCCGCCTGCCGTACCGTGGCCGGCCATCTTGGTGTTGACACCCTTGCGGCTGCCGATTTTCTGCATCAGAACTCCTACGAATTCGGCAGGACAATCGATGATGAGCAGCTCCATCGGTTCCTGCAATTTGCCGTTCATGTGGCGGGTGACGATTTCCGGCTTCCCCACCGCCAGCTCGTATCCTTCGCGCCGCATCGTCTCGATCAGGATGGACAGGTGCAGTTCGCCGCGTCCCAGGACCTTGAAAGCGTCGGTATTTCCACCCTCTTCTACGCGCAAGGCAACATTCGTCAGCAGCTCTTTATCCAACCTTTCGCGAAGGTGGCGTGAGGTGACGTAAGTGCCGTCGCGGCCGGAGAAGGGAGACGTGTTGACGGTAAAAACCATGGAGATAGTGGGTTCGTCCACCGGCACGTGGACCAGCACGCGCGGCGTTTCGGCGCTGGTCACGGTCTCGCCGATCGTAATGCCTTCTACTCCGGCGATGGCCACGATCTCGCCCGTGCCCGCGTGCTCCACGTCAATACGCGTGAGCCCTTCAAAGCTGTATAGCTTAGTGATTCGTGTTTTCTGAGTGGTTCCATCGAGCTTGACGATGGCCACCTCGTCACCGCGATTGAGAGTGCCCGAAAAGATCCGCCCAATCGCCAGGCGGCCATGGTATTCGCTGTAATCCAGATTAACCACCAGCAACTGCAGGACGTCGGATGGATCACCACCAGGAGGAGGAATGTGCTTGAGGATTGCATCAAAAAGCGGCTGAAGGTTTTCCGACGGATCGTCGAGAGAGGTCCTGGCGATACCATCCCTGGCGATCGCAAAGAGGATGGGAAATTCAAGCTGTTGCTCGGCGGCGTCCAGGTCAATGAAGAGGTCGTAAATCTCATTGATCACTTCCTGAGGGCGCGCGTCGGAGCGGTCAATCTTGTTGATGACGACAATCGGAGGCAGCTTTGCCTCGAGTGCCTTGCGAAGCACGTAGCGCGTCTGTGGCAGCGGGCCTTCGCTGGCGTCAACCAGCAGCAGAACACCGTCTACCAGCTTCAGGGCGCGCTCAACCTCGCCGCCGAAATCGCTGTGACCCGGCGTGTCGACTATGTTGATCTTGACATCGCCGTAAAAGACAGCGGTGTTCTTGGCCAGTATCGTGATGCCGCGTTCGCGCTCCAGGTCATTGGAATCCATCACGCGCTCTACAACCTCCTGATTAGCCTTAAAAATTCCACTTTGGCGCAGCATGCCGTCCACCAGAGTAGTCTTGCCGTGGTCGACGTGCGCGATGATGGCAATATTGCGAATCGATTCATTCATACGTTTAGAAACTTAAGCATTCTGGTCAGATTTTCACGACGCATGCGTGCGGCAGGCAGGGCCTCCGCCGGTTTCCAAACCGGCCGCAGCAGGTGTTGGAGCGTAGAGCTGAAATGTTTAAAGGCGCAGCAATCTCAAGCCACAGACCATTCAACTCTCAGGCAGGCACAAGCTGTCATTGGATCCTGCTGCACCGAATGAAACTCTGTTGCAACTCCACTCTTCCATGTTAATGCATAAAGCCGAATCCGAGAAGGTTCTGAGTGTTCTGAACTTTGAGGAAAGTCTTGGTGTCAGGGCCAAACCTTAATCAGATTTTCCGCCTTCAACTGAATCATCCAGCAGAATTTTCGTGGGGCCGGCCATAGCGATCAGGCTATCAACGTCAAAATCCTTATAGAGGTCAGGACAGAATAGATCGGGCGCGTCGTCAAACCCCTCGGGACGCTGCAAAAGATAGCCCAGGCTCTTCATCCCTTGATGGACGGTTATGCTTGAGAATAATCCCGGCTCGATGGCGGCAGAAATGAGCGCTGCCATCTGGGTCCGGATGCCCGTCAGCTCCACGTGGACGGGGTGCGCGTTGAATGTTTGCTCCGCCCAGTGGGCGACAGCCGCAAGCTGTGCCGATTCCAGGCCCAACGGGCGATCACCCACAGTCGCAACCGCACTCGCAAACAACGAAGGCACATAAGATGGAGAACCCGGGTTCGGCGAATCGTCACCGGTAAACAGAAGATTGACAAGAATGACCTGGTCGCCCCTGTTCAGCAGGTAAGCCACTTCCTCCGTGCGATTCCAAACCTCGCCTGCCGCGCCCATGCGGCCCTTATCGTCCAGAATGATATCTACCGGGGCGCCCTCTGGCGTATCAGTTTCCTTGAACCACGCACCCGTGGCACTGAGGCCATTGCTCAGCTCGAACCGGTACGATATGGAAGCCAGCCCCTGGGTGAATGTATTGGCCACCGCCCAGACATGGATCATGGCCACAGGCTTGAAACGGACGACCTTTTTTAGCTTTGCGCGCTCGGCCGCAGCCCACTCCGTCCGGCTGCTTGCCGGCGGGATTGGGTCTCTTTTGATTCTGCCTGCAAGTTTCCTGGCCAGACCGAGGATGGTCTGATTGTCGGCTGGCAATCCCACCACAAGCTGCTGGTACGTCCTGATCTGAGAGTCGACGGGGATTTCCTTGCCACTAAGGGCAAGATGAAAATACTTGTCAAAGAAACGATAAGATTGTTGCCGGTTATCCAGCTTGTAGTTGTGATAGCCGGGATCGGTGTTCTGGTGAAACTGAAAATCTCCTTGCGCATCGTAGAGCGCAAAGTAAGGTTTCACCTGGTCGTAGATATAAGGCTTGACCAGCGGCGCTCGAAAGCAGCAACTATCTTCCGCATTGTTGATCAGCAGGGTGGGCCTGGGAGCCCGCATTGCCGTCAGGAAAACATAATCCTGTCCGTCAAAGAAATCAGGGGCATCCTGCTCGTTGTCGCCCATGTCGGCGATGCGAGCCAACTGGTTGGCGAAAGCACAATAGCCTGCAACCGGAATATCCACCTTGACGCGCTTGTCGAGCGAACCCAGCACAATGCTTTGCCATCCTCCACCTGACAAACCTGTCATTCCAATCCGGCTGCGATCAACGTGCGGGTTCTGGTAAAGCCAGTCAAGCGCCTTTCGCATGACCAGATAAAACAGCCCCACACCACTCGTCCCCACCAGGTCCAGGTGGCCAAGATAGCCGTGGTCGTTCTCCGGGCGAAAAAGCTCTCCCATGTTGACGTATTCAATATTGAGGGCCAGAATGCCTCGCAGTGCGTAGTTTATGCAGCGCTTCTGTTTCCAGTCCACCGCCTTGCCTTGGGGACCGACGTGCCCGTTCACATTCAGAATGGCCGGAACTTTCCCGTGAATTTCATCAGGTTGATAGAGAAGGGCTGCCGACCAGAAGCCGGGGACGACTTCGTACCGAAACTTGATGATCCGGTAGCCGTGGCCGGTTTCAATCGTGCCTGTCTGTTCGAACCGCGGAGGGGCGTCGACCCACGCTCTGGGCCATCCGTGGTAGATCACATCGTTCAAGAGGTGTTCCCTAATTTGCTCCGCCCTTGCGGTCCACGCCGCTGCATTCGTGGGCTTGGGCAGTTGCGGAGCACGCGCCATCAGGTACTCGCGCAATTGACTGATAACGTCCTCGTGCGACTGGATTGGCTTGCTGGCAATTGCCCTTACTTGTTCAGTTACCTCTTGCGCACCGGCCACGGAAGCAAAGAAGAGCAGGCTCAAGAGCAGGGTGGAAATTAGACGCATGATTGACTCCCGGGCTTTATCGGTGCGTTTCTGGGAAGGAGCACAGTAATACTCGGTTCCATTCAGACCATGGGAATATCCTCTTCCCGGCGGCAGATACAAGTCAGCGAATCTGAATCATTCCCACGTCATACCAGCCGTCAGGCTGGCGCCCCTCAATGGCGAGGCGGATAGCCGGCAGCCCCGTGCGTGGATCAAGCATGCCCACGCGTAGATGATATCTCCCCGGCTTCAGGCTTTCCGGGATGTAGACCGACCCATCATACACGGCATCTCCCGGGAGCCACTTGCGAATATCGACCGGCAGCCGAATGGTAGCGTGGTCAGAGTCATTTTTAAGCTGCAGCACCAGCAGGTATTTGCGGTAGATGGGAGCAACCCCGGCGTTGAGCCACCACATGCGCACCATTGCCATCGAGCCGTGCGCCGCCTCGCGCGGATATTCCAGCCGGCGAAGAATGAACCGGTAGCCCATCTTCTTCTGGAAATCATCGAACTGCTTCTTCCATTCTGGAGGGATTGCGGATGATTTAATGTTGACAGAAGTAACGTGCCAGCGCAGCGCCTGTGCCAGGATGTAATTCAGATCCCACCCCTGCTTTTTCCAGTAGCCCGGCACCCAGCAGCTTTCAAGCGAAACAGGGCTACTCTCCCATGCATTCTGGATCCCGGCCCGGACAATCTGCATGGGATAAATGTCAAGCATTTCCGCAGGGAAATAGGGGTCATCGGAATGTGTCCGCATGTCACCCCAACAGTCCAGCCGCCATCCCGTTCCATGTTTTGTAGCATAGGAGAGCGCTCGCTGCTGATCAAAATTCATCAGCAAAGGAGTCCGCGTGAAGGCCTTTAACCAGATATCGATCAGCGCCCTCTGGTAGCGAAATGCCGGCATGTAAGGGCTCCAGCCTTCACCCCAGTAGCCAATTGTGGAAATGTCGACGGTATCCAAAAAAGGATTGCCGTCATAACGTTTCCCGGCGGCCGCAACCAATTCTCCCCAGTATTTCAGGTAGAGCGGATCGCTGAAGTCCGGCTGCCAGATGTTTCCATCTTTGTCGGTGGGCTTGTTCGCCCGGGCTGCGCCGGAATTGCGATACCACTCGGGCAGTGGATGACCTTCATCATAGGGCATAATTCGAATTGCCAGGCGCTGGTGATGCTGCCGCGCTTCTTCGAGTGCCAGGTCGATGATGTTCCACTGGAACTGGCCGTGTTCCGGTTCGATTGCAGACCAGAACCAGCGGCAGTATGCAATCGAGCTCCCGGGAAAATCGGTGCGCGCCGAAGTCCCTTGCATTTGCGATGTGGGACCAGCCTCTGACCATTTGAAGCCCTGATTGAGCGGCTGGCCATTAAAGCGCTGGAAGGTTTGAATGCCTTTTCCTGGATTCACCAGGACTGAATGAATCTCCACCGGCCGGACTACTACAGTGCTAGTCTGGCCGGAAGCCGTCACGGCTACAATTGTCAGGCACATGGTCCACAAGAACACCCTTTGACCCATCCTTCCTCCTTCCCTAACTTCCTGAATATGAATGCGTTGGTGGCACGATAGAGTTTTACCATAAACCCGGCATAACCTAGAAGTTTTGTTTATCATGACGGTAAAAAATCATTTTGAATCAAGGACTTGACTAACGGCTTGAGGCACGATATGTTGACTCGCTCTCATTCGAATTTAAGATTGCCTGCTGGGGTTTGAAGAGAGGCAGAATTTTTGTTTATGGAGGTTCGATGAAACCGAAGGAAGTACTTGAGTATGCCAAGACGAATAACGTTAAGGTGGTCGATGTCCGATTTACCGACCTGCCAGGGTTGTGGCACCACATTTCGTTTCCAATTCACCAACTGGAGGAATCCTCTTTTGAAGAAGGCTTCGGCATGGATGGCTCCAGTATTCGTGGCTGGGCTGCCATTCACGAAAGTGACATGCTGCTGATTCCAGATCCTGCCACGGCCATGCTTGATCCCTTCACGGATGTGCCCACTCTGGTTTTGATTGGCGATGCCACCGATCCGGTAACAAAGCAGCATTATTTGAAGGACCCGCGCCACATCGCCAAGAAGGCAGAAGCCTACCTTGCC
>DASSJE010000047.1:0-2482 GCA_035691365.1 Terriglobia bacterium
TGATGTCAGGAGACGAGCTCTCCAAAGTTGTGGCAACTTTCCGCGCCAACGCAAACGCGCACGTCCTCGCCTTTCGTGTTTGTGATCCCGATACCGGTGACCTGCGGCTTCGAGAGTGGTGCCATCCGCGATACTGGAAGGAATTTTGTAACACCGAGTTTGAAACCCACTGGTTCTGCGAAGGAGCTTCCGCTTTTCGCCGGGAGGTGTTTGACACTTGTGGGCTCTACTATGAGCCGTTGTTTTACGGTCCCGAGGGCCACGATCTGGCGGTGCGGTTGTTGGATCGGGGTTTTCGTATTCTTTATTGTCCGCACATTCGAGGCGGGCATCGGGCGGCCAAGGAAGGCAGAACGTCTACCCGGCAGTATTTCTATTTCACCCGTGATTTCGTCTGGATGGCATATAAGGACTACCACTTCCTGGATGGTGTCCGCTATCTGCTCCCCAAGCTGGCAATGATGCTGTACTTTGCTGTGCGCTCCGGCGCCTACTCCGCCTTTTTCCGCGGCTTGTGGCACGGCTTTACGGGGTTGAAGCGGATTCACCCAGATCGCACTCCCATCGGTGAGGCGACGGTGAAATATTGGGCCGAGCTGGAGCAATGGCGACCGGGACTGCTTACTCGCCTGGCGCGGCACCGCATCGAACCGCAGGTATGAACAACTGGGTTCGGCCGGGGCGGGTGTGGGCGCGAATAAGTGATAACGGCTAAACCAAAGCCGACAGGAGCGTATTTGTGCAACAGCAGGTAGCACCATCAACATCGGGCACGCAACAGGTGCCGCTGCCGCGGCGTCGGCTGGATCTGTTTGTGTTGATTGATGCGCTGGGATGGAAGTTTCTCGAAGGGCGCGAGTTTCTGTCAGACATATTGCCAGTTCGTCAGCCTCTGCGGACGGTTCTTGGATTCAGTTCTGGTGCGATCCCCAGTATCCTGACGGGTTGCCCGCCTGCGGTCACGGGCCATTGGAATCTCTTCTATTATGATCCGCAGAATTCCCCGTTTCGCTGGCTGCGTCGCTTCCGCTTTTTGCCCGATGCTGTTATGGACCATCGCGTTTCGCGCAAACTGCTGAAGGAAATGGGAAGGCATCTACTGGGCATGGGTCCGAACTTTGAGTGTTGCGTGAGCCCCCGCTTAATGCCATGGTTCAACTTCATCGAGCGCCGCGACATTTATGGTCCCAAGGGCATTGCCGGGGCAAAATCCATTTTCGATCAGCTTCTGGCACGAGGTATTTCCCATCGCGTCTACACCTACCACCAGTACAGCGATACAGAGATTCTGCAGCGGGCGCGCAGAGACGTGGAAGAGAGCGACGCGCGTTTCTTGTTCGTATATCTCTGCGAACTCGATCACCTGTTGCATGATGAGTGGAGAAATCCGCGGCCGCTGGAACGGAAATTGGAATGGTACGCGCTCCGTTTGAGGGAGCTCTTCCAGGCGGCGCGCAGGGTCGACCCGGAAGCCTCTTTCACCGTCATTTCGGATCACGGAATGGCTCCCGTGCGCGGGCACTACGATCTGCTGGCAGACATTGAGGCGCTGGGTTTGAAAATGCCCCAGGATTACCTGGCGGTCTACGACTCCACCATGGCGCGGTTCTGGTTGTTTTCCGAGCGCGGGCGGCAGGCCATCACGAAAGTGCTGGCCAACTGCTCCTCTGGCCGCATCCTCGACGATAGGGAACTGCAACACCTTGGGATCCTTTTCCCCGACCGCCGTTATGGCGAGTTGATCTTTTTGCTGGATCCGGGCCTGATGTTCGCACGCAGCGATTTCAACGGGGCCAGTTGGATGCCGGCCGGCATGCACGGCTATCATCCTGATGACCCATATTCCGATGCGGTTTATCTGAGCAACCAGGCGCCGGCCTCCCGGCTCGAGTCCATTGCCGACGTTTACGGTTGCATGGAGCGCGCACTCGAGGAGCGCCATGTCCGGTGAGCCAAAGTGGCGGGGGAGACTGCAACGTGCCTAGTGTGCTGGCGACGAAACAGGCCGACCACAAGATGGGGCGGCTTAGATTGCCGGATTTTATCGGCGTGGGCCCCCCGCGGACAGCAACCACCTGGCTGCATGAAGCTCTCTCCGGCCAGGTCGGCCTTCCCCAAGGCGTGAAGGAAACTGACTTCTTTGTCTGGCAGTACAGCAAAGGATTGCCGTGGTACGCCGCGCACTTTCGCAATTGTCCTCTCGACCGGCCGATCGGCGAGTTCAGTCCCAATTATTTTGTGCGCAGCGAAGCGCGTGCACGGATCAGCCGCGATATCCCCGGCTGCAAGATCATCTGTACTCTCCGTCATCCCGTCCAGAGAGTTCACTCCCACTATCGCAAGTTGCGGGAGGGGGGCTATTTCGTGGGCAGCTTTGAGGAATGCCTGGCCAAGCGCCCAGACATTCTGGAGTGGTCCCGATACGCGACTCATGTGCGCGCCTGGCGGGAGGCATTCGGCACGGAAAATGTGCTGGTCGTTC
>DASSJE010000048.1:0-35700 GCA_035691365.1 Terriglobia bacterium
GACCCATTGCAGATAGTTCGGGGAACCGTCGATGATAGGCAGGCAGATAATTTCCGGGGTGTGGTAGGAGTGGACCAGCGCAATCTCAGCTCGGATCTCAGGGAAAAGGTCACGCCTGGTCTTAATGAACATCAGGAACTCCCTGCTCTGTTCGATTCTCCCTTCCCACCAGTAGACCGACTGGACAGGCTGTGAAATGTTGACGCAGGCCGCCAGCTTCTCTTCAATTAACCGCCGTGCGATTTTGCGGCATTCCCGCCGGCTGGAAGCCGTAACCATGATGACGACTTTATCGGTCACAAAACCTCCTCACATGCAGAGTGGGCGGCGCAAAATTGCGGGTGAGCGATAAATGCTCAATCGAAACATTTAAACCCTTGCTACTTCCCGCAATTGGAGTTCTGCGTTGCCGCCTGAGAGGCCTCACCTTCAAGATACAACAGACGCTCAGCCATCGCCAGACTCATCACTTGGATGGATTGGCCAAATCCTCTGGAAAGATCTTCCTGGTGAAAGATATCTTAGAGGCAGTAGTTTAATTGCATATTGCGGGGTAAACGGTGGTATTCTGGCATCTGCGCCAGTGCCGGCGTGGTAGGGGCCATGCGGGCATACTGAGTTGGGTTGTTGTTTCAGGGTTATGAATTTTTTTGGCTGGGACCACAAAACGCTCAGGCGTAATGCCATCTTCGTCATGGCATTGCTCAGTTTTGTCATGCTGATGCATGAGATTTTCGGCCGCAACGGCTACATGACTCTCCGGTCTGAGAAAAAACAATTCACGGGTTTGCAGAAGCAGATCCAGACCACTTCAGAAGAAAACAAAAAAATCGAGCAGAAAATCCAGGCGTTAAAGAGCAATCCCGAGGCAGTTGAAAAGCAGGCCCGCGACCAGCTTCATCTGGCCAGGCCCGGCGAAATCATTTATATGCTGCCTGACAAAACCATATCCCCAACGTCCACCGCTTCACGCCAGACCCCGCCCGGCAAAAGTCAGCCACGCCGGTAAGGCTTCAGGCGCGCACAGCCTCTGGTCAGCGGGTCACAAGCGGACCTCCGGCCTTTGCCGGAAGATCTGTTACGCGCAACCCGCATCTGTCTATCGCACCACGCCTTCCAGCGGGCTGGAGGCGCTGGCATAGAGCTTGCGCGGAATGCGTCCCGCCAGGTAAGCCTTGCGCCCTGCCGCGATGGCATGTTTCATCGCCTCCGCCATCAGGACGGCGTCCTGCGCTCCTGCAATCCCGGTGTTCATCAGAATGGCGTCTGCGCCCAGTTCCATCGCCAGCGCGGCATCGGACGCAGTGCCCACGCCGGCGTCCACAATGAGAGGGACTTCAGTAATCATCTCGCGCAGGATGCGGAGGTTCGCAACATTCTGGATACCCATCCCCGAACCGATCGGCGCGCCCAGCGGCATCACGGCCGCTGCGCCGGCATCAATCAGGCGCCTTGCCGCCACCAGATCGTCGTTTGTATAGGGAAGCACCACAAAACCTTCCCGCGCCAGCGTCTCGGTTGCTTTCACCAGTTCGAAATTATCGGGGAATAAAGTCTTCTGGTCGCCAATGACTTCCAGCTTGATCCAGTTTGACAATCCCACTTCACGCGCCAGGCGCGCTGTGCGCACCGCTTCATCCGCGTTATAGCAGCCGGCCGTGTTGGGCAGAATAAAGAATTTTTCCCGGTTGATATAATCGAGCATCGACTCCTTGCTCTTGTCCGTGAGGTTCACGCGCCGCACGGCAACCGTTACGATCTCTGCGCCGGAAGCTTCATGCGCGCGCGCCATTTCCTGAAAGCTTCTGTACTTGCCCGTTCCTACAATTAGCCGCGAGCGGAACTCTTTGTCCGCAATCCTCAAAACATCGTTGTCCATGGATCGTTAATTCTCCTTTCGACCATTCTAATACAAAGCCCTCCCATCGCGCGTGATCTGGAACAGTCCATCCACTCGCGGATCGAGAAGCAGGTCAGCCCAGGGAATTGAACCGCAAGAATACCTGTTGACTAATCGATACCTCCAAGGCATTCTTAGTCTCTGCCTCTGGCAGAGACATCGTGTGGTTCTTCCTCGATTGGGAATGAGAAACGTTATCGGGTACAAGGTTTTTCTGGTTGCGTGTCTGGTTATCATTGCCTGGCCTCAAACTCAGGCCAGAGGCGCAGACAGAGGTTCTCTCCGCCAGGTCCTCATTTTTGACTATCATCGGTTCAACACCTATCGCGCCGATAGCATGACGATCAGGGTTTCGGTCTTCAAGTTTCAACTCCAGTACATGGCCGAGCATGGCTATCATTTCATCCCTCTCGCCCGGTATGTGGCTTACAGGATGGGCAAGGCTTCCCCGCCGCCGCCCCGCTCGGTGATCATCACCATGGATGACGGTCATGAATCGGTTTATACCGAAGCGCTTCCTCTGGTTAAAAAGTACCGGATACCGGTAACCCTTTTCATCTATCCGTCGGCCATTTCGAATGCTCACTACGCCATGACGTGGAAACAATTAAGCGCGCTGAAGGCCACCGGACTCTTTGACATTCAGTCTCACACTTACTGGCACCCGAATTTCAAAATCGAAAAGAGGCGATTGACGCCGGCCCAGTTCAACAAATTTGTTGACACCCAGTTCCGCCGCTCCAAAGCGGTCCTGGACAAGAAACTGGACATCAATGTAACCATGCTGGCCTGGCCATTTGGAATTTATGACAAAGAGCTCATACAAAAGGCGACGCGGGATGGATATACCGCAGCCTTCGGCCTCGACGGAAGACACGCGGGCGATGACGACAATATCATGGGAATTTCGCGCTTTCTGGTCACGGACCGGGATAGCGGGCACCTGTTTGAAGATATTCTTCAGGGAACGCCTGCGCGGCATTAAGGACCTTCTGGCCGCTGCGCCGCTCTGCCGCCGGTGATGGGCTTCGCGGCCAACTGCGGTGGGCGGGCCGCTGGTTGCTGTAGAACCCCCGCAACATCTACACTGCGGCAGGCCAGATTTTGCCGGAGCCTCAGGGCAAGCTCGATGGGCCGGATTGACCGGCCACTCGAGTGCCATCTCTATTGCTTCGCGGCCGGAAATTCCACCTTGGGTGGCTGCTGCGCGGCCGGGGTGGCGGCGAAATAAGCATCGTTCCGCTGGAAGCCGGCCCAACCGACAAAAAGATTGTTGGGAAACTGCCCGATGTAGGCGTTGTAATCCTGGATGGCGTTATCGTACCGGCGGCGCTCCACCGCGATGCGGTTTTCCGTGCCTGCCAATTCATCCTGAAGCCGCAAAAAGTTTTCATTGGACCGGAGCTGGGGATAATTTTCCGTCAACGCCAGCACCTTTACCAGCGCGCCGTCCAGTTGCTGGTTCGCAGCAATCTTGTCCCTGGGTGTCTGGGCATTCATCAGGCTCGCGCGGGCGTTGGCCACGGCCGTAAACACGGTGACTTCCTGCGCCGCAACGCCTTTCACCGTTGCCACCAGATTAGGAATCAGGTCGGCGCGGCGTTCGAGCACCACGGAAACCTGGGCCCAGTCTGACTTGATCGCTTCATTTTTCAGCACCATGGTGTTTCGCGCGCTGACGTACATGCCGCCGAAAATCACCACGGCCAGCACAATTACAATCAGCACCACCCAGACTTTTTTCATCTTGCTCCTCCAAAAACAGATTCTGTTCGCGTGTCAAGGCCGATTACATCCCGCCCGCCAGCCTGCGGTCCACTTCGTCCGTCACCCGCTCAACCAGGTCGAGATATTCCCGCAATATCGCGCGCGCCTTCACTTCGCGGGCCGCGCGTTTCCCTTCCCGCACATCCAGGACCGCCAGAAATGCGTCAGGGCGTGCTCCCGCCATCCTTGCAATATCAGCCACAACTTCGCGCCTTCCCGCCGGCGCGTTCTCTTCCAGAACGATCAAAGCGTGCCGGAAAAGCGTGATAAAAGTGGACATCGACGCATCCATCAGACGCATGAGCACCGGGTCTTTTTGCGGCGCCAGCAGGATTCCCTGCCGCAGTTTCACCCAGTTGGTTCGAAGCTCGCGTTCAACCTGCAGCCGGTGGAGTTGTTTCGGCACGGTAAGCTCGCCGAAAAAGTCCTCGCCATAAACCATCTTGTGATGCGCCTGCATGTCGAGCAGTTCGATGGCAAAAATATCCGCCGTGGCGCGAAGTTCACCCAGCGTAAAAATCTGCGGCGCCGGAAACTTCTTTTTTTCCCACCACACCGCCGCTTCATGTAGCGCTTCAACCTCGTTTGCGCCGGCCCGTTCCAGCACGCAGAGCACATTCAGGTCAGAGTGCTTCTTGTGATATTCTCCCCGCGCTGCCGAGCCAAAAAGCACGATGGCCTTCAAATTGGCGCCCGCTGCAGCCAGCAATTTTTCTTTTAGCCGCTCGAGCAATTTTTCCATGGTTTCCGCTCCAGCCTCACCAGCTTCCGCTTGCCCCGCCGCCGCCAAATGAACCTCCGCCAAACCCGCCAAATCCCCCGCCACCACCGAATCCGCCGCCGCCCCACGAACCGCCTCGCCAGCCGCCGCCCATTCCGCCCCAAAACCACGGCCCACCCCACCACCAGACACTGTGTCCGCGCCCGTAACGGCCGCGTCCTCCAAGAAGACGCGCAAGAAACCCGACCAGCGGGAAAAACAGCATGAACAGGAAAACTAGCAGGGGAAACAGATTAGGACCGACCTGCCTTGAATTTTCCTCCCCAGGCCTCGCCGCCATCGGCTGACCGGCAAGAGCGCTGAGCGTGACGCCACGATCTTTGGCAATGACTGCGGCAACGCGCCGAGTCATCAGCAACAAGGCAGCACTGTAATTTCCTGCGCGCAGCAGCGGCCTGGCCTGGCGGCCGAAATCACCCACAAGACCGTCAGGCAGAATCGGTTCCAGACCGTAACCCACCTCAAAGCGGTACTGGCGGTCGTTCGGCGCAAGAAGGATCATTACGCCGCGGTCTTTCTGTTTGGGCCCGATGCCCCATCGCGTCGCGAGATCGATGGAGAAGTTATCAATCGGCTCGCCTTCGAGCGACTTCACCGTCACCACGGCAATCTGGGCCTGCGCTTTCTGGTCGACTTCAGCGCAGAGAGCTTTCAATTCCTGCGCGGTTTCAGGATTGATGACGCCGGCAAAGTCGTTGACGTATCCACGGGGCTGCAAATCCTGCGGCTTCTCTGCGCTTGTTCTGGCGGCAAATAAAATCACCAGGCACAATACCCCCAGAGCCGCCCAAACCTTCCTGCCCCCGCGTGTTGCCACATAAGGATTCTTATTCACGCCCGAATGCATTCTCCCTGAAGAGATTTGAAGCCTTCCATTCGTAAAGGTTTTTCCGGGTCGCATCGAAGGCGGCCACCCGCCCCGTTGGGCGCAGCGTTGCAGCGCGGAACCGGCAGGATACTTCTCGCTGAAATCTATTATCTCCCTGCGACCGCACGGCCGCATAGCTCTTTGCGTGCCTTTCATTCTCCTTCCTTCTCCACCCTCGACCATTCATCCGCGACCCGGATTGAGCCAGATATCCACACCCGGGGCCCCGACCATGTATGGCTTACCGAGGATGTCGAGCTTTCCATCCCCGTTGAAGTCGGCCAACTGGGCTTCATGCGTGCCGTGGCCGCCTTCGGCCACAATCACTCTCTCAAAGTTGCCGCGTCCATCACCATAAAATACCCAGAGGTGGGCACGGGGATAATCCACTGTCCGTGTCCAGTCGCACCACTTCGCCATTTCAGCGCAAAAAATGTCGAGATTGCCGTCACCGTCGATATCCGCTATGCGAAGCGTGTGCCCGTGGACCACATCTTTACCCAGCAGATTGTGGGCAGCCCAGGAACCGTCCGGGCGTTGCTCATACCAGTTCAATTCCCCGCATCCGTCGCCGCTATCAAAGGCTACCTGGGCGCCCTTTGCTCCTTTTATGAGCTTGCCTGCCGCCGCCCTGGAGAATTTCTGCCCGTCGTCGATGATATGAGCCGTGAACTTGAGCCCATTCTCGTGCTTGAACCAGCGTCCGCCACCGACCACCTCCACGACACCGTCGCCATCGATATCCGCAATCGCCATTCCTTCCATAGGGGCGTCCCCCTGGTAAATGATGTACAAGTCCCACGGCGTCGTCAGGGCGCGCGGCTGCCGGGGTATGCGAGCGAGAAAAAGTGCTCGCGCCCCCTGGTTCCAGAAGACAAGCTGCGGACGACCTTCTTTGAGAACGTCCGCCACCAGCATGTCATGATGCTGGTTCTTGCCGGACTGCTTGATGACGCGGCGCTTCCAGGCGCGGCTGTAGTCAGGATGTGGATTCTGCCACCACCAGACTTCATTGGTGGTGCTGTCGCCCCCGGCGATCACGTCGAGGTGGCCGTCGCCATCAACATCGAACAAAGTTCCGCCCGCTTCGATGTTCAGCGGTCCCGGGTCAATCACGTGCTGCCGCCACCCATTCCTGGTGTTTTGCATCCAGATGGCGGAATTTCCGTGCATGCGATTCGTAAACACAAAATCGGGCCGCCCGTCGCCGTCGATTTCGCCGACCATCGATCCGGTCTGCTGGTCGGAGGTTTGAGGCACCGGCAGATCTCCACGCATGCTCGAGAGGTGCTTCCAGGGCGGATTGGCCATCGTCTCGCCACATCCCCGCGGAAGAGGTCCCGCCATCTCCTGACCTCGGCCCGCCGCGCGCGCCACAATATCTTCTGTGCCCAGGGCAGCAGCCCATGCAAAAAAATCGCGTCTGGTTATCATGAACTCTTTCCTCCTGATGGCCGGCGAAATCAGAGCAACGCGAGCGTCGGCTTCCAGCCGGAACGGGAACCGTTGCCCCGCCGAAACGCAGTTGATATCTATCGCGTCAGATGATAATCCAACCTGCCTGTCCATGACAGTGCTGAAATTTCTTCTTCGGACGGACAACCTGTCGAGACGTGGCGCCGGAAGATACTTCCCCCGACGATTTTATAAATGAGGAAGAAATACAAAACCAGGGGATTGGCTGGGAGGCAGGGATTCGAACCCCGATACGCAGATCCAGAGTCTGCAGTCCTACCGTTAGACGACCTCCCACTGCATCTATATTTTCTAACAGTTCTGCAAGGTTTCTTGCAACTCAAATTGATGCCGTGTCAACTAGCCTGCAACTCCGCACCACTGGCAAACGAACTGCAATTGCGTCTTGGCGGCCGCAACCATTGAATCAATTTCCAGGTATTCGTCGGCTGCATGCGTATTGCCGCCGCGCGGGCCCCACAGGACTGCGGGCGTGCCAAACGCCTGGTGGAACACATACATATCACACGGGGCCTCGATTCCCTGGATGAGCGGCTCCTTGCCCATCACGTTGCCGGCGCATTCCGCGAGCTCGGCGATCAGCGGCTCGCTCCGTGAGATAGCAGACCCCGGCAGCCAGCGGATAGGGAATTCAATTTTGGGCTTCACCGGGAAAAGCTCCGGAGCGGCCTTCACAATTCCTTCAAACCATTGGTGGAACTCCCGCTCGATGTCCTGCTGCTTCTCACCCGGCATCATTTGCCAGTACATCTCAATCTGGCAGGTTTCAGGAATGGTGATGGGCTCTCCCGTCCCCCACGGTCCTGTCGTCAGCTTGGTGATCGACACTGGCACGGGGTCCACAGAGTCCGCATAAAACTCGTGCACCGGAGCTTTCTTCTTCCGTTGCTCCGCAAAGTCCTGCATCTTCACCAGGAAGTATCGGATGGGGTCGATCACTCCGGTGGGGAATTTGCCTTCCGGCAGCACGCCCCCGGTGGAACTGAGCGTAATGTGAACCGTGCGGCCACCGCGCTGGGCGGGACAAATTCGCAGGAAGGAAGGTTCCGTTATGATGGCGGCATCGCCGTTATAACCCTTCAGACGACCGGCAATCGTCCCGTTCACGCCGCCAAACTCCTCATCGGAGACAGATTCAATAATCAGGTCGCCTTTCAGTTCAATGCCCAGTTCGCGCAGAGCCTCTGCCATAAAAAGATTGGTGCCCACGCCGCCCTTCATATCATTGGAGCCGCGGCCATAAAGCAGATTGCCTTCCACTTTCCCGCCGAACGGATCTCGCGTCCACGGCTGCGTTCCTTTCGGGACCGTGTCAATATGGCCTGAAAGAACCAGCGACCGACCGCCGCCGCGCCCCTTGCGCCGCGCATCCACGTTGGGACGGTTGTCGTATCTCCGCTCTTCATAATAGAAGAGCGGGTGTTCTCTCAGCCCTTTGACGTCACGGAAGTAATAAAGTTCCGTGGCAAGGCCCTGGCGTTTCAAATACTCGGCCACATGCTTCTGGCAGGCCTCTTCATTGCCCACCGGTGGCGTGTTTTCCGAAGGAATCCGAACCAGGTCACCGATGATCTCAACCAGCCGGTCGCGATGGCTGTCCACAAACGAAGAAAGTCGGTTTCTGAGCGAAGCGTCAAGAGGCATCTGGTTGTCCCTTCCTAAAAGAAGTTTCCTGTCAATCTCATGCGGGGCGGGCGCCTCCGCCGGCCGTGTCGGGCCGGCTATCCGGCGGCCAGCCACGAGAAATACTTTTGCAAACTGTAGTTTCTTAGAATGCCACACAGGGCGGATTTTTTCACCACTCGTTCAGATCTCCAGTTTGACGGGGCTTTTGCTAAAGCCTTTTGTCAGGTAAGCCAGATAGAGACCGCCCAGCCCCAGCCAGATGAATCCCACAATCTTGGCCGGAGTCGAGAGGCTCATCCAGACATAGCAGCACACCAGAGCGCCGAGGGCAGGGAAAATCAGGTTGGTCAAAAAGTCCAACCCGCTCCTTTGACGCTGGCGGAGATAGTAATGACGAATCACGCTGAGGTTCACCAATATAAACCCGACAAAGGCACCAAAGTTCAGGAGTTCCACGGCAAGCTGGAAGCGGATCAGGATCGCCCCGACCAGCGTGATGCCGCCCATCACGTAAATGCTGCGCGTGGGCGTGGAATACTTCTCGTCAACATAAGCGAAAATCTTCCGGGAAATCACGCCGTCGCGTCCCATGCCAAACAGCAAGCGTGAAGCTCCAGCCTGCCCCGTCAGGGCGCTGGCCAGTCCCGCAACCAGCAGGACGAAGGTGATCCAGCCCATCATCACGGGCCCGCCCAAGACCTTTCCGATATCCAGGATCGCCGTATCGACGCTCGGAAAGGTGTGATAATTCGGCCAGACAATCTCTGCCAGGTACACCTGCGCGACACAGAACAGGGCCTGAATGACGCAAACCGAAACCGTAGCGATGGCGATGTTCTTCTCGGGATTTTCAACGTCTTCGGCGAGCGTGGAAACCGCATCAAAACCGATGTAAGAGAGGGTGGCAATGCCCGCGCCCAGCATCATCGGCCGCAGCTTAAAGGTCCCAGGATCGTAAATGGCGTGGGGCACACCCAGCCCGCCCCAGCCGTGTGCCCCCACAATCAGATGCACCGCCAGCACGACGAACAGGATGGCTGAAAAGCTCAGAATTACCATCATCACGTTGCTGGCCCGTGCCGTCATGCTGATACCGCGGACGTTGATGAGCGTAATAGCAATGGTGAAGAATATCGCCCAGACAATATACGGAACCTGCGGGACGTACCGGGCGGCAATCAGCGCAGAATAAATAACGCTGAGCAGGGGAATCAGAAAATAGTCGAGCATCATGGCCCATCCGGCCAGGAAACCGATGTGCTCGCTCAGCGCCCGCTGGGCGTAAGTGTAAGTGGAACCAGCAGCCGGAAAAGCCCCGGACATTTTGCCGTAACTGGCCGCCGTAAACAGCATGGCCACCATGGCCACCAGATAAGCCAGGGCCGCGTGGCCCAGCGAAACTTCTTGAATGATCCCATAAACGGGATACGGCGCCGTCGGGGTGAGGATCACCAAGCCATAGATAATCAGGTCACGCAGCCGGAGAACGCGCTTGAATTGGGGCTTATAACCCAGAGCTTCAAGAGATGATGATGCAGACTGTTCCGCCACTGTCAGCAAGCCCTCATTTTCAATTTGTCGCCTGCGAGGTTGGAAATAGTGCGCAACCGCTCCCTGCCTGGCAGCGTATTTTCAGACAGGACGCGCGCCCGCACCAGGCCCAGGGCAACACCCACGGGGGCGCTGCTCAAACCGCTCATTGAGCCGGCGTGCTGTAATCCTTCCAATTGAGTTTATCGTCGCGGGAAGGAAGGTCATATCGCTTCGCGTACTGGTTCCGCGCCGCTTCCACCTGGTCATACCACTTGCCCAGCGGTAGCAGCAACTCCCGATAGATCAGGTAACTCAGGTCTGCCGTCCGCCCAGGAAGATGGTCTTTCACATCATCAATTTGATTGAGATACTTCCGTCCATTCGCCTCTTCCACTCTCGGGTACCAAGCTATGTCCCATACGCGGACGGCGCTGGCATAGGCCGCATTCCTTTGCTGGCGAATCTGCTGCGCCAGGTCTAACGCCCTGTCCACAGCCTCCACTGCCTCGCTGGCCTGGGCTTCGCCGGCAGCCTTCTCCCCCGAATTGAGTGACGAGTTGATTTCCTGCAGGTCCATCAGCATCTGAAGGTTCTGCCGGTACAACCTTGCAACTGAAACGTAAAGTTCCAGGTTGTAATGATTGAATTGCACCGACTGCAGGTTCCGGTTCAGCAGGTCCACCAGGGTGTCGCTCTGGGCAAAATAAGAAGAAGCCAGATCGAGCCGGCGTGCGTTCAACTTCGCCCATCCGTGGTCACGGGTCAACAGCTCACCTGATGGGACCGGAGGCAGCGGCAAGGTCTGGTCATCCGCGGGCCGCCGCGGCTTATAGATGACCGGCGCATAGTCGCCCCAGATGCCGATCCTCGCGTTGGATGGAGCAACGTCCCAGCTTTCCTTGTAGAACTGGCCTTGCTCGCTCATCATTTGATACAACCAGCCCATGTTTTCCGTTCCTGTTCCGTAGAACAACTGGTAAAACGACGACATCAGTTCTTTCGGATTTTCTCCACCCGGGTGCCATGCAGGGGCCGTTCCTGTAGCATATCCAAGCCACATCGTCTCCGTGCTCAACCCTGCATCGCCCCAACCGGCCACCACCGCTCCCATCAGGTCGGCATACTCGCGGTCAGGAGTATGGGAAATCATATTGAACATTTCCGGAACAATTCCCGGGCCGGGAGGGACAGGCTGGTAGGCGCCCCCAGCCGAGTTGGGAAGCATCTCTGTTACCGGTCGGACGTAATAGCTGGGAAAGAGCAGTTCCTTCCACCCCACGGTGGAGATAAAAATCATCTGCTTGATGCCATGCGCCTTGAAAGCTTCATCAAACGTCTTGCCATAGACCTCGCCGTTAATCAGGTAAGAGGGTAGCGAAGGAATGTCGCCTGTGACCAACGGGAACTCTCCCCAAAACACTACCTTCCTTCCACGCTGATGCAGATAGTCCGCCGTTTTGGTCACGAACTCCGCCAGCAGTTTTCCGCGGCTGCCCAGCTCATCTGCACGGTTTTTCGACTGGCACTGGGCATTGTCAGCCATCCCCACAAAGTAAGGTTCATCGGTGGAAAGATAGAAATAGTTCACGCCCTTGTTGGCGTCCAGCAGGTCCTGGTACATCCCTTCCAGCAGCTTGTACGAGTCCGGATTCGTCGTGCACAACTCATAGTTGCTGTCCGGAAACTCCCGCAGCTTCGCGTATTCCGGATGCTTCAGGATAAAGGCAATGTGCGCCGGACCATCCAGGTAGGGAATCAACTGCACGTGATACTTCAATCCGTAATCGGTCAGCTCCTGCAACTGCGCGGGCGTCAGCGCATAGGGATTCACCAGCGCCGGCGCGCTCTGGTATTCAAAATGATCGTTCAGCTTGATCACAAAACCGTTGATCTTGTAAAACGCCGCCTGCCGCAGCGCCTGCTTCAAAACCTCAATCCTTTCCAGATGGTGGTTGTCGTCCCAGTAGATGTTCCGCTGCTCGAGGTCCGGCCAGTCGGTGAGGCTAGCTTCCGGCAGCCACAGCTTCCCTTCCGCGTGCTTCACCAGTTGCAGCAGCGTCTCAACGCCGTAAAACAGCCCTGTCGGCGCATTGGCCGTAATCTTGATTCCGCTGCCGGACATTTCCAGACTGTAGGCCTGCTCTTCCAGCGCCTGCCTGTCCTTGTCCGCCGCCTGTCCGATTTTGACCGACCCGGAATGAATCTCAAGCGTGATGGATTTGCCCCGCCCGCGCGTTTCGAGCGCGATCCCATGGCGAGTCTCAAGCCCGTGTTTCAGGCTTTCAACCGCTACGTCGTCGGCTTTCACGCCCCGGCCCAGTTCCAGCCGCCAGCCACTGCCGATTTCAAAATCACTGCCCTTCGACTCCACTTTTTGGGGCACAGGGATGACATTGTAACCCCGGTCAAAAAGCGATGATTCCGCCGCCGCGGCCAGGCCTTCCGTCGCAAGCACGCACAGGACAGCAAGCGCCGCAGCGAAAACGGCTCTGCGCAAACTGAGTGACTCTTTCATCTGATCCACCAGACCTTTCATTGGAACTTCACGATGCCAGAAAACTCGTTGCTGCAGGAAAACGTGCCGTGGCAGCGCAATGCCAGGCTCAGTAATGATACCGCTGCCGCAGAGTGGACGATCCCCACTTCCAGACAGGATCGCCCTCGACCACGGTGTTCGTGTCTTCCCAGTTAAAGGCGTTCGTTCGTGTCGCAAGGCCGTGGGCCGCGGCGTACTCGTTCCGCGCCGCCAGCACCTGCCCATACCATTTGCCCAGCGGCAGAATCAGCTCGCGGTAAACCAGGTAACTCATATCCACCGTCCGCCCCGGCAGATGGTCTTTTACATCATCAATTTGATCGAGATACTTTCGCCCGTTCGCTTCGGCCACGCGCGGCTGCCAGCTCTCATACCAGGTGTCTACCGCGTTGTGATAGGCTGTGTTCCGCTGGTCGCGCATCCGCTCCACCGTATCCAGCGCCTGGTCCAGCCCCGCCAATGCCCGCCCGAATTCCACATCCGCTGCCGCTGCCTGCGCTCGCTTCAGCGACTCGTCCACTTCGTTCATTTCCCGGATCATCTCCAGATTTTGCCGGTAGAGACCCGCAATCGAAAGGTAGACCTGCAGGTTGTATTTCTGGAATTGCACTGACCCCAGGTTCTTGCGCAGCAGGTCCAGCAGTTCATCATTGGCCGGCGCCATCTCCTCCGCCATCTTCAGCCGCCGGGCGTTTGCCCGGCCCCAGTCATAGCCCAGCCGCAGATATTTCCCCTGCGGCACCGGCGGCAGCGGCAGCGTCTGGTCGTGCTCCGGACGGCGGGGATTGAAGATGGCATACGAGCTGCCGAAAATCGGCTTGCGCGCCGACGAAGGTTCACGGTCCCAGCTGCTGTCCCAGAACTCCGCCTGCGTGCTCATCAACTGATAGAGCCGGCCGAGGTCCTGGCCGCCCTGCCCGTAGAATAGGCGATAAAAACTCTCCCGTGCTTCAGCAGGAACCGGCGACCCGGGATGCCAGGCCCAGCTTGGCCCGGTGGCATAACCAAGCCAGAATGTTTCCGGATGCAGGCCTTCATCCCCCCAGCCGGCAATAAACGAACCGATCAGGTCGGCATTCTGGCGAGATGAATTAAAGGAAATGAGCCGGTACATCTCCTCCAGGCGGTCGCCAATCCGAATGTGATTGAAGAGCTTCGAGGGCGGCAACTCATAATAATTGGGAAAAAAGGGCTCCATTCCCTCGGTCGAGGTGTAAATCATCTGTTTGATACCTTGCGCCTTGAGGGCGCTGTCAAATTCCGGTCCGTAGACTTCGCCATTCACCAGATAAGATGGCAGCGAAGGGATGTCGCCCGGCACCAGCGGATATTCTCCCCAGAAAATCACTTTCCGCCCGCGCTCGTGCAGGTATCCCGCAGCCTTGTCGAGGAATTGCGCCTCCACCTTGCCCACGCTTCCCAGCTTCTTCGCCAGTTGCCCTTCGTCACATTGGGCGTTGTTGGCCATTCCAACGTAGTAGGCCTCGTCCGTCGAAAGCACAAAGTAGTTCACTCCTTTGTTGGCGTCCAGCAGGTCCTGATACATCCCTTCCAGCAGCTTGTACGAGTCCGGATTCGTCGTGCACAACTCATAGTTGCTGTCCGCAAACTCCCGCAGCTTCGCATATTCCGGATGCTTCAGGATAAAGGCAATGTGCGCCGGACCGTCCAGGTAGGGAATCAACTGCACGTGATACTTCAATCCGTAATCGGTCAGCTCCTGCAATTGCGCGGGCGTCAGCGCATAAGGATTCACCAGCGCCGGCGCGCTCTTGTATTCAAAATGATCATTCAGCTTTATCGAAAACCCATTGATCTTGTAAAACGCCGCCTGCCGCAACGCCTGCTTCAAAATGTTCATCCTGTCCAGGTGATGGTTGTCGTCCCAGTAGATAATCCGCTGCTCGAGATCCGGCCAGTCCGTAATTTCCGCTTGCGGCAGCCACAGCTTCCCTTCCGCGTGCTTCACCAGTTGCACCAGCGTCTCAACGCCATAAAACAGCCCAGTCGGCGCATTGGCCGTGATTTTGATTCCGCTACTTGCGAGGTCGAGCTTATACGCTTGCTCTTCCACCGCATGGCTGTCCTTGTCCGCCGCCTGCCCGATTTTGATCGACCCGGGCTGAATCACAAGCGTGATGGCCTTGCCCCGCCCGCGCGTTTCGAGCGCGATCCCATGGCGAGTCTCAAGCCCGTGTTTCAGGCTTTCAACCGCTACGTCGTCGGCTTTCACGCCCTGGCCCAGTTCCAGCCGCCAGCCGCTGCCGATTTCAAAATCACTGCCCTTGAGTTCCACTTTCTGTGGCTCCGGGATCACTGTATAGCCTCGCAGGAATAGTCTTGATGCGGTTGCGCCACTTGCGACTTGCGCAAATCCGACAACGATCAAGACCAGGCACGCCCATTTCAAAACCTTCTCAGTCATCTGCGTATTTCCTCCGAATCGATTACTCGATTACTGCCCAACCTGCGGCCTCAGGAAATTGGTTGCTTCCGGTTAACGCCGGTCCAGCCTTTATAACCTGGCCGATCAAACTCTTCGCTTCGAGTTGCCAGGCCGTGGGCTTCAGAATATTCGTTGCACGCCGCCAGCACCTGCCCATCCCATCTTGCGGTAATCGCGCACAGCACTCCAGCAATGGCACTTAATGCTTGAAAGAAGAAATGCCTCGGTACGTGCACCACGGAGCCATCTCAACTTCGGCCCCCAGGCATTTCCGCGCAAGCAACGCTTTTACCTAATTCGACTGCGAGTTTGCTCGTCCCTCAGGGCGCTGTGCCGTTTCAAGCTGCGCAGGTTTTAAGGTCCAGGTCTGGAGCCTCGCAAGATCCAGAAGATGCTTTCCGTTAAACCCGGGACGAAAGATAGGCCAGCCCCAGGTGTCGCGAGTATTCTTGGCTACATATTTTGTCGTATCCAAATGGGCCGGCGCCAGAGTGATAGCCTTCGGAGGCTGGCTCCCTTCCAACAGGCCATCGGCCACATGCGCGAGCGCCACCAGATAGCTGGCGGGCGGAAAAGGCTCGCCCCCGATCCAGACAACTGCGGGAACCTGCCGGCGCGTCTCAAGAGCGCTCTCGACATCCTGGACAGCCCATTGGAACTGATACCAGGGGACATTCACCGGGGCTGACATCGCCGCGCCAGTGACATCATTACTCGGCCCCGACGGCGTTCCATCGAGCTCTATAAACTGGCTCGGCGCCTTTTGGATCAATCGAGACACGTAGGTGTTCAGCAGCCAAAGGACTTCGCTGGCCGAGAGATCGTAGTCCTTGTAAATCTGGAATGAGACCGCCGGCCGCACATTCCGCGCAATCTGAGCAAGATCCCCTCTTGAAAAGGGCCGCGTCTGGGCTGCGTCCGGGTAAAGCTGCAGAGTCTGGGGCGCCGTCACAAAGTGGACCGGGAAGGTCTTCATGTACTCGACAAACTTTTCGAGGAAGGCAAACGATCGCGCCTGTTCCTCCGGGGATTTCATGGGGGGCAGCTTCCATTCGGGGCGCGGCGGCTCTGCACCATGGGAAAAATTCACTGCGTCCCAGAATTCCTTATGGATGAATTCGCAGGGATGGAAATAGATGCTGATTAATCCTCCGCCGCTGCGGTGCAGAGCGGCGAAGGCCTTGTTGAAATTGTCTTCTACCTGCTGGATGTTGGTCCAATCCTCATTTGGCCTGAAGTCACCGAGATACTTCATGTTGAAAATGTTCAGGATGCCGCCGTACCAGTAAGGCTTGCCGTTCAGTCCAACCTGATCGCCATCGTCAAGGTAGACGTGGACTCCCATTTTCAGGAGCGCGGGCTGCGCTTCCGGACACCAGGAAGCCCCAGGCTGGCCATAGGCAGTGGGCATCCGGCCGAAGATCTGCCGGATAGAGTCAATGCCCGGCTTTTCACGCCGGATGAACTCGTCTACTCCGTCCTGCCAGTCAAGAAACTGCTCAAACTCCGCGGGGTTCACGCGCCAGCTATGGTAGTTGGAATGGTAAGCAATAGCATGCTTGTTCAGCGCTGCAATCACGTCATCACGGTGACGAAGCTCAAGCGTTCTAGCCTTCTCGCCGACCACCTTAAACGTGGCATGAACCCCCTGCGACGTCAGGAACTCGGCTATCCGTTTGGCAGCGTCATCGCTCTGCGGCAGCACGTAGTCTTCCGTGTCAAACCAGAGAATCACATAAACGGGACCGGGCTTTTGGACTCCCGCCGCGGCCTGCAAATTCGCCGGCTGGGCGTGCAGGGCTGCAACATGGGCAAATATACCAAGAGCAACGACGCCGATTGCAATCTCCAGCAAACGGAAAAGGGACACCGGTATTTTCTGAAGCATTTTTACGTTTTTCCGACCCTTGGCAGACGCCATCGTAGAAGCAGCCTGAATCCAGCTATTTGAAAATTTTGCCTCGTGCCAGAGGCATCACTGCGAAGGTGAATTCCCGCTTAATGTCCACAACCGATACTTACGAAGACTGTGCCAAAATTGTACACTTTTTGCGGCGGGTGACCCCTCGAAGCGAGGTTAATTTCCTATATTGAAACGAAATTGTCAATAGATTTCTACCATTTCGAAGCAAATCGCAGGAATGCGAAAGCGATTTCCATATGCGAGCGCCAACACCATGGCTGCTGCTCTCTTTCCGGAACAAAAGGTACCCCGCGCCGACTCCTCAACCCGCGGCATGAAATCATGCAGGGCTAAATATCCTCCCGTTATTCCGAGGCATTTTTGCGATGAAGTTCCAACCGTGCCTGCCAGAGGCCCGGGTCGAGCTCAAGCGCACGGCGGAAATCCGACGAGGCCTGCCCGTCCTGTTTCCGGTAATCCGCGACCAACCCGGAAAGGTAATAATCGTCAGCGGATTTGTGCCCGGCCTCCGGTTCACCAGCCAATTCATCCAGAATCCGCGACGCTTCTTCGGTTTGCCCCAGGCGTTCCATTGCCAGAGCGGCGTAGAAGCGCGACGGCCCGTTGAGTCCGTCTTCCGTCTCCCCTTCACCTGCGCGCATTTCATCGACGCACTTTTGCCAGGCGTCGCGGGCTTCGCTCTTTTTGCCTTGCGCATTGAGCGCCTGCCCCAGCCAATAGAGCACCTCTTCCTCCTGAGGATGTTCGGGTTTGCCTACAGCGAGGTTTCTGGGATATTCGAGCGCGGCCCGGAATGACCCTTCTGCCGCCGTGAATTGCCGTGCCGAAAACGCCGCCCGGCCTTTTTGGACTTTGGCCAGCACGAACAATTCATGACTGATCCTGCCACCCTCCGCCGCCTTGAAGTTGTATCCCCGAAGCACATTCAAGGCATCGTCAAAGCGCCGCTCCTGGACATCCAGCAAAACCCGACGATTCCGGACGGCGTTTTTCTCGAGCACCTCCGGCGGAGCGCTGGCAAAGAGTTTTTGCAGCTCGCCCGTTTTGTCCAGCTGTGTATAAATCTCATCCAGGCTCACGTAAAGCCGGAAGTCCTGAGGGGCCTGTTTAATCGCCTCGGCATAATACGCCGCCGCACCGTCGGGATCATGTTGCACGTTCAAGGCATAAACGCCGAGGTTACGGTAAAGGACGGCGTAGTGGAATCCTTCTCCCACAGCCTGCTTCCACAATTCGGCAGCCTCGGTATAACGCGAATGGGCAAAAAGGAAGTTCCCGAGGAAGTATTTCGCATGCGCGTCGCTGGAGTTGTGCGCCAGCACCTCACGCAGCACCTGGGCGTCTTCCGGCCGGTTCGGAAACACGGCTTCCACATTCGCCTTCATCGCTTTTTTTGCCAGGATTGATGCTCCCTGCTCGTCGCCTTGATCCCAAAAGTTCGCAGCTCGGTAGTACCAGATAAGAGGAGAGACATTCTTCACCGCAAGGAGCTTTGCCGCAACCGCCAGAAAGAAATTCGATGAACTCAAATCTCCCAACCGTCGATACCATGCACCGGCTTCCAGAAAGCCCTGCGAGCGGTAGCCGACTGTGTTCCTGAAAATCTCCTCCGAGTGCTGAACATATTCAGCGGTGCCGAGGGGCAGCTCCTCCTTCCATTGTTCGGCCAACGCGTATGGCAGAATCGGCATCTTCGCAACCGCCTGGTTGATTACCCTGGAAGCTTCATCAGGGTGCCCGCCGAGCCGCAGTGCCACCGCCAGATCGCTCATCGCCACGCCGTCATCGGGGTTGTAGCCTACTGCCCTGCGCAGAAGATTGGCCGCCTCCGCATAATCCTTCTCGTGGATGGCAATCTCGCCCAGTTGGACCAACGCCGGAGCTTTGGCGCCGCCAAACCGCAGGGAATACCAGAAGCCGTCTCTTGCCAGGCCCAGCTTCCCCGCCCCTTTGTAAATCACCCCATTCAGGTAATTGACTTGCGGATTCTCCTCTTCGCGCGCTTTTGCGTGGGCCATCAGGGCTTCGGCGCCCGCAAAATCTGCGGCGCGATAATCTTCCTCCGCCACCTTCAGCAAGGCTGGCACATATCCGGAGTCGCGCTTCAGCGTTTCCTTATAGATCCGCGCCGCTTCGAGCGCCCGCCCTTCCTTTTCGGCGTTCACGCCGCGCAGGAAAAGCTCTTCCACGGACAGTTCACTGTCCGGCCTTCGATCAACTTTTTGCACGCCGGTCTTTACCGACAGGTCCGGGTTCCCGTCGATCGGCTCGCCGGCGTTCCAGTGCAGCAGCGTTTTCCCTTCCGCATCCTTGATCGTGACGTCCAATTGCTTTTGGGCGGCCGCGACATCTTCAACCGGGATAGTAAAGTCTTTTGTGGCCAGCGGCTCAAACGAGACGGGCGAAAAATCCTTCAGCGTTTGCCCGCCCACCTTCACTTCGATTTTCACGTCATGCAAAACAGCGGCAGGGCTCACGGCCAGCACAACGGACTTCCCGGCGTCGTTCGAGGACGGATAGAGGACATTAATGGCCATCTGCCGCGTCCCTTCCACAAAGCCGCCGCCCAATTTCGCAACGGGATACCAATACTCATTCCACGATTCCACGCTTTGCGGAGAAATAAAATTCCTGTTCCCCTGAGTTCGAAAATGTCCCGCCTGGATCTCGCAATACTGGCCGTCATTGTCCGTCAGCAGGGGGATCCAGATGTTGCCATCGTCCGAATTGCCCCACGTAAAGAATTTCTTGCCCGGCACTTTGCGGTAGTTGGAAACCTGAATCACTCCGTAGTCCGGCTTATGGTAGTACGCCCCAAAGAACGTGCGGTGGGTCCCAATCGCAAAAAGGTCGGAGGCATGGTGCCAGTTCCGGTACCAACTGTGGTCCACGCCTTGCCAGATCGGGAAAGTTTGCACCTCCCGCATGGTGGTGCCCCATCGCATGGGGATCGAGAATTGCAAATCGTCGCTGGCCGGCACCGCGCTGTTCGCCCACCACCAGTAAAGCCTGGTGACCGGCGTCGAATTGAAAAGCGTCACATGCGCCTGCAGATAGGCCGTGTCCGGGTGCAGCGTCAGCGCAACTTCCCAGTGCATATGGCTCACCTGGTCCACATCGCCCACCACCGCCGTGGCGCTGCCGTCAGGATTTTCGCGGATGCGCGAGGCCACCGGCGAAACCGTGTCCGTGTTGTGGCCGTTCGGGAAATTCCATTCAATCCCACCTGATATCCACGCGCCCCGCAGCCCCACCATTTCGTACTTGACCACATTGTTGCGGTAGAGCACTTCGCGCTTCGCAATCTTGTCATAAATCGAATAGACCCGGCCGTCCATCTGCGGCAGGATCGTGACCTTCAGATATTGGTTCTCCAGATAGATCGCCTTCCAGGCTTTGGGCTGGCGGTCGTTCGTGAGATCATCGAGCTGGGTGTAGGGATAGATGTTGTGGTCATTCACCAATGGAAACGGCGGGTTGGGATCATCCGGCCCCATCAGGTAGGTTGGGATCGTAATCGTCCCTTCCCACACCCGGGCATTCGCCGCCTGCGCCACCTGCGCCAAGGCTAGGATAAGCGCCAGACTGAATCCGATCGATAATTTTCTGGATGACATTGCATTACTCCCCTGAAATGCTTATAGAGATGTAGCGGCGGCTTTATGCCGCCAGCCCATGTCGAAATCAACAACCTATTGGCGGGATGAACCCGCGCCACACCTACTCTGTGTGATATTTCAACAAAATGTTAAGCTAACAAACTAACTCCCGGCGAAAGAATTGTCCACCCCACTTATGCTAGGCAGTGTCCTGGTTTGGAATTTCCCCAATTATATCTTTCACAGACCCACATTATGGTAGTGTGTGGCAGGGCGTGACAGGCTAGCGCCATGCTTTGTGTTGGTTCAGCCTGAAATGGAAAGAGGGCGTTCTCCGTTAGTGAGTATCCCACCTTTCGGGCGGGGATTTTCAAGGCATCGATACGACCACCAGGCTACCCCTCAGCATGGTTGCGTCCCCGCAGAGCCCGCTTCCGTTTCGCCCGGCAAGATCATTGTAGCTCCACCATGCCCATCCGTCTCAACTTCCGGATGGCCCGTGATTCGGGCACAATCACAAAAGTGGCGGGGTGGTCCAAAATGTCGCGATGCCTTAGCGGTTTCTGTAATCCGATTATTGGAAACGCGACTCTCATGAGCGCGAACGCGCGGCACGCATTACTTCAAGGAAGCCGAACCGGCCCAAAACGCAACTCGCGGTCACCACTCCGCCCATCAATGCTCCCATGATGCCGGGCAAGGCCGCGTCGCTGCCCGTCAAATACAAATTCCTGATCGGTGTGCGCGGGCGAAGCCAAGGCTTCGTATACCTCTGTGGCGTGCCTGGATAGCCGTAGATCGCCCCCGATGGCGCCGCCGTGAAGTGTTCGAATGTCAGGGGTGTGCCGAGCTCCGAGTATTTCACGAGGTCCCCAAATCCTGGGTGGTGGCGCTCGACGAGATCCAGCAATGCTTGTGTCATCCGGTTCTTGGCAGATTCGTAGTCTGCGGCGCGTCTGTGCCAGGGTTCATCTCGATGGGCTTCCAACAAGCTATAGGGGAGTGGGGCAATAATCTCCGCGGTGTGCCGTTGAGCGTGAGGATCTTTCAGAGATGGGAACGAAAGATAGGCCATCGCGGCTCGCCCGTCAAGTAGTTCGTTCCGATGGGCATACATCTCATCGTGGTCGAAAGACTGAAAAATCCAATGATTCTCTCCCTTGAAGCCCAACTCGCGGGGATCGCGTCGCAAACCAAGAAAGAGTTCGACAACCTCGAAGCCCTGCGGCGGCGATTTGACATCGTCACGAAACGGCAGAGCGGATGCCGGCAGCATGCGCGTAAACGTGTTCCACGCGCCTGCGTCAGATATGACCACTGGCGCCCGAAATTCGGCCCGGCTTCCTTGCTTACCTTTCCTGATGTTGACTTCGACCCCGACGGCACAGTCGCCTTCGAGAAGAATGCGGGTGACATCATGGTTGGGCAGCAGTTCGCCGCCTGCCGCGCGGATTACGGCGCCCGTGGCCTTGGCGATTTCCCCTGCACCGCCAGACGGATACCAGGCTCCGTTCAAATAATGAGACGCGATTACCGCATGAGTGGCGAACGCGCTTTCGCTGGGAGGGAGTCCGTAGTCGGCCCACTGCGAGGTGACCACCGCGCGAAGTCGCGGATCCCGAAAGCGCCTTTCGAGATAATGCCTCGTAATCTCTTGCGAAGGATTAGCCAAGAAGCGATTTACGGCCCGAACCATCCGCGAGAGTAGGCTGGGCGTTGCCATCGCCATGAAGTATCGGTTCGTCCACCCTATGGCGGACTTCAGGTCGCGAAAATACTGTTCGATGTTCGAGCGCTCGCTCGGAAATTCGGCGATCAACGCGTTTCGGTAATTTGCCTCGCCCTTACACGCGGTAATTTGTAGATTGGGATAGAGGAAAACATCGTAACCATCGGGAAGTGAGTTCCACTTCACTTTGCATTCGGTGATGAAATCGAACAACTGCCGCCCCAACATTCCTTCGCCCATCTCGCCTACATAATGGAGTCCGACATCCCAGGACCAGCCGCCCGGACGCGTGAATGTGTGAGTGAAACCCCCAATCTTGAAGTGGCGCTCGAGAACGACTACGCGCCATTTGCGCAGCTTCGCCAAGATGCTCGCGAGTGCGAGGCCACCCATGCCGGAACCGATAACAATCGCGTTGTATTCGGGCTGCGACGACATGCGCTTCGTCTCAGTTCTTCACTAACTGCATCTATACTATGAAACATACCACGCGGGGCTGGCGCAGACTTTGATTTTTAAAGTCTGCGGTCAGCGAAGCTGAGATGGGTTAGAATGGCGCGGAAAAGAGAATTATGAATTCCGAAGGATCAAAATGAACGTGGCGCACTTACCCCATGCCCACACGCTGAATATGGTAGCGCAGACCGCCGCGATTGCGGTCTGGGGCGCTTGTCCCTTCCCGTTGAAAATCCGCGGACCTCGACCCCGGAGGTCCTCGCTCTCAACTGTCATCCTGAGCGGAGCGAAGGATCACCGTATTTCCTTAAACAATGCCGGGATTCTTCGCTGCGCCCCGTCCCGGATGGGACAGGGCTGCGCTCAGAATGACAGGCGCAAACATCCTTTTCATCAATAGAAAAGCAGCTCCTCGCGGAGTTTACAGCGAATCAACAGCAGATTCCTCGGGCCGATCAGGAGTATCGGCCCTCTGAATGACCGGCGAGGGCATCTTTTGAGTAACTCCTAATGCGAGTGCTCCACGCCGTGCTGGTGCATCCGGCGGTGCAACTCCTCCCGCGCCTGGGAATAGAGCCCCAGAATTTTGGCGTATTGCGCGGCGTCGGGCCGGACGGCGAGCGTCCTGACGTAGGTTTCCGCAAAGTCAATCAACTTCATAAAATAAGCCGCCGCGGGCGCGGAAAACAGTTCCTGCCCCGCCACCTTGATGTAGACCGGCGAAGTGTGCGCGGCAATCTTGTATCGCCAAACCGTCGTTGGGCCGATATGCGAAGAGCAGCGCGCCGCAAGCCAGCCCGGCCCCGCCACTTTCACCTCATCGTGCAGCGCCATGGCGCGCGTTCCGGCGGGCTCCTCGTGCGAGGCCACGACGCGGCCGTTGAAGACCACCTCCAGTTTGTGAACGGGCACGCGGGATTGGACATCCGCATGCACCGCAACCGTGCCGCCTCCCGCTCCCAGCGTGATCTCTTCACCCGGCGGGCGGCCCTCGGCCTGTAAAAGCAGCAGCGGCCCGGAGGTCACAAACGTGTTGCCGCTGCGCACGCCTTGGGCCCAGTTTTCAAAGTTGAACTCTTTCTGGCCAATGTAAGCGTAGCAGCGGTTGGTTCCCGCCGGCATGTAGGCGCCCATCTTGTCGGTGCCGCCGGCGGCCGGCAGGCGGTAGCCGCAATTCAGGTAGTGGTACCAGTCGCGATAACGCAGCGTGCTGAAATGTTCGACGGGCGAGGGATGGATTTCCACTTCGCTGCGTGGCCAGATCTCGACGGCGTCGATCTTGCCCAGAACGATGTCGGCGGCAATTTCGCCGGTGGGAAACGGGAAGTGCGCGCAGATGGCCAGGCCGCCGCGTTCGCGGCAGGTTTCGGCCCACTCCGCCAGGCTTTGCCAGAGCGGATCGCCGATATAAGCCTCGTCGGGGCCGTCGGCTGAAAAAGGAAACGCCGGGGCGCCGTGCACGCCGCAAAGCGCCAGATGCCCCAGAACGTGCTGCCGGTTTTCGCTGCCCACCCAGACCATATTCTCGCGGTCGGATGAAACCAGCGGCCCGTGCGAAAGGTCGCCCACGTTGGTGAACAGCGCGCCCCACTGCGCGGCCAGCAGGTTGATGAGGTTCAGCCCTTCCGCCTGCGCTTCCAGCAGGGCGGTAGTGGGTGAAAGAAAGTGCGTGTGCGTGTCGGCCGTCACCCAGCCCTTCGAGCGCAAGTCCGCCAGGCGCGGAATCTCGACCGTCAGTTCCCGCTGGCCCGGCTTGATTTCAAGCCGCTGCCGCACCGCCTGGTACTCAAAGCCCTTGGTCATTTCCAGGTAAACTTCGCCGCTCGGAAGTTCCACCTGGAAGGCGCCGTCAACGTAGGCAAACGGCGTATCCATCAGCTTGACATCGCCGCCGTAGTCCTGGAAAAATCCGTCGTTGATGTCCTCGCGATGCCCGTAGGGCGGAATGTAGCGGCCTTCCTTTGAGCGAAAAGCCAGACGGACCGGCGTGGGCTGGCGGGTGGCAGAATCGAGCACGCGGCCATGGATCCACTGCTTGTCGCGCACCAGCAGCTCGATGCGGCCGCCGGCCGGCATTCCCGCCAGCTCCTCGCCGGGCTTCACCTGCCCGAGTTCGAATTCATATTTCCGGCCGTTCTTGATGTCCTCAAGCGTCAGCGTTGCTCCGGCGCTGGCGGCGATTTCGGCATAGAGGTAGCGCGCCCCGGAAGGCTGTTTCACTTCCTCACCCAGCCCGGCAGCCGGCGAAGCGAGCCAGTCGTCAGCGGAAAAATCTCCCGGCACGAATGTGCCGACCACCACGCCCAGATCAACCTCCAGCTTCCAGCGTTTGGTGTCTTCAGCAGCCGCCTCCGGCAGGCTCAGGCGATAGAGCGAACACCTTTGGTAGCGGAAAGGGAACTCCGGGCGGTGGTAGAGCGTTGCTCCGGCCAGCAGCAAGGGGTCCGGGCCCGTGGCCTCAAACCGCAGGCTGCGGATGCCGCGCTCGGGCGCCGGGTTTTCGATGGCGCACACCCAAAGGTCGCCGAGCCCTGCCCCGCCTGATCCTCCGCCGCCCAGGCAATCCTGCAGAGTTCCCCAGCCGAGGCCCGAGCGCAGCGGATCGCGGATGCTCTTTGCCTGGTCCTTGACGGGCGGCAGCGCGGCGGCGGAAAGATGTCCCCAGCCTTCACGGGGCGAGTTGGTTTCAAAACGCCGGCGAATGGGCGCCTCATGCCGGCTGCCGTCTTCGTAGACCAGAACGCACCGCGCCAGCTCCTGCCCCAGTTTTTCAATGGCGATGTCCCCGGGCGGCGGCGTTTCGTTCGGGTCCCAATCGCAAAAAGTTGCGACGCAGATGTAGTGGGCTTTCCGGTTGACTTCGATTTCGACAGCCGGCGCGACCCATCCGCGCGATTGGGTGCTGAGCCCCACCCAGCATTTTGGATCGGTCCCTTCCGGCCCCAGGCGAAATGGAGCGCCCTGCAGACGGCGATTGCCGCCCAGTGTGCGGACCAGGCCGTCTTTTTCCGCTTCGCCCCCCAGAAATTTTCTGGCGCGGTCGCGCGGGCCGAAGTCGCGCGGGGAAGCATTGAAGTGCGAGCTGAGGTCCAGCGGAGTGAATTTATTGTTTGTGCCGGCGGGCGCGGGGCCGCTGCCCGGTTGGGCCACAGCCGCCCCTTCGAGCGCCACGCTTAGCGTTGGCACGCCTGCCCCAACCCGATAGAGGAACTCGCGGCGCGAAAAACCCTCGCGATTGTTGGCCGAGTCGTCAGTGGTCATGTTTCCTCCAGAGACTTCGCATTGGCCTGCGGAAAAATTTTTGCACGCGTCATTCCGATGAGCCCCGCCACCATGCCTTACGTCATTCCGAGCACCGCGAGGAATCTGCTTTGCCCGCCGGGAAGGAAAAGCAGATTCTTCGGCCACCAACCGGCCTCAGAATGACGGAGGCGGCGGATAAGCTTTTGATTCCGTGGGAAGAACCGCTGACCTCAAACCCGGAGGTCCACGCTACTCATCTTTGATTCTGTGGGAAAAACCGCGGACCTCAACCCCGGAGGTCCGCGCTACCCATCTTCGGCCGGAACGCCGCCCATCAGAATGACATGCCTGGGTGTTGTTCAGCAACCTCCGCGCCCCCGATGCGGGAGCGAGGCCGTTTTCAAGGGCATGCGGCGTTCAGGCGGCGGAGCTGTGTTCTGCGGCGGCAATTTGGGAGTGGCGCTCGCGGCGAGCGCTCACCAGCGTCATTGCGCCGCTGACCACGCGGGAGATGGATTCATCGTCAAAAGGCGGGGAGATAAAACTGAAAGCCCCGTTATGAGAAGCCGCCAGAAGCATTTCAGGGTCCTTTGCAGGCCCGACAACGATGACGCACATGGGGACGGCGGCGTCTTCGGCGATATTGACAAGGTCAATCCAGGAACCGTCGGGAAGTTGCGTGTCCGTAAAGATCAGGTGCGGGTGGGTTTGCGCGAGCAGGCGGGAAGCCTCCGCGCAACTGTGAACGCTGAAAGTATCCACCCCAAAACGCCTGAGGACGGGCTTGAGCGATTCACACGGCTCAACACGCTCGTGCACCACGAGCGCAAAGGCATTGTGCTTCAAGGAATCCCCCTCCCCCGCACGCCAAGGCCAGAGTTCCCTTAAACGGCCGCTTCAACTGCAAACCGAACCGGGGAGACAGGAGCAGGCCAACGTCAAATATGCGGTGCACTCCACCGCACCCCACGCGGTGTCTGTTACTCCTGTCTCTCGCCGATCTCGGTTAGTTACTGTATAGAACAGATCGCCAACAAAGTCCATCGGGTTTATACCTGGGTTCACCCGGGAAGAGTCGGCCTTGCCGGGACAACACACTGCAAATCAAATCACTCAGCCAGGATCAGGATCCGTCGGCCACGTGCCTGGCATCACAATACGCAGTGGCAGGCGTCACGGCCTGCGAAGCTGGCCTGCCGCTAGAGTCTAGTAATAGGGACAATAATCGAGCCTCAAAAACGGAAGAAAGTGCCATGAACAAGACCATGCTTTCGCTGGTGTTGGCGATAGCATTCTGTACCACGTACCTGCCCGCACAAGGCCGCGGAGGCGGCGGACAACGAGGCGGCTCACAAGGGCAAGGTCCTTCGATGGGCCAGGGACAACGACAGGGTGGGCAGATGGGATCACCTACAGCACAGACAACGCGGCAGCAGGATCGTGATCGAATCCGGGCCACAGGCCAGCAGCGAGACCACCTTCGCACATGCGATCAGACAGCAGACCAGCTCCGTACGCAGGCACGCCAGATGGCTCGCGATGCCAAGGGATCTCAATTTAACGCGGATCAGGCGCGGCAGCAGCGCGATCAGATACGCGAGCGGCTCCAAACCATGCAGCAAGAACATGAGCAATTGATGACCGGGCTCTCTGCCGAACAACGCGATGCAATGCGGAACCGCGTCCGGAGCATGGAGCAGATTCAGGACAGAATGAATAATCACCTTCAACAGATAGATGCTGCGCTGGGCCGGGAAAACCCGGACGGCAAACTCGTCCGCCAGCACGCCCGCGAGATGGAACAGTCCATGAAGGAGTGGCAGAAGGAGTATCGCAAAATGCAGAGCGAACTGGGTGTGGGAGCTTGATGCGATGATGTAAAGGAGGACTTAGAATGAGAGCCTTTAGTCGGCTGAGCCTGACGGCGGGCGTTGCGTTGATGAGCTGCCTGGTTCTCCCGTTCACCTATGCCCAGCAAGGGCCTGGACCGGGCCGGGGAACCAGAATATATAACCCCGCAAACGAAACGACGGTGAATGGCACCGTCGAAGAAGTCAAAACCATCACCGGACGCCACGGATGGAACGGAACCCACCTGACACTCAAAACCGCAGATAAAACACTCGACGTCCATCTCGGCCCCGCAACGTTCTTGAAAGAAAAAGGATTCAGCGTTGCGAAGGGAGATCAGGTCGAAGTAACGGGCGCTACCGCCACGTTTGAAGATTCCGAGGCCTTAATTGCACGTAAGGTGAAGAAGGGCGATAAAACTCTTGCCTTGCGCGACGCCCGGGGCATTCCAAAGTGGTCACGAGGTTGGCGCCGCTGATCCATTGACGTCAGAAAACAAAAAGGAGGGCACGAATCACAGCCCTCCCATTTTTTGACGAAACGATCAACGTTACTTGGCCGGGGAAAAAATCACCGCCGCGCCGCCTCCTGAGGCAAGCTGCAGCGGCAGCGTATCCTGCGCGGTCACCTGTTTTGTCTGGATGGTGAGGTCCTTTGCATCCTGATCGGCGTGAGGTCCGTCGGCAAAGATTTTTGCGGTCCACTGGCCCGGCCCCAGAAAGCTGAGCGGAACGGACAATTCCCGTGACGTCCAGTTGGTCATGCTGCCCAGGAACCATTCATCGCCGTGGCGGCGCGCCACGGTGATGTACTGTGAAGGCTCGCCGTTCAATACGCGTGTCTCATCCCAAACCGTGGGAGCTTTTTTAATGAACTCAAAGCCAGGCTTTCCGAGATAATCTTCCGGATAATCGGAGACCATTTCCAGCGGGCTCAGATACGCCACGTACATGGCCAACTGGTTGGCGCGAGTGCCCTGGCACATCGGCTGAATCTGCCGCGGCACGAACTGCTCGCGGGTCGCGTTGTTGAAGCATCCGGGCGTGTAGTCCATGGGCCCGGCCAGCATCCGGGTGAAGGGTGTGGTTGCCAGGTGTTCTGGCGTTTCGCGGCGGCTCCACTTGTTGTACTCCATCCCCATCACGCCTTCGCGCGTGAGCAGGTTCGGATAGGTGCGCCGCAGGCCCGCGGGCGGGTAAGCGCCGTGGAAGTCCACGGCGAGATGGTGCGCCGCGGCCTCCTTCACCGTGCGATGGTAGAAATTCACCATCTCCTGATCGTTGCGATCCATAAAATCAATCTTCACTCCCGCCACGCCCCATTTTTCGTACAGGGGAAACGCCTGGTCCATCTGCTTGTTGACGGCCGTCCAGTGCATCCAGAGCAGGATGCGCACGTTGCGCTGCTTTGCGTAGGCAAGAATGGCAGGCATGTCGATGGCGGGCACAACGCGCGTGATGTCGTCCTGCGGCGACCAGCCGGCATCGATCAGCATGTAACGGAAATGCGACCTGGATGCGAAATCGATATAGTGCTCCATGGTGGCCGTGTTCATGTCGGGCTTGAAATTGACCCCGCTGGCGTAGCTGCCTGACCACCAGTCCCAGGCCGCCTTCCCCGGCTTGATCCAGGAGGTATCCGCGAGGGCCGATGGCGGATTCAGGTTCAGAATCAGGCTGCTGGATGCGATCAGCCCGCCGGGGGTGGAACTGACCATCACCACGTACCATGGACTCGCCTTGGGCGTGGAAGCAATAACCGCTTCATCGGAATGGTCGGGCAGCGGCGACAACTTGCTCATCAGCGCCCCGGGAATGCCCCGCACGCCGCCGAGATACATGCCGGCGTAATCGTCCAGGTCGGCCTCAAGAATGGCCGCCCAGGGGCCGCCTGCCGGGTGGACCAGCAGGGGAATGCCGATAATCGAAGTGGGCTTGATGTCGTCCAGGCTGATGGGCTGGAACTCGCTTTCATAGCTTGTGGTGTAGCTGCCCAGGTCAAGCGCAAACGCACGAGGGTTGCCGGGAAAGTAGAAACCGGTTTCCTCGGAAGATAGCGTGAACTTGTCCAACCCTTCCTGGCGCGGCAGCGAATAGCGAAAAGCAATCCCCGAGTCGTAGGCGCGAAAGGCGAGATCGAGACGGCGGCCAGGCGCCTGGCCCTCCCGCAAGGAGACAATGAGCTGATTGTAGTGGTCGCGGACGTTCCGCACATCGCCAAAGGCATTTGTCCACGTGGTGTCATGCGACGTGCTTTGAGACCCGGTAACCTCAAAGCCGTGGTCCAGCGCGGGCTGGCCTTTGAAGTCAAGCCCCAGAGGCGAATCATTCAGCACCGTCCTGCCCTGAAACGATATGCGATAGTAGGCGCGCCGGCCGGGAAGATAGGGCTGCGGGTTGGACTTCAGCTCAAACGTCACCGTGAGGTTGCCGTCGGGAGATGTGACGCTGAGCGGCGAGGTTGCAAGTCCGTTCATCGCAACCAGAAACAGCAGCAAACTCCCAAGGCATAGCGGTTTGATGACACCACGCATTCCCTTCCCCATCAGACGTTCTCCTTGTTCAACTTTGCCGGGCCACACTGCAGAAACCAGCAGGCTCCGGCGCCCGCAACGGCCTGCCGCAAAAAGCCGGCTTATGGCAGGAAAATCTTTTTCATCCGGTCGCGAACGCGCCGGTAATCCGGAAATTTTCTTTCCGCTTCATGAAACGCCCGCGAGTGGATCACACGGCGCGAGCCATGCCGCTCCAGAGGAAAGCGGATATGCAGCATCTCATGAAAAACCAGATATTCCACAATATCAAGCGGAATCGATTCCGAGTCCAGGCTCTTGCTGATGGTGATGGTGTGGTGGGCGGGGTCATAACGGCCAAGAACGCTGCGCGAGGGCCGCGTGCTCCAGCCGATGCGGCAGGAGGAAAGCTCATCGTTGAAAAAACGGCGGTTCAAGCCCGCGAAGATTTCTGCCAGGTCGTAATGCCGGCCCCCGGCAGGCATTAGCCGCACGCGGCCGCGCGCGCGCCGGGCCTCATCCACGCGGCGGCGCACCACGGGATCATAAATATACGCCATGTAACATTCGCGGGCTTCTTCCGAAGGCCGGATGCGAAAAAGCTGGGTGAGAAGGATTTCCGCCAGCGCCTCAAGCACGATGGGCGGAGCTTCCACAAGAATGTCTGAAATGCGGACGCGGGCACGGTTCCCTTGCAGCGCAATGTTACTGCGAAGGCTTGAAAATGGGCGGTATTCAACGTGGAAGTCCGGCACCGAGCGCCTGATGCCCAGCCGGCGAAACACCCGCGTGAATAGAAATTCCGGGGACGCGGGCGCAGTTACCGGGAGCAGAAGCTGCCGGGATTCAGAGGGGCGGGAACGGGTCCTGGAATGGGGCATCAGTTGTCGCCAGCATCATCCTGTTTGTCGTTTTTGCGGTGCCGGTCTCTCATTTTTCTTTCTTTCTTGTTGAGCTTCTGCTGTTCTTTGCGTTCCTTCTTCAACTCGCGGGCATCGGCCTTCGCGCCCTCCGCCATTTCCGGAAATTTCTTCTGCTGCGCCGCCAGGGCCTGGGTGGCGCCGTCAAGAGTATCATTCATATCAGCGATGGCATCGCGAACCGACATCGAAAAGTCGCTCGAGGCCGGGCCCGGCGATTTCTGAATGTGCCGCAAAACTTCCATCTGTTTGGGACCCTCATCGAGGAGCGCCCGGAGGCCCTTCCGCATGTCTCCATTGCGGTCAAACTGGTCCTGAATCCAGTCCTTCAGTTCATTATCGATGGATATATACTGGCTGAGCAGATCGTCCATGTCGTCGCGGCTATCGCCGTTGGCATCGCCCATGGATTCCATCCGCCCCAGGCGGTCCTGCTGGAAGGAAAGATAAACCTTGATGCGCTCCGAGGGGTCCTGGGCATCGCGCAGCTTGTTCACCTCGGCCGAAGTCAGGAAGTCCGGGTTCTGGGCCCGGGCGCACAACGGGGCCAGCGCCAGAAGAATGGCCAAACCCAGTTCGGTCCGCAAACCATAACGGTTCATGACTGTAAAGCACCCAGCTTTGCCGGCACCGCGCTTTTGGGAGACCTCAAACGTTTCTGGTTCCTCCCCGGCGGCTTGCCATCCGGGAAAATCGCCTCGAGCACCTGATTATGGACCGCACGGCTTTCCTCGGCGACCTTCCTGACGTTTTCACTTTCAGGATAAGGCACGTGGTGCCTTAAGTCTTCCAGAAATCGATCATCTTCGCGCAATGAAATCTCGAGGTCCTTGAACGCCCGAAGGTGCTTTCTGACATCGCTGTCAGCGCCCTGCAATGTGGCCCATGAATCCCTGACGTAACCGAGGTATTGCCGAAGGAAAGCTTTGCCTTTCTCAAAGTCGTGGGTATCATATGCCTGGCCGGCTTCTTTCAGCTTAAGCTTGGCCAGGCGAAGCTGCAACCGGGCTTTCTTCCCCGGGTTGTTTTCCCTCTCAATTTTGCCAATAAGCACCTCTTCTTTGTCCTTGTTCGGCCGGGGAAAAGCGTGAAGAGATACCTGCCCGGGAATGACCAGCAGGCTTGCGGCAACAACCATGCGGAAGATCAGGCTCATCACCACTATTATAATGGCTTGCGCAACCGCCGCCGAGTCCCGCAGGGGGACGCAACAGCCACCGGGTGATGGCAATCAGGCTGGAGGCAGCCGGGCCGCTGGCGCGGCGGAGAGCAGCCAGATGGCTAGTCTTGTTTTGCGCTCGCGGTGAAACACCTCGCAAGAAATTTTCCGGTGTAGGATTGCGGGCAGGCGGCAATCGCCTCGGGAGGCCCTGCGGCCACCACAGATCCTCCGGCATCGCCGCCTTCCGGCCCGAGGTCGATAATCCAGTCGGCCGATTTCAGCACGTCCAGGTTGTGCTCGATAATGAGCACCGTGGCGCCGAGCTCAATCAGCCGGTGGAAAGCCGCCAGGAGCTTTGCGATGTCGTCAAAGTGGAGGCCCGTGGTGGGCTCATCAAAAATGAAGAGCGGCCGGGAGGTGGCAGAGTGGGCCATGTGGGCGGCCAGCCGCACGCGCTGCGCTTCGCCGCCCGAAAGCGTGGTGGCGGACTGCCCCAGCCGCAGATAGCCCAGGCCGATTTCATCCAGAACGCGGAACTTGTTGGCCACGGACGGGATGCCCGCAAAAAATGAGATGGCCTCCTTCACCGTCATCTGCAGAACTTCGTGGATGTTCTTCCCCTTAAAACGGATGTCGAGGATGGCGGGTTTAAAACGCCTTCCGTGGCATTCTTCGCAGACCAGTTCAATGTCGGCGAGGAACTGCATCTCCACGGTCACGGTGCCGTCACCCTGGCACGTCTCGCAACGGCCGCCCGGAATGTTGAAAGAAAAGTGGCCGGGCGAATAATTGCGCTTCCTGGCCTCCGGGGTGGAGGAAAAAGCTTCGCGGATGCCGTCGAATGCCTTGATGTACGTCACGGGATTTGAGCGCGGCGTCCGGCCCAGCGGCGACTGGTCAACCAGAATCACCTCTGAAAACTTCTCATCTCCCTCGATAGAATCCAATTCGGCTTTGGGAGCGGCAATGCCCTTCCGGGACATGATGGCGTTGTAGATGACATCGTGCACCAGCGTCGACTTGCCTGAACCCGACACTCCGCTGACGCATACCATGAGCCCGAGCGGAATATCCACGTCAAGGGACTTCAGGTTGTGCTGTCGCGCTCCGCGAATGCGCAGCCACGCCTTGCCCGGCTTCCGCCGCTCGAGCGCCACGGGCACGGACATCTCGCCCGTCAGATAACAAGCGGTGAGGGAGTGAGAATCCTTCACCAGGCCTTCGTAATCTCCGGCATAAATGATGCGGCCGCCGTGTTCGCCGGCGCCGGGGCCCAGGTCAAGGATCCTGTCAGCATGGCGGATCATTTCCGGGTCGTGCTCAACCACCAGAATGGTGTTCCCGATATCCCGCAGATTTTTCAGGATGCCGATCAGGCGGTCCGTATCCCTGGAATGAAGGCCAATGGAAGGCTCATCCAGAACGTAAAGCGTCCCTACCAGGTTCGAACCCAGCGCCGTGGCCAGTTGGATGCGCTGCGATTCTCCCCCGGAGAGCGTCGAGGCCAGCCGCTCCAGCGTGAGATATTCAAGCCCCACCTTGTAGAGAAAGTCCAGCCGCGAGCGGATCTCTTCCAGCACCCTCTCCGCAACCTTGTGCTGCGCTTCGCTGAGGGTCAGGTTGCTGAAGAAACCGCGGGCTTCCTGAATGGACAGCTTACAGACCTCCACGATGTTTTTGCCCTCGATGGAGACGTTGAGGGCTTCGCGCCGCAAACGCCCGCCGTGGCATTCGGAGCACACCGCGTAGCCCCGATAGCGGCTGAGAAAGACCCGGATGTGGAGTTTGTATTTCTTGCGTTCGAGATTCTTGAAGAACCCGCGCACGCCCCCGAACTCTCCATCACCATCCATCATCCACTGCTGATGACTGGAGGACAATTTATAGAAGGGCACGTCCAGCGGGATGCCGTGGTCGCGCGCCGCGGACTTCATCTCCTTCTGGAGGGTGCGGTAACGCGGCTTGGTCCACGGCTCGATGGCGCCCTCGCCGAGCGTTTTTTTCTTGTCCGGCACAACCAGGTCCGGGTCAAAATCAATCGTGTTTCCGAAGCCCTGGCAACGGGGGCAGGCGCCCGCAGGATTGTTGAAGGAGAAAAATGAAGGCTGCGGCTCCGGATAAACAATCCGGCAGCGCTTGCACTCGAAGCGTTCATTGAAGCGCAGCCACTCCTCCTTACCGTCAGGCGTCCGCGGCAGAACGCAGATGATGGCTTCCCCGCCCTCGCGATAGCAGATTTCCACTGAATCAATGAATCGCTGGCGAATGTCCGGATGCACGGCCAGGCGGTCGACCAGGGCGTAAACGGGCTGGCTGAAGTCCACGTCAAGCAGAGACTCGGGCGTTGAAAATTCAAATATCCGGCCGCCCTGAAAGAGGCGATTAAACCCACGCTGACGAAGCAGGGATAGATGGCGTTTGAGGGAATCACTGGCGCCGGCAGCGGCCGGGCCTGCTGTTTCGTTTGGACCCGATGCGGCCTTTTGCCGGCGTGCGCGCCCGCGCGGACGCTCTTTGCCGGTCCCGGCAGGTTCTTTGCCCGCCGCAGTCTCCGCGGTCGGCTCGAGGCTCAGCCGGAAAAGAACATAAAAACGGCGACCTTCTTCGAGGGCCAGGATCTGGTCGGCAATGCCATCCACGTGATCTTTCTGGACCACCTGGCCGCACTGCGGGCACGTGGTTGTCCCGATTCTCGCAAAGAGGAGGCGAAGATAGTCGTAGATTTCGGTTGAAGTCGCAACCGTCGAGCGCGGATTGCGCGTCAGGTTCTTCTGCCGGATGGCGACCGCCGGGGCGATGCCCTCGATGTCATCCACGTCCGGCTTTTCCATCCGTTCCAGGAATTGCCTGGCATAGGCGGAAAGCGATTCCACGTAGCGGCGCTGCCCTTCCGCGTAAAGCGTGTCGAAAGCCAGGCTGGATTTGCCGGAGCCCGAAAGGCCGGTGACGACGGTCAGGCGGTTGTGGGGAATCTCACAGTCCACGCCCTTGAGATTGTGTACGCGGGCCCCGCGCACAATAATTGCGCCGTTTTCATCCGCGCCGCCCGCCGGCGGCGAATACAACACGCTCGCGGGCGCGCCGTTCGGAACCTCGCCTGCCCCCGGAGAAGCAGCGCCCGCTCCGGCTAACCTGCTGGCACTTGATTTCGGCGCCTGCTTTTTCATCATTCTCCTTGGAATCCGGGGCCACCACCGCCAACCCACATTGCCATACCCGGACTGATACAGATTGCAACCGCGTTGCAGGTCCAAACCTTCAATTATAAATTGTCGAAGGCCGGGACGCAAAGCCAGGAGAAATTGGGCTGGAAAGAGAGGATTCTAACCGGCGCGGGTTCTGACCGGAGGGGGACTGCCTGGAGCGCGGAA
>DASSJE010000049.1:0-3022 GCA_035691365.1 Terriglobia bacterium
TTTTCAAGGCAGCGCGGTGGGCTCGCTCGCGCCTTTGCTGCGCGAGGTGAGCCACGGTTTCCAGGATCCCGCAACCGGCCAGCCGCTCTATAACGCATGGAAAGTATCCGCGCAGCGAACGCGGGAACAGCGGAAGGAGGCTGGGCCGGTCAGTGACGCTAACCTGGTGGACACGCGTATCGGCAGCGGCTCGGACCATACTGTTTTTCTCAACCACGTGGGCATGCCGGTGATCGGCCTGGATTTTGACGGACCCTACGGCGTGTACCACTCCATGTATGACGATTTTTACTGGATCAATCACTTTGGCGATCCGGGATACCGCTATCACACGCTGATGTCGCAGTTGTGGGGCGTGATCGCCCTGCGCCTGGCTAATGCCGACCTGCTGCCCTTTGATTTCGGTGAGTATGGCGAGAACATCGGCCAGTTCGTGGATGAGATGGCCAAGGGAAAAGACCTGGGCCGGCTGGACCTGCGGCCGTTGCGATCCGCGATCGCGGATTTTGTTGCCGCTGGGCGCAAGCTTGATGCCGCGGAACAGCAGGCGCTCGCTTCCGGGAAACTCAACCCTGCGCTCGAGCAGCAGGTGAATCAGGGGGCAATGCAGGTAGAGCGAAATTGGCTCAATCCGCAGGGCATTCCCGGCCGTCCCTGGTTCGAGCACATGCTTTATGGCGCCCGCTACACTTACGCCCATCTGGAGATTCCGGCCATAACAGAAGCCGTAGAAAAGGCCGACTGGACCACGGCCCAGCAGCAAACGGAGTTGCTCCGCCAGGCGGTTGAGAAAAACACTCGGCTGCTTCAGGACCTCACGAACCGCCTGCAAGCCTCTGCCCAATCAGGAGGACACACGCAGTGAAACGTCGCAGGGTTCTCATGCTTGCGCTGCTGGCGGCCTTCGCCGCGACGGCAACAGCACAAACTGCGACACAAGCTGCAGCGGGGGAATCTCTCAGCCAACTGCGCGATCAACTGCAGGCGATCCGGCAGCGTTTCCCCGGCGACATGTCTATCTACATGAAGAATCTCTCCACCGGGGAGGAGATCGCGCTCGATGCAGGCACGGTTTACGAAACCTTCAGCATAATTAAGCTGGCTATTGCGGCTGAGGTGCTGCGCGAGGCGGAAGCGGGAAAGTTTTCTCTGGACGATCGCATTGCCATTGTGCCCGCCGACCGGCGTCTGCCCTCGGGGGTGCTGTACACGCTGGATCCGGGCCTGCAGCCTACCGTCCGTGACCTGCTCACGCTGATGATCATCATCAGCGACAACGAGGCCACCGACATTCTGGCCAGCAAGGTTGGCCGCCCGAACGTCACGGCCTACATGCACAGCTTGGGGCTGAAGAACACCAGCATAAAATTTTCCGATCTGGATTGGGACCGCACCTGGCTGGGCACACTCGACCCGAGCTACAAAAATGCCAGCGGCGACCAGACCATCAACTTTCCTTTCGGCAAATACAGCGAGTCCCAGGTCAGCGCCGCGTTCGGGCACACCATTTACGACGCCGGCATCTATTTCGGCCACAGCACCACGCGCGAAATCGGCGAACTGCTCGGGTGGGCCGCCCAGGGCAAGCTGGTTTCAAACAAAGCAAGCACTTTGCTCCTGGACATCATGGAGAAACAGCAGGTCAATGACCGCTTTCCGCGCTACCTGGAAGATGTTCGCATCGCGCACAAGACCGGAGACGGTCAGCCGTTCATCGCCAACGACGCGGGCATTCTGTGGGTTCGCGATCAACCTATCGTGCTGGTGGTCTTCACCGGCCACCATCGCGGCCCAACCTCGTCCCTGCACGATTCCATTGCCCGAGTGGCCGCGCTGGTGGTACGGCATTACGGTGGCAAACTAACGCCCGACTTCAAGCCATGAGCATCACACGCGCCCTTGCAGGGATCCGGCCTGCATACTCTGTTGAAATCAGCTTTAAAACGCACCCGCCCGGCAGGCAGAGGCTTTCATGACCCGATCCTTCATTGCTTTTCTGTTGCTGCAAGTATTGACAGGAGCCGCGCTGGCGCAAACCGCCGCTGCTCCCGATGTGCCCGAGCCTGGCTCTGTGGAAGCCATTGCGGCCGCGACCACGGAAAAGGATTTTATTTCGCCCTGGGTCTCCTATCTGCCACAGTCTTCCACCGTGCCCTCGCCCATGGCATTTCTGGGACGAATTCCCGGCGCGCCCGGCGAACTCGTGGGTACGGTGAAAGCCTATGCTTACTGCCGCGCTTTGGCCGCCGCTTCGCCTCGAGTTCGTGTTTTCAATATAGGACACAGCGAAGAAGGCCGCGACATCATACTGCTCGCCATTGCCGACGAAGCCGGCATTCGCGAATTGGATCAGCTGAAAGCGGCAACCGCAGCGCTCGCCGACCCGCGCCGCACCGATCCCGCCGCCGCCCAGCGCTTGATCAAGACGGCGCGTCCCATCTACTACTTCAATGCCGCCCTGCACTCGGACGAGACCGGCTCCACGGAAGCCATGCTCGAACTGGCCTACCGTTTAGCGATTTCAGAACAGCCGATGATCCGCCGCATCCGGGAGCGGCTGGTGGTGCTCATCAATCCCATTTCCAATCCCGACGGCCGCGACAAGGTGGTGGACTGGTTCTACGCCTACCTCAAGGGCAAAACCGACTACGCCAACCTGCCTCGCCAGTCGCCGCCCTACTGGTCGAAGTACACCTTTGTGGACATCAATCGCGATACTCACCAGCAGACGCACGAGACCACCAAGGCGGTGCACCGCATGTTTCATGATTGGCACCCGACCGTAGTTCACGACCTCCATGAAGGCGTGCCCATGCTGATGACCTGGAACGGCACCGGCCCCTACAACCCGGATGTTGATCCCATAACCTATGCGGAGTTCCTGGAGCTCAGCTTCCACGAAGTGCAGGTCATGACGGCGATGGCCATGCCCGGCGTTTCCACCTGGAATTTTGGCGAGGCATTTGCCCACCTATATCTGGATTCCGTTGGAATGAACCACAACAGCATAGGGCGCGGCTAT
>DASSJE010000050.1:0-2605 GCA_035691365.1 Terriglobia bacterium
GAATGGGAAACATGCTTTCTTGGTGAGGACAACGGCAACGGCGTGGCGGAAATGACCAGCTTCGGCCCGATAACGCCGGTGCAGGCAAAGAAGAGGGTGACACTGCGCAAGGAAACCCCTGTCATTCAGGTACACTATGAACTCTCAAACATTGGACCTTTGCCATTTGACTTTATCTGGGGCACACATCCTGCAATGGATACCACGGAGTCAGCGGTGCTGCGGATACCTGCCAAAACCGGAATCGTCGACCAGGCCTCGGACCAGCGATTGGGTAGTCCCGGCCAACGCTATCCGTGGCCGCATCTTCCCGTTCAAGGCAAAACAACTGACATGAGCCAAACGCGGGGAAATGAAGAGGGTATCTTTTGCCGTCACTTTGCCACGGACTTGCAGGAGGATTGGTTTGCCGTCGAGGATGGCGATGCCGCCAGCGGATTTCTTCTCAACTTCCCTCACGATATTTGTACCTGTTTACAATTGTGGCTCGTTTACGGCGGTTGGAGAGGATATCGCAACGTAATTGTGGAGCCGTTCACAAGTCTGCACATAAATCTAGCCGAGGCGATTCGAAATCGAACGGCGCGGAACCTTGCTCCCGGCAAAAAGTTTGAGATTGACGTGTTCGCAACCATCTATCAAAAGCCCCAAACATACGTTGACGCCGCCAAAATGACTGCGAAGTTCAGAGCGAGCAAGTGAAAAACACGAGCTGCAAATTTCAACCGACGGATTTTCGGATTAGCAATAAGGGCGAAGGTAGCCAGATTAATTTCGTGATGGCCTCGTTTCAAAGGGGGAAAATATGAAGCTGAAGGACCGCGTAATTGTCACAACAGGTTCCGGCCAGGGAATCGGCCGCGCCACTGCCTTGGAATTTGCCAAAGAAGGCGCCCGGGTCGTTATTGCCGATATCGATCTCGCTTCTGCCTATGAAACAGCAAGAAAGATCGAAGCCAATGGCGGAACAGCCATCGCTGTTGCGACCGATGTCTCCGAACCGAGGGCGGTCAAGAATCTGCTCAGTGTCACCCTCGAGAAGTTTTCGCGCATCGACGTCCTGTTCAACAACGCGGCAATTCAGGTCAACAAAACCGTCGAAGATACTACGGTGGAAGAATGGAACCGCGAGATCGCGGTCAATTTAGGCGGGGTGTTCCTCTGCTCAAAGTTCTGCATACCCGAGCTGCGCAAAACCAGGGGATCAATTATCAGCATGTCATCGGTCAATGGATATTTTGTCGAGCCGATGTGCGCCGGTTACTGCGCGACAAAGGCAGCCATCATCGGCCTCACCAAAGCGATGGCTATCGATCATGGCAAAGACGGCATCCGCGTCAACTGCATCTGCCCTGGTTATATCGATGCCGGCCTGGCAGCGGGTTACTTCGAGGCCCAGCCGGATCCTGCCGCTGCACGAAGCAGCGCAGGAAAGCTTCACGCCCTGGGGCGCATCGGGAAGCCTGAAGAGGTTGGCCGGGTTGCCGTATTCCTGGCGAGCGACGATTCGGGGTTCATGACGGGATCAGCGGTGGTTGTTGACGGGGGTTTCGGTTCCGGGCTGCCTCCATCGAATTGACAGCCTGCATTTGCAGAACCTGACGGTTTGTTGGCTGCTTCAGCGGAATCGACTCAGCTTCGAGAGGCCAAACAACGGCGGAACAGTGCCGTTCCTGCCTGCTAGCCAGCCCACTCAGGAAACGCCGCCGTTGCATCCAGGTAGTTGTGAATTTTGTCCGTGTGGGCGTCTTCCTGCCAGCCGCCGCGTCCGGGCCGCAAGGAATTGTCGCGAGGGCACCCGTCATCATTCGTGGCGTAAAGCCCGTAATTAAGCGCCTGCCACGCCAATCCCTTATACTCTTCTGAACCAGTAATAGCGGAATACATCGCCAGCACTGCTCCATAAGTTGATAACGCCCCACCCCACGGATTCATGTCGTGTGTCTGCTCGCCGCACACGGGCACGCCTTGCCTGATGCTGGTAAAGTTCCGGATGACGAATTCGATCAGGGACTTCGCGTGCTGCTTCCAGTCAGGGTCGAGGTTTTCTTTTTTCTCGAGCAGATATCGAGCCAGATTATTCGGAGACCAGGAGTTTCGATTGTCCAACTCCTGATGGTCCTCAAAGAACTGGACCCACAGCAAGCCGTTTTGAGTAACATTAGGAATTTGGTAGTCACGGATCCAACCCCACAATTTTTGACGGGGCTCCCCAAATTCTCCCCGGCCGTGTTCTAAAAGTTTATCGAACAGGCGAAGATTGAATGACATGTTTGCCGAAACAGGTCCACGGCCCTCTCCCGTTCGATAATCCACTCGAAAGGGCCAGGGGGATTTGTCCGCGGTTCCTATTCCCATATTGGACGAAAGCACCTGCGCATTTTGCAGCGCCTGTTGCAGGTACCGTTTATCCTTGGTCTCTTCGTAGAGAAGCATCAGGGCATAGCCCGCGATTCCACCCTTATCGGGCTCGATCTCGTAGGGATGGTCCCCTTGGCAGCCGCAACCGGGTGGTTGAGGGAACCGCTCGCGGATCCCCGTCGAGCGCGTGAACCGTGGCCATTTGCCGGTGTCTGGCGTAAGGCTCTCATTCACCAGGTAATCG
>DASSJE010000051.1:0-11651 GCA_035691365.1 Terriglobia bacterium
GTAAACGTAATTGCGGTTCAGGTGGATGAGGCAGGGAGTTGTCTTCAGGTCGAATCGGTTCAGGACGTATTGCTGGATGCCGACGTCGTAAGGATGGTATTCCTTGACCTGCGTCGAGGATTTCACTTCAAGCAGCCGCCAGTTCTCCCGCGGCCCTCGCGCCAGAATATCCGTTTGGACCACAACGTCATCCTGCGCAAAAGTCCCTTCAAAAATGGCCTGAACACGGGGGTCGGCGAGCAGTTGTTGAGTCCTGTCGATAGCGTCAGAGAGCGTATCTGGGGCCGCCTCCACCAGCACCCCGCCGGGGAACGCCGTTCTCGCCAGTTCACCGACCTCCTGTCCCCGTCGCAGCGCATCCAGCGCCACGTCGTCCGGCGCTGCCGCAAGCTCTGGCTGGTGAACTTGCAGATAAAGACGCTTCAGGCACTGAACGCCCGCCATGAATCTGGATTTTGAGAGCCTGACTCGGTCATCAGTTTTTGACATATAGGGTGTTCAAAAACAAAACGGAGTGGCATGCCTCACGATGAGCCGTGACTACTACGCCACTCCGTTGGAGCCTAATGTTAGAAGGTGAGCGAAGCCCGCACCTGGATCAGCCGGGGTGAAGAGTCGGCTCCCAGCATCGCACCCAGGATGCTGGTCGGCGGGCTGACAGTGTAAAGAATCTGCCCGAACTGCGGGTCAGCCACGTTGCTAACAGGCTGATCGAAGTTCGGATGGTTGAGCACGTTAAAGAATTGAAAACCAAGAGCAAGTTTCGCGCCCTCCCACCCCGGCAATGAAGTGATTTTGCTGATGCCCAGGTCGGTATTGAAATACCCCGGCCCGAAAAACATATTCCTTCCTTGCTCGCCAAATCGGCCCGGGTTGGCGGAAGGTGGCGCGAACTGCGAAACCGTGAGGCAGGGATGGTCCGGGCTGTTGCAGGCGACCATTGATGTAGAATTGCTCAGGTAAGTGGCGAAAATCGGTCCGCCGAAGTTCTGCCCGCCCAGGCTGCTTTCTGCGGTGGCATCTACCACCGTATAGGGAAAACCTGAGTGGGTAAAGAGCGAACCGGCGACCTGCCAGCCATCCACCAACGATTTCCAGCCATGGCCAAACAACATCCACCGGATCGGGAGGTTGTATACGTAAGCCAGATTCAGATTGTGGCGATTGTCGTAATCGGCATTGCCATAATTGGCCTTGATGTTAAACGGGTTTTGCGGGTAGAGCATGCTTTCGTTGGTGTCATAAATAAAGGGCAGCGTGTTCCCGCCGTTTGAGAGGATATCCAGAGCATGACCATAAGTGTAATTTGCTGTAATCAGGCCGTGCGAAAAGTTGCGCCGGAGGGAGACGGTCACACCGTTGTAGCTTGAAACACCTGCGCTTTCCAGATAGTCCACTTGCGCAAACCTGGAATCGGGGGGAGCGGCCGGCATGCCCACAAAATTGTCCGCGTATCCATTCACCGAAAAATTCGGCACCAACTCATGGATGCCATGGTTTCCCACATAGTTAACGCTCAGAACGGTGTTTTGCCCAAATCCCTTCTGAACCTCCAGGTTCCACTCCTGGTATTGAGGCAACTGCATGGATTGCTGAGCGCTTGCAAGGTTTGGGGGGGAAAAGCCCGGAACAGTATTTTCGATGTCGAGGAGTGTTCCACCGTTTGCAAAGGCGTTCAAAAATGCAGTGTTGGAGTCGGAAGCATCCTTAAAGATGTTTGAGGGCTCATCCGGGGAGAGGTTGTTGTAGAGCACATAAAACGGGTTTGAATAAGGCGGGTTCTGCGAAATGCTTTCTGTTGTTATGCCCGCAAGGCCATCATAGAACAAACCGATTCCACCCCGCACCACCAGGTTGCGTCGTGAACCAAAGGGCTGCCAGGCAAAACCGACACGGGGCTGCCAGGCCAGGCTTGTCATTCCTGCAAATTCCTGGCGCTGGCCCACCAGGATGGACTGGTTATAAGGGGTGTTGATATCGTGGTTCATGACGGGGAAGGGCTGAACGGTGTGAGCAAAGCAATTGTGCTGGCAAACCGGGTTGGATGCGTGATCTCCCCGTATGGACAGCGTCAGTTTGAGACCTTGTGCTACTCTCCATTCATCCTGGCCATAAAATCCCAGTCGGTATATGGCAAAAGGCTGGACCAGTGCGGTGGGAAAGTATTTGTAAAGAAAGTCCCCGCTTGAGCCGCCGTTATAGAAATCCGAAAGTCCGAACAGGCCCAACTCTCCGTTTGACAGGTACCCATAATCGTAATTACTGATAAGGCTACGATAATAATTGAGCCCAAACTTCATATTGTGGTTTCCCTGGATCCATGAAAAGTCGTCTACGAACTGGTACTGAGTGACATTCCGTCCCTGAGGGATGATATAGGTGTCACCTCCAAGGTTCGTGAGTGAACCGTCGAAGAAAACCATGGTGGTCGGAAATGTTTGCAGCGATTTATTCAGGTCGGGAGCGTTGAAAAGTGCTGAATAATACTGCATGGTGGCGCGGAGCGAATTTACTTTGTTGGTGCCCATCAGGTGCGTCCAGCCGATCTGGCCCTCGTCATCAGGCTGGTCGCTGACCAGGTTAAATATCGGGCTGATCGGATCTGTGAAACTTGCCTGGTGTCCCCGGTCCATTCTCCCGCTCACAAAGAGTCTGTCCCTCGCGCTGACGTTAAAATCCAGCCGGCCGGCCAGAATCCACTGCGTTGTCAGTTGCCCGACGGTTGACCGGAAGTCGAGAACACAAGGGGCGCTGGCGGCAATGTTGGCATCGCCAATCCCGAGCGTGCCACAATTGTACAAGGGTGTGGCGCGGCTGGCGCCGGGAGCATTGTTATAAAGGCTGAAAATATTTTTGTAGAAGGGGAGGGAGGCGTCCAATCCCAGATTCTGAAGGTTCGAGAGTGTCGCATTCTCAAATTGCGGCGAGGGTAGCCTTGTCTGAACGCTGGTTGGTATCAGGAGTCTAATTCCTTCCTGGTCTAAAAAGAAAAACGCCTTGTCCTTTACAATTGGGCCGCCCAATGATGCAGACCACTGATTGGCGTTGACAAAGGGACGGGGTGTATCGGTGGAATTGTTGAAAAAGCTGTTGGCGTCAAGAGCGCTGCCATTCCAGAAGTAGTTTGCGTTCCCGTGAAAGGCGTTTGATCCTGACTTTGTTACGTAATTGATGTTGGCCCCCGCAAGGCCTCCGTACTCACCGGTATAGCCGTTCAAGACAACGGTTGCTTCTTCAATGTTGTTCTGCCCCATCATCAGGTCTACGGACCCCGAATTGTTTGTGTTAAATAGCGGGTCCATGTCGTTCATACCGTTGACTGTGAAGACATTTGAGGTGGCAGGCAGTCCGTAGACCGAAAGGTTCCCGTATCCCGCCCCCGTATTCATCACCGTCCCGGGGGCCAGCTGTGCAATGAAGGTCATGTCATTACCCGGGTTGGGGATCTGGTCAATTTGGAGCTGTCCAATCGTCGTTGAAAGGTTTGCGTTGTTTGTTTGTAGCAGGGGGACTTCGCTTGTTACAGTCACGACCTGGCGCGCTGCGCCGACCTGGAGCCGCAGGTCAGCTGTCGTGGTTTGCCCTAATTTAACGCTCACAGGCCGCGTAGCCGTTTGGAAGCCGGAAGCTGTTGCCGTAACCGTATAGCTCCCCGGATCCAATAACGCAAAATGATAGTTGCCATTTCCATCTGTCACTGCTACTGATGTGGCACCTGTCGCGGTGTTCTTGAGGGTGACAGAGGCGCCCGGAATGACTGCGCTCGAAGGATCAATTGCCCGGCCCGTGATCGCTCCGGTAGTGGTCGACTGGGCTGCTATTTCTGTCGGGAAGATTGCCAGGAGGGTAAAAAGGAAAAGCACCAATGCCGCAGCAAACCGTTTTGATCGCCAGAAGTGAGCGGTTTTGAACATGAAACTCTACCTCCATGCAAAGGCCATCGATAATCGCTGGAAGGTCTGGTCCTGTTACGAGGGGTGAGATGATCCAAAGGAGTGAACATCCAGACGGCTTCCCACGACTTATCCAGAACAATGTACCGGCCCCAGCCAAAACCTGCTGTGACCATGATCACGCCGAACGGTAATAATTTTCACATCGAGTGGTGTGATCATCATCACCGAGCTTTCTAAACCTCCCAAACTGTAGCAACGAAAGCCCCCTGATAGCAAGTAAATAATGTTTATCAATGTGATAGGGGCTGTCCGAGGCTGCATCTTGCACGAGCCCGCCACCAGGGCTACTCCTTTCGAGATAAGCCCCGGTGCGTGAGCAGGGGTTCTTAAGTATGGCCAGACCATGGACACCGGCAAGGCTCCAAATGTTTATGCTAAGTTATTTATTATGTTATGCTTATTAGTCTGGCGCAATCAGATTGTTGCTCCCAGATTCCTGGCGATCTTGCGCGCCAACTGGGAAACTGCGGCTCGCTCGATAGTGCGCGAGTGAAACCAGCGGAATTTGCCCCGCACGGGTCCTGTACTAAGATTTCCTTCATAAACATGAACTTGGATGGATCGGTGAGTAATGTTGTGGTGAAGTTTGTGTTCAGGTGCAGCCAGGAGCGGAGCGGTTCCCAACTCCGACCGGAGTTTCTCCCTCAGGCGGGCCAGAGCCTCTTTGCTGGTTTGCCCCAGCGCCGAAGGGAAGTTCCAGAGATCGCCCAGAAGCCCGTCGTCGAGGCCACGAATCAGCATAACCTGTTGATTCCTATATAGAACAGCGGTGGCCAGATGCCACTCTTCCGCCTGCCTCCGCGGCCGAGGTTCAGGATAGCTCGCCGCTCTGCCCAACTGAAACCCACCGCACCCTTGGCACAGAGGGCAGACCGAGCATCGGGGTGAGCGCGGCAGGCAGAGGGTCTGACCCAGTTCCATCATGGCCTGGTTGAAATTCCCGGGGCTCCGGCGGGAGAGAAGCAACTCCAGATTTTCCTCGATGAGGCGCCGAAACCGGGGCTGGTGTAGATTGCCGCGCAGCGCAAGAACGCGGGCCATCACCCGGGCCACATTCCCGTCGAGGACCGCATAGGGCTGGTTGTAAGCAATGCTCAACACCGCCCGTGCCGTGTAATTGCCTACACCGGGCATGGAAAGGGCTTGCTCCATCTCTCGTGGGAATGCTCCGCCGTGCTTTGCCGCGATCTCCCGGGCCGCCTGGTGCAGGTTGGTGGCGCGCCGGTAATAGCCCAGTCCCGACCACAGCTCCAGCACGCGCTCCAGCGGCGCCTCGGCCAGCCGGCTGACGGTCGGAAATTCACGAATGAAGCGTTGGTAATAGGGGATGACGGTTTCGATCTGGGTCTGCTGCAGCATGATTTCGGAGACCCATACGGTATATGGATTCTTTGATTCCCGCCAGGGCAGTTTGCGGGACCTGCGCTGATACCAGCGAAGCAGGGAACGTCGAGCCGCGGCGGCGAGGGGGCGGTCAAGAGAAACCATGGCGCGGCCTACTTCCGGTGGCCTTTCGAATACCGGTCGCGCAGGGACGACCGCGCAATCTCTGCTGCGGTACCCGGCGCGTAATAGCCGGGCGGGGCCTGGACGCCCATCTGGCCGTGCCGGACCACCTGGATGCGGACCTTATGGAAGCGGCCGTTTTGCCTGGCATCGGTTGGCGAATAGCCCAGCACATAATAGGCGGGCGGCAGAGGAATGGCCGCCTCAAACCCTGATTCCAGGTCGTCCTTGTTGGCGACAAAGTTACCAGCGGTCATTGCAGAGAGGTCCTGCAGTACATCGGCCGCCATTGAAGCGCGGTCAGCCATCATCTGGTTTTTTGCAGCAACCACGGCTGCCCGTTCCTCGTCGAGTTTGATGTTGTGGGTGGGCGCAGGATCGGGAAGCTGCCTGATGAAGCCGGTCGTGTCCAGAGCGCTGATAATAATGTGCAGCCGCGTTGCCTGTCTGCTCAGCAGATCGATCTCCCTTGCCTGCGAACCGGCCATGAAACCTGGAGAGGCCACGATGACCGTACGTGGGTCGGGCATCTTGGAAACCCGGTCAATCAGCTTGTCCAGTCCTTCCAATGACTTCCGGGACCGGATTTCGCTTTCGGCAATCACCTGCCGCGCCCGCGCGTCAATCGCCTGCTTCATCCTGCGCAGCGTCACCACAGGCAGGCTGCTGATGGGAGGGTCAGCCTGTCCCTTCGGCGTGCTGCAAGCGTTCATGTCCTCAAGCGCGATTTTCAACGCCAGCGGATCGTTGCCGTAAAGCAGCATCTGGGCCTGAAAATCGGTCAGTTCGGGGCAGGCATTGGCCTCTTTTGAAGTGGAAATGTGGGGCTTGATCGCCAGCAGGGCCTGGTGCAACTTCTCTCGATTGCTGGTGAAATCGAGCGTAACGTCCCCTGAAGCCGTAAACACGCCCACCTTGTTTCCAAGTTCCAGGAGTGACTTGAAGTAAGCATAAGCGCTATCGGTGACGCGGATGGTCTGGACGAAATCATAATGGAGGTCATCAAAATAGAGCGCGATGTTGCGTCCGCTCCCAGGGGTCCTGACATGAAGATCGGATTCGGGAACAATGTTGGCGGAAAAATCGCTGATCCGCTGCAAGCGGTTATTGTCCCACAAGCGGAAGTCACTGCTGCGCAGGTCTGCGACGGCCAGGCCGCGCACGTTGCGCACCACGACGCAGAGCGCGACGGGTGGCGGTGCCGTTCGATGGGCCAACGCCGCCGCCTTATGCGCCGCAGCCTTTGCGTGCTGTTGATGCTTGCGCGCTCGCTTTGCGCCTTCGACGGGCAGGCTGAACATGAGGCATGCAAGCGCATAGCCCAGACAGAACCGGACGGCCCATTTGCGCCATCCTGAAGTGAAACCGATCCTGCTATCTGTCATTAAACGGCCTTGGAAGGAGGGTGTTTCCGCTGGAGCCATTCAAGGTGTAAACCCGCGTTCCGCGCTCGTGCCGACCTCCCGTTCAACACAGCAAAACCAGTATCCGTTCCTCAGGCCGGAATTGTCAACAGGGCAATCGGTCTCTACGCTTCTTGATTTGCAGCCTCCAATCTGCAATCCTTTGAATTCGTAGCGGCGGGTTTATCCCGCCAAACCGTTGTCTATTAATCTGGGATGGCGGGACCGCACCAACAACTTCGGCACAAGGACACCTGTGGCGTACAACGACCTTCGAGAATTCATCACCAGGCTGGAACGGGAAAAAGAGCTGAAGCGGATTGGCGTCGAGGTTGACGTGGACCTCGAAATCACCGAGATCACCGACCGTGTCTCCAAGGCTTCCGGCCCGGCCCTGCTTTTTGAGAAGCCACGCTCCACAAAAGACGGCAAGGGTTATTCCGTCCCAGTGCTGATCAACACGCTGGGCGCCAGGCGGCGGATGGAGCTGGCGCTGGAAGTCTCCTCGCTCGATGACGTGGCCCGGCGCATAGAAGATCTCCTGGCCATGAAGCCGCCCGAAGGACTGCTGGACAAAGTCCGCATGCTGCCGAAGGTCGCCGAACTCGGTTCCTTCTTTCCCAAGACCGTGAAGAACGGCCCTGTTAAAGAAGTCGTCCAGCGCGAAGGTGTATCACTCGCCGAGTTGCCCATCATGCAATGCTGGCCGCAGGACGGTGGGCGGTTTATCACCTGGCCGATGGTGGTGACGCGCAGCCCCAAAAACGGGCGGCGCAACGTCGGCTGCTACCGCATGCAGGTTTTTGACCAGCGCACCACCGGCATGCACTGGCAAATTCACAAGACCGGAGCGGAGCACTTCCGCTGGCTTGACCGCCAGGGCAAAGGCCGCCGCATGGACGTTGCCGTAGCCATCGGCGCCGAACCGGTCACCATGCTGGCGGGCATCATGCCGCTGCCGGAAGATCTGGACGAGTTTCTCTTCGCCGGTTTCCTGCGCCAGAAGCCGGTGGAGCTGGTACACTGCGAAACGGTTGACCTGGAAGTTCCCGCCCACGCGGAGATCGTGCTGGAAGGCTACGTCGATCTCGATGATATCCGCGTGGAAGGCCCCTTCGGCGACCACACCGGTTATTATTCGCTCCAGGACAATTTCCCGGCGTTTCATCTCACCTGCATCACGCGCCGCAAAAATCCGATTTATGTTTCCACCATTGTCGGCCCGCCTCCCATGGAAGACTACTGGATGGGCCACGCGGTCGAGCGCATCTTCCTGCCGCTTATGCGCCAGCAGATGCCGGAAGTCGTGGACATGCACATGCCGCCGCAGGGCGTCTTCCACAACCTGATCATCGTCTCCATTCGCAAGAGCTATCCCGGCCACGCGCGCAAAGTGATGAACGCCATCTGGGGTTTGCCGGGCGCCATGTTCTCAAAGTGCCTCGTGGTGGTGGACCATGATGTTGACGTTCACAATCTCGCCGAGGTGGCGTGGAAGGCCCTGAACCATATCGATCCCGAGCGCGACATCCAGTTTGTTCTGGGACCGGTCGATCAGCTTGAGCACGCCTCGCGCCTGCCGAATTTCGGCTCCAAAATGGGCATCGACGCCACCACCAAATTGGCAAGCGAAGGGTTCACCCGTCCGTGGCCCAATGAAATCATCATGGACGCCGAGACGAAACGAAAAGTGGACGCCCTCTGGAAAACCCTGGGGATCGATTTGCCACTGCGCAGGTAGTGTTTTTGATGTAGTGGAGTTCCCTTTGTCGTGGGGGAGCGCTCCGTGCTCCCGCGGCGCAGTATGGGCATTTTCCCCATGAGCATTTTTGTGGCGCGGCCAACCCGGCCGTGGGTTTTGAGTGGAGTAGCGCAGACTGCCGAGGTTGCAATCTGCGGCTCTTATCCTCGTCCGAAGAAGCGCGGACCTCACAATAGGAGGTCCGCACTTCCGTGTTCCGCAAATTGGTTCGCGTGGCCATGGATTCAGACCCTCGCAAGGATTCGCTCTGCTGATGCGTGTGCCCGCCCGGCGGCGGCCCAGCGCCGCGCCTGGGCAATACAGACAATATGGACCATAAACAGCAGGGGAACAATAAACGTCGGTACCAGGCTCAGAGGCAGCACGGTCATCGGCGCCATTAGCGCACTCTGAGAACTAAACAGGGACGTGGTGACGCCAAGGCCTACGGCCGTCACCAGATCGGCCATCCCCAGCAGTTGCCAGGCGATGAAAGCGCTGCGGCGATTGGGTGTGGCAAGCCTAAGGGCAACCAGAGGGGCCGTCACCCCAATCAGCATGTCGCCGAGGCCAGCCGTGAGCCCGAAAACTTTCGGCAAGGTCCCGCCCAGCGCCATCAGCACGAACGTGAGCCCCAAAATCCTCCACAATTGCGCCAGGCTCAAAACGCGGGGGCTCAGAGACAGCGCAAAACTGCGGAAGCATTTCGATGCCGAAAACCATATCCCGAAAGCTGCAATCGGCACTCCGGAAGCCATGGCCACCACCACGCCGATTCCACTCACATTGTTTTTAAACACGTTCAGGGCGGCAGCCACCAGCGCGAAAATGAACCATCCGCTGATGAGCCCCGCCGTCAGTTTTTTGTAGTTTCTCATTTTGAGTCTCCTTTTCAGCTATTGCAGTTCTTCATTTTTGCCCTTCCCTCCAGTAGATAGATGTATATACATGTATTAAGGTTCAAAAATAGTTGCTCTCGAAGCGTGGGGCGCCGGCTCCCCTCCGAGAGGGCTTAGCCGGGAATTGAGAGTCTGACGCCTGAAGGCGTTTTTCCATCGAGCATCCTAAATCGCAGTCAATTTTCGAAGAGTACAGACGAAGTGCTAAAATTTTGAATTTAGCGTTGTCGCCGGAAATTGGGGGGCGCTGATCGGGAGTGTTGGGTGAATGGCGGCGAGTGGGCTGTTGGAAGGGAACTTTTCCCGGTCATCCTGAGCTTGCCCAAGGATCCCTGCAGTTGATTTCCAGAACTACTGGGGTTCTTCGCTTCGCTCAGAATGACAGGCGAGGGGCCTGGCGGAACTGCGGGGCTCTTCGCTTCATTCAGAATGAAAAGCAGTTGGTGATAATGTTGGCGGGAAACAAAGGAGAGAAGTGCCGAACTACGATTACGACATGCTGGTGATAGGGACGGGGCCGGCGGGGCACCATGCGGCGATCCAGGCGGCGAAGCTGGGCAAGAAGGTTGCCGTGGCGGAACGCAAAGGAGTGGTGGGCGGCGTCTGCATCAACCTGGGCACGATCCCCAGCAAAACGCTGCGCGAGGCGGTAATCTACCTTTCCGGCTACCGCGAGCACGACCTCTACGGCGAGTCGTACACGGTGAAGCAGAACATTACCAAGGAAGACCTGCTTTTTCGCGCCGAGCATGTGATCAACCATGAGCTTGATGTCTTCCGCCACCAGATGCTGCGGAACCGCGTGGAACTGATCAACGCCGAGGCTTCATTTGTCGATCCGCACACCGTGCGGCTGAATTTTATCGACCAGCACGGCCACCGCGACGCGACCGCCGAGCACATTGTGATCGCCGTGGGCTCATCGGCCACCCGAGATCCCCACATTCCTTTTGACGGGCGGCTGATATTCACCAGCGACGATGTGCTGACGCTGGACGAGCTGCCGCGCAGCCTGACCGTGGTGGGCGCGGGAGTGATTGGATGCGAATATGCCAGCATTTTTGCCGCGCTGGGCATTCGGGTGACGCTGATCGACATGCGGCCGCGCCTGCTGCCGTTTGTCGATGGAGAAATTGCGGAGACGCTGGCTTATCATCTGCGGACCAACCGCGTGACGCTGTGGCTGAACGAAAAAGTGCAGAACATTGAGCCACACGAAAACGACCACGGAGGCGGCGTGACTATCCACCTGGCCAGCGGCAAAAGGATTTTTACCGACAAGGCGCTTTACAGCATTGGCCGCACGGGCGCTACGGCGCGATTGAATCTTGAAGCGGCGGGGCTTGCGGCAGACGATCGCGGGCGGCTGAAGGTGAATGAGCACTTTCAGACAGAGCAGCCGCACATCTACGCCGCCGGCGACGTGATCGGGTTCCCGAGTCTGGCGTCCATTTCCATGGAGCAGGGAAGAATGGCCTCCTGCCACGCGTTTGGCGTGGAAACTACCAGCGTGCCGGAACTGTTTCCATACGGCATCTACACCATTCCGGAGATTTCCATGGTGGGCCGCAACGAAGAGACCTTGACCGAGCAGGGAATCCCTTACGAAGTGGGCAAAGCGCAGTATAAGGAAACCGCGCGCGGGCAGATTATCGGTGACGTGACCGGCTTGCTGAAACTCATTTTTCACGAGGACACCCGCGAGCTGCTGGGCGTTCACATCATCGGCGACGGCGCCAGTGACCTGGTGCACATTGGGCAGGCAGTGCTGGCCTTCGGCGGAAAAGTCGATTATTTTGTGAATACTGTTTTTAACTATCCAACGCTGGCAGAGTGCTATAAGAACGCCGCGTTCGACGGAATCAACCGGCTGCGGTTGTAACGGGACCGCAGCGGCGCGATTCCCGGCCGGCGAGGAATCTGCTTGTGGCCGGCATGATGAAATTTCGCCCGGAGAAGGCATAGCGGCGTCCTGCTGAGGCGGGGCGGCGGCCAGGGCGTGCCCTGATCGGAACCTCTTGTCCAACGGCTTGCGAAATTATCTGTGGCGGCTGAAGCAGCGCAACAAGCTGATCTGCTTCTGGCTCGTGCGGCTGACCAGCCGGCCGTCCACTTTTGAGTTTCGCGGGAAATCCTACCGCTACTT
>DASSJE010000052.1:0-13472 GCA_035691365.1 Terriglobia bacterium
ACCAGGATCAAAACGATAGGAACGACAGCAATGAAAATGTAGGTGACAACCAGCCGGTGGCGAAGATGCCACAGAACGTGGTGTTTGAAAGCTCCGACGAGGCGCACAACATAATAGCCGGCAGAGACCGCCACCCCGGCATAAAAAAGCCCCCAAAGCAAGCCGGGAGCGCCGCCTGAAATAATGCCTTCCACCCATACAGCAATGCCAAACGCCATCAGCCAGGCCGTAAAACGCGCCATCGGCCGGGTGCGGTATTCCCGGATCAGTACATCCAACACTGGAGCAAGCATTTACCCTCCCGAACACGTCAGGCAGGGAAATTTAATGTTTGTTTAAATCTCAGCAGAAAACAAGGGCAGCGGCGAAAACCCTGTCCTTTCAGGTCCGCCCTGTTCAAGGCAGCGCTAGTCCATCAGCTTTTCGTCTTTGCCACAGCGGCCGCTGAAGACTGATTCTGCGCCCGGCGAAGGAGGCTGTGGCGGCGGCTGTAACCGAAATAAATGACGAAGCCAATCGCCATCCAGACGAAAAGTCGGATCCAAGTATCCAGAGGCAACCCGACCATCTGCGCGAGGCAAACGAGCATTCCCAACGGAGCAACAACCCACACCGCAGGAGTGCGGAATGGGCGCCTGATGTCAGGACGCATCCTGCGCATGGCCAGGACTGAACCACAAACGATTACAAAAGCCAGCAGCGTCCCGATGCTGACCAGTTCCCCCACTATCCGCAGAGGGATCAGCCCGCCAGCCAGGGCAACCAGGAAGCCTACCAGCGCAGTGCTCTTATAGGGCGTCCGAAATCGTGGATGGACCTTGCCAAAAGCCTTGGGCAGCAATCCGTCGAAGGCCATAGTGTAAAAGATGCGCGTCTGGCCCAGCAGCATTACCAGGATCACCGCCGTCGTTCCCAAGATTGCTCCCAGCTTGACAATCGGCGAGAGCCAGTGCGCGGAAGTCGCGTCAACCGCGACGGCAAGAGGATCCGGAACGTTCAGCCGGGTAAAAGGCGTGACACCGGTCAGTACCAACACAACACCGATGTAAAGCAAAGTGGAAATCGCCAGGGAACCCAGGATGCCGATCGGCATATCGCGCTCCGGATTGCGGGCTTCCTGCGCTGCCGTCGAGACAGCATCGAAACCAATATAGGCAAAAAAGATGAGACCCGCGCCTCGCAAGACGCCGCTCCACCCAAACTCTCCAAAAGTTCCTGTGTTGGCGGGCAGAAAGGGGACCCAGTTGCCCCTCGTAACATAAAGCGCGCATACCGCAATAAAGAGCAGCAGGACGCCCACCTTGATGATGACGATTACGTTGTTGAACCTTGCGGATTCCCGGATGCCCAGAATCAGCAGCACGGTAATCACGGCAACGATGACAAACGCGGGCAGATTGAAATAGCCATGGACTATAGTTCCGTCCGCATTTTTCATGGAAGTCCATGGGCTGGTGGCCAGCGCTGCCGGGAAAGGAATGTGCAGCGTCCTCAGGAAAGAGAGTGTGTAGCCGGACCATCCAATGGAAACGGTCGTGGCGCCCACGGCGTATTCAAGGATCAGGTCCCAGCCGATAATCCATGCCAGAAACTCGCCGATGGTGGCATAAGCGTAGGTATAGGCGCTGCCGGCAATCGGGATCATGGAGGCAAATTCCGAATAGCACAGGCCCGCAAAGGCGCAGCCAACTCCGGAGAGGATAACCGAGAGCACCAGGGCAGGGCCCGTGTGCTGCACAGCGATGCCGCTGATGACAAAGATCCCGGCGCCTACGATGGCCCCGATGCCCAATGAGATCAGAGCAATCGGCCCCAGCGCGCGGCGCAGCCCATGCTCAGAGTCGGCCGATTCCCGCTGCAACTGTTCGATGCTCTTCTTTACCCATAAATCAGACATCCCGCCTCCAGATGGTTCTTACCGGCCAGCCGGCAAACTCCGCCTATGCCAGAGAAAATAGATTGGAATTCCTAACGCTACGATTCCCAGGCCCGCCAGGCTCCGGCCCGGCCGATGCATCAATAAGGCCCCTTCAATAAACAACGCGAGCACGATATAGAGAATCGGCACCACCGGATACCCCCATGCACGGTAAGGACGCGGGGCGTCCGGACGCGTGCGGCGCAACCGGAAAAGACCAAGGATAGTCAAAATATAGAACAAGAGCACGGCAAAAATCACGTAATCCAGCAATTCGTTATAAGTTCCGCTAAGCGTCAGCAGGGAGGCCCACACTGCCTGGACCATCAGCGAGACGGCCGGCGTGCGGTATTTAGGATGGATTTTGGCCACTTTGGCAAAGAACAAACGGTCTTTTGCCATGGCGTAATAGACGCGCGCGCCCGCCAGGCTCATCCCATTCATGCAACCAAACGTGGAGATGACGATCGCGGCGGCCATCAAGCCGGCGCCTTTGGACCCTACAATGACTTCCATCACCGCGGTCGCCACGCGGTCTTCAGGCGCGTGCTGGATCGCCGCAAAGGGCAGCGCGCGGAGGTACACCACATTGGTAAAGAAATAGATGCTGCACACCACGGCAGTGCCGATCAGCAACGCCAAGGGAAGGTTGCGCTTGGCGTTCTTGACTTCGGCCCCCGTAAAGGTGACATTGTTCCAGGCATCAGAGGAAAACAGCGGGCCCACCAGCGCCACAGCCAGAATCGTCAGCGTGGCCGTGTCCCAGTGCGCATCTCCCCAGACACTCGTATGGACGGATACCGCTTGGCCATGCCTTGCCACCCACCAGATTCCGGCAGCGACAAGCCCCACCAGGGCGCCCACTTTGAGGACCGTAAAGATGTTCTGAATCCAGGCCCCTGTCCGCAAGCCAAAGATGTTGACAACGCCCAAGCCCAGAAGGACCGCGATGGCAATGCCTTGCTGCGTCGAGACCGCCAACGCCACGGGATGCCCCAGGACCGTTACCCTGCCCCAATCGAGCAGATAATTTGTTTCAGAAAACCACGGGAAAAAGTAACCGAGGAATTTGCCGAAAGCGACGGCAACAGCGGCAATGGTTCCCGTCTGAATCACCAGGAAGAGCGTCCAGCCATAAAGGAAACCAAAGAGCGGGCTGAAGGCCTCACGCAGGTAAACGTACTGGCCTCCGGCTTTTGGCATCATCGCGGCCAGCTCGCCGTATGCCAATGCCGCGGAAACCGTCATGACACCGCTGACCACCCACGAAGCAAGGAAAAGCCCCGGCGAACCGACTTCGCGCGCAATTTCCGCCGCCACGATAAAGATGCCCGACCCGATCATCGAGCCCATTACAATCGTGGTGCAGTCCAGCAGGCCCAGGCCTTTCACCAGCTCTTCGGAGTGGGATTGTGCGGCAGGGTTGTTCGATATGCTCGCCGACATGCTACCAATCCTTTTGCGGGGTAAAGCAACCTGCCCGGAAGGCTGGCGGAAAGCTGCGGTCACCCGTCAGCCGAGCGACGTCAGAAACTTCCGAGCCTGGGCCCCGATGTCGTCCGCGGCCAGCAGGCCATGGATCACAGCCACGGAGTCCGCTCCAGCTTCGATGACAAGGGCCGCGTTGTCAAGGGTTATTCCGCCAATGGCCACCAGGGGCCGGCGCGTCAGTCCGCGCATTTCGCGCAACTGCTCGAGGCCCACCACGGGGTCAGGGCGCTCTTTGCTGCCGGTGGGGAAAATCGGCCCGAAGGCAACGTAGTCGGCTGAAGTGGCCTCGGCCTCTTCAAACTGGGCCCGCGTATGGGTTGAAACGCCCACGCGCTGGCCGGCGTGTAGCACCCGGCGCGCCTCTTCCACCGGCAAATCTTCCTGGCCCACGTGGACGCCGTCCGCGCCGGTGATCCGGGCCAGGTCAGCCCGGTCGTTGACAATGAACATTCCCCCGGCCTCGCGTACCCGCTCCGCCATGGCGCTGCAAACATCAAACAGCCGGCGCGAGGAGTCGGCCTTGCCACGGTATTGAATCAGCCGGACGCCCGCCGAAAGAAGCGCGTCTGCGGCCTCCACAGGATCCAGGTTCCTTGTCTGGGCAGGGTCAATAATGGCGTACAGGCGGGGAAGTCGAAAATCCATAGGTCAGAATGCGGGCCGTCCCTGATCAACTGCCCACGCCGTTGCGGCTGAAACGATTGAGAAACTGCGTATCGAATCTGCCGGCACGGAAATCTTCATCAGCAAGAATTTTTTCCTGTAACGGAATGGAGGTGGAAATGCCTTCGATAATAAACATCTCGAGGGCCCGCAACATTCGCTGTATGGCTTCCTCGCGGTCCTTGCCATGGACCACGAGCTTGGCAATCAATGAGTCATAGTACGGCGGGATGACCGACTCCGCGTAAGCAGCCGTGTCAACGCGGACGCCGGTGCCTCCCGGCACGTGGAAGCCGGTGATCTTGCCGGCCGAGGGAACAAATGTTTCGGGGTTCTCGGCGCAAATCCGGCACTCGATGGCGTGGCCGCGAAGCCCCACCGTGTCTCCGGCAACGGGCAGCGGAAGCCCGGCGGCAACCAGGATCTGCATCTTCACCAGGTCCAACCCCGTCACCATCTCTGTCACGGCATGTTCCACCTGGATCCTGGTATTCATCTCCAGAAAATAAAGTTTGTGGTCCTCATCCATCAGGAATTCGACGGTGCCCGCGTTGGTGTAACCAATCTCTTTGAGCGCGCGAATCACTTTGCCGCCCATCTCCTGCCGGGTCCTGGCGTCGATCTGGGTGGAAGGCGATTCTTCCACCACCTTTTGATGACGCCGCTGGATGGTGCATTCCCGCTCGCCCAGATGGATAACCTTGCCATGCTGGTCAGCCATCACCTGAAATTCGATATGCCGGGGCGAGGATATATATTTCTCAAGGTAAACGGCTGATGAACCGAACGACGCTTCAGCTTCATTCTGGGCCATCTGCAGGAGCGCGGGTAGTTCCTCAGCAGAGTTGACAATCCGCATTCCCTTCCCGCCGCCGCCCGCCGATGCCTTTACCATGACGGGATATCCGATCTCCCGGGCCGCTTTCAGCGCCTCTTCTTCCGAGCTCAGAACTTCCGTTCCGGGAAGCACCGGCAGGCCGAGCTCCGCCATGCGCTTTCGCGCCTGGTTCTTGTCGCCCATCAGGCGGATGGCCTCGGGCGAAGGTCCAATAAAAGTCAGTTTGCAGGTTTCGCAGACTTCGGCAAAGTTGGGGTTCTCAGCCAGAAAACCATACCCGGGATGGATAGCCTCGGCGGCCGTGATCTCCGCTGCCGAGATGATGGCCGCTATGTTGAGATAACTTTCCGAGCTTCTGGCAGGGCCGATGCAGACCGCCTCATCCGCGAACCGCACGTGGAGCGAATAGCGGTCGGCCTCGGAATATACGGCAACCGTGGGTATGCCCAGTTCCTTGCAGGCGCAGATCACCCGCAGCGCAATTTCTCCCCGGTTGGCAATCAGGATCTTTCCAAACATGCGTCACACTGGCCGGAACGGCGCCACGCCCGTGGCGGCTCCCTGCCGGCAAACTGAAACTCCACCTCATTAAAAGGGCTTGATTGTAAAGAGAGGTTGTCCGTATTCCACAGGCTGGCCGTTCTCAACGTGAATGCGTACAATCTCGCCGGCAAATTCCGATTCGATTTCGTTCATCAGCTTCATCGCTTCCACGATGCAAAGCACCTGGCCTACCTGGACCCTGTCGCCGACATTGACAAACGGAAGAGCGTCCGGCGTAGGCGAGGAAAAGAACGTTCCCACAATGGGCGATTTGAGCACATGCAAATTTTCGGAGGATGGCTCCGGCTGCGGCTCCGGGACCTCAGGCGCCTGATCAACCGCGGGGGCAGGCGCGGCAACCGGCTCAGCAGGCTGGCGCGCGAAATCGCCGCTCGCATTGGCCCGGAAAGCAGGGGCAGGCGCTGCGCCGGCGGGGGCCTGCCGCAGGATGCGGATCCGCGTCCCGTCCTTCTCCATTTCAAATTCTGCGACTTCCCGCTCGATCAGCAGGTCGATCAGTTGCTGGATCTCCTTGAGTTCCCAGCTCCGGTCTGATGCCGCTTCTCCACTCCGGGATGGTTTCTTGCCGGGCATATTGCTCCCCTGTACTTCAATCCTATTCCGTAAACCAGGCGTCTTTGGTGGCCGGGGTCAGCACCTCCGGCTTCCCATTGGTCACCAGCACCGTGTCCTCAATCCGCACTCCACCAACACCTTCCAGGTAGACGCCAGGCTCTATTGTTATAACATACCCCGGCTGCAGCCGCGCCTTGTCGCCACGGCTGACACGAGGCATTTCGTGGATTTCGAGCCCTACTCCGTGCCCGGTGCTGTGCGTAAAATACTGTTCCAGTTTGCTCCTTGCCAGCACCTTACGGGCGGCCGCATCGACATCTCCGGCCAACCGCCCGGCCCGCGCCACACGGGTGGCGCCCTCCTGTGCTTCGCGAACCTGGTTATAAAATGTTCGAACCTGCGCCGGCGGTTTTCCCAGGTAGACCGTTCGCGTCATGTCGGCTGCGTATCCGGCAAGTATAGCACCGAGATCGACGATAACCAAATCGTTTTCCATCAATAACTTGGCAGACGGCGTGGCGTGCGGCCAGGCGCTCCGCGCTCCGGAAGCCACAATGCTTTCAAAGGCCGCGCCCTGGGCCCCCTTCCTCTTCATCCGATATTCAATCTCCGCCGCCAGATCACTTTCTCTGGCGCCAGGGCGAATCTTCCCCCGCACTTCCTCAAAAACTTCGGCCGTCAGCTTCCCGGCCTTCCGAATCCAGTCGATCTCGCCTTGATCCTTTACAATTCGCAGCTCCTCGACCAACCCGCCCGCGGAGATCCATCGTCGCCGTGGCACGCCGGCCATTTCAAGCCTGGCAAATTCCCGGCAAGTGAGCACCGCGTCGTCGTAACCTACGGGCCCCAGCCGCGCTTTCCGAATCCAGGCAGTGGCTTCATTTAACAGACCCTTGGCGGCCTCGACAACTGTGACTCCCTCCGTCTGCTCGGCCGCTTGCAGCGTATACCGCGGGTCCACCCAAAGGATGCTCTCCGACGGGCCAACCAGCAGCGTCCCGGCGCTTCCGTGGAAACCGCTCAGATAATAAATGTTCGGCAGGTGGGTGACCAGCAGCGCGGCAATCTTCCTGCGCCCGAATTGCGCCCGCAGGCGCTGCTGCCTGGTTGTGTAAGGATGCTGCATTCCGTTTGAATTCATTGTCTGAAAACGAAACGAGGAAGCCTTCGCCTCCTCGTCAGGAACCAATAGATTCTACTACGAATTGCGGAATGCAGGCTTTGTGGGAGAAAGGTTGTCAGATCAGGATCTTGGGCGTCACAAAAAAGAGCAGCTCCTGGTCATTCCGTTGCGTGGTGGTGCTCTTGAAGAGATGTCCGAGAACAGGGATGTCGCCCAGCAGGGGGATGCCTGTCGATGAATTCGAGGTAGTGTGCACCGTGACGCCGCCAAAAACCACCGTTCCCCCGTTTGGCACCAGGACCTGCGTGGTGGCGGACTGGGTGTTAATCGTCGGCCCCGCCAGCGTCAGGGCCGGGCCGGGCGTGGAATTTTCGACGTCTATCGTCAGGAAGACATTCCCGTCCTGGGTCACCTGCGGCGTCACCTTCAGTTGGAGAGACGCCTGCACATACTGCACGCTGATGGTGTTATTGATCGTGGTCTGGATGGGAATCTGGGTCCCCTGGATCACCGTTCCTTGCACGTTGTTCTGGGTCACAATCGAGGGTTGTGAAATGGTTTTTGCCTGGTCGTGGGTTTCAGCCGCCGCAATCGCTGAGTTGATAGCGTAATTCCTGCCCAGGTTGGAGAGCACAAACACGCCAAATCCCGTTGCCGGCGCCGTCGTCACCGTTGGCGGAGTGAGCGGCTCGCCCGAAACCGGACTGCCCGTGGCCCCGCCCGTTATTAAGCTTCCGGAACCGTTCCGCTGCGCAAAGGAAAGCGCCGTCGAAAGGTTGCGCGCAAAGTCTGAGGTGGCGCGGATGATTCGCGCCTGGATTGAAACCTGCTGCGCCTTTCTGTCCAGCTTTTCGATCACGGATTTGATCATCGGAATATGCGAGCCAATATCTGAAATGATCAGGGTATTGCTGCGCTCATCTACCAGGACGGTCCCGCGTGAGCTCAGCGCACCCCCGCCCACCCAACTCTTCAGCAGGGCGGCAAGCGCCGAACCCTTGGCATAATTCAGCGGGCGGAAAATGGTGACCAGAGGCGCTGCTTCCTCCTTGGCGGTGCTCAGCTTTCTGGTCTCCTCCGCCTCCCGCGTCAGGGTTGACATCCTGGCAATCCGCAGGACGTTCCCTTCCAGCCGGTCGCCAAGCCCGTTGTTGTTCAAAACCAGGGCCAGCGCCTGGTCCCACGGAACGTCATCCAGCACAACAGTTACGGTGCCGGAAACGTCCGGGTCAACAATAATGTTCAGTCCACTGACCTCATGGATCAGCCGGAAGAAGTCTTTGATGTCCACGTCCTTCAGGTTCAGAGAAATTCGCTTGCCTGTGTATTGGGGTCCATTGGAAATCTCCGCCGCTTGCGGAACCGGGATCGCAACGGTGCCGAGATCCGGACCCTTTGCCGTGGCCAGAATCCTGGCAGCTTTGGCCGCGTGGACGGCATCCGGAAACTCCTGTTCCCGAGGGGGAGTGGGCTTTGCACTCGGCGCGGGCGCCGGCGGTTCCTTTGCGGCCGGAACCGCTGCAGGCGCGACCGGCAGCTCGGGAAGATGCCCGAAGGTCGCTATTTCCTGCGCATGCGGCAAGGTTCTTTCTCTTATTTTCTCAACAGGCGGGCGCGGAGCGACTTCGGCAACCTGCCGGCCTGCCGCCAGCCTGCCCGCGGAACCAGGCTTTTGAGGGCTGGCTTTCCCTTCCAATCTATATGGCGCCTCTGCGGCCGAGCCGCCATCTTTGGGACTTAACTCGATGCGGAACCCGGCCGGCTCACGGTCAACCTTGTAAGAGGGGTCTCCCTGAAGGTCGGCAACAATGCGGATGACGCCCCCGTATTCAGGGCTGAACTTTCCCACCCGGACGCGTTCCAGCAAAGGCGAATGAGAAGAATACCTCCAGCGGTTGGTGCCATTCCTCGCGCCTTCCAGGTCCAGGACCAACCGGTTTGGATTTTCCATGTGCAGGACACGATACTCAGCGGAATTGCTGGTGCCAACATCAATGATTGTTCCCTTTCCGCCTGCGGACGTCTCGATCGATATACCGGTCAGCCGGGTCAGCAAGGATGTCTCCGGGCGGGCCTGTGTGCCGGCCTCCTTGGTAGCAGCCGGAACCACCGTGCTGGCGACCCTTATCGCACCGTTCCCGGGATCCTCCGGCTTGCCATGAAGCACCGGCCCCATGGCCAGTCCCGGCATGGCAAGTATTGACACCAGCGCCAAAAGAAAGTCTCGTCTCATCTTGCCTCCTGCGGCCCGGAACCCAGTCTCAAGACCAGCTCCCGGGCAGCTATCTGCCCGCCAGCGCCCGGGCGTTTCTGCTGAAAATAGATTGCGTCCGGCGTGATCCTGCTGACCACGCCGTTGTACACGTCTTCATTGATGTGCAGAAAGTAGGCCAGATTTGCGCGGTTCGCGACCACCGCAATCATGGTTTTGTTGTCTTCCTCGCGGACAATCCCCTTCAGGCGCAGATGGCCAATCACCAGCCCGCGAACTCCCGGCGGCAGCGGGCCATCGATTTCTTCTTCCCCAACCTTCGCCTGCGGCGGGGGTGGAAGCTTGAAAGGATCGCGTTTCCCGGCCACGGTTTTTGCCATGTCCCGTGCTTCGGCCGGGCGCGGCATGCTTCGCTTCAGGGATGAAGTCCTGGTGGCGGTGGCAACCGCCGGGGTGTCCCGGCCGGCGTCGTTCTCCCCGCCGGCCAGCGCGGCCGCAGGGCCTCCCAGGAAGAGCACAATGGAAGCCCCCAGGCTGATGCCCAGGCGGGCGATCCACAAATATCCTCTTGTTTGTTCTGTCATGGCGCTACCCTCGTCCTATTTCGGACCCTGTTTCCCTTTGGCTTTCGCTGGGGCCGCGGGCTGGTTGTAATAGGTTGTAATCACGCAATCGGCCCCCACCGTTTCCTCTTCTGAGACTGTGTAGGAACCCATGCCGCCCCCGCCCGGAGCATTCAGCGCCAGGTTGGAAACCGTTACGATCCGCTGGCCGTGGGCCAGGCGGTCATAGAACTGCACCAGCCGGTAGTAGGTCCCGTCCAGGTGCAGCCGGAACGGCATTTCAACATAAAGTTCCTTTCTTACCTGCGGCTGGGCTATGAAGGTCCTGATATGCACGCTGCTGCCGGTGCTGGTATCGTAGACGGACCTGACAAAGACATCCGTGGAGGGCTGGTCAGGCACAATCGACTGCAACGTCTTCAGTTGCTCAGTCAGTTGGGTGATGCGGTTCAGGTATTCCGTCTGCTCGCGTTTGAAAGCCTCATTGCGGTCGTTCTGCGCCCTCAACCGGCTCTCCTGATCTTTCAGGGTGTCAAGCTGGCTGGATTTGGGCAGCACAAAATACCAGAAAATGACGCCCGCAAGGGCAACCGCCACCACCACCAGAACCGCTGCCTGGGCGCCAGGCGAATAATCGCTGAATTTTCTTGCCATGCCGGCGTCCTCCCTTACCTTCCGTCCCCGGGTGGCAGCGCTGCCATCGCCGATTTCTCAGCCGCCGCCGGCGTCTTCTGCTCAGGCGGCACATAGGCGCAATCCAGGTTGAACTTGAAGCTCATGCGGCCGTGCTGATCGTCCTGGTAGTACTGCTTCAGCCTGACGTCAGAAAACCGCGGCGAGCTCATCAGCTCCCTGATAAACTTCGCAATCGCCGGGACGCGGCTTGCTTCTCCGCGGATGTGCAATTCGTTCCCTTCGGGAGTTACTTGCAGGAGGTAGAGTTCCTGGGTGTGGTTCACGGTGTCCCCCAGCCCTTCCATCAAGTCCACCGGACCTTGGCGCCGGGCCTGCAGTGTCTGGATGGTTTGAATCCGTTCTTCAAGCGTCTTGAGTTGCTGCTGGTATTGCTGGTTCTGGGCCCTTACGGAAGCCAGCTCCTTCTGCCGGATCTCCTCCCGCCGGAGGGCGGCCTGCACCTGGCTGATCTGATGGTTCCAGTAGTAGTTCACAAACCCCACGGTGCTCAGCGAAACGGCCAGCGCCACCACAAACACCAGGACCTGGCGCGCAGACTCGGCCGAGCCCACCGCAAGACTTAACTCCGGAGCTTCCCGCCCCAGCAGGTTGATCTTCATCATGGCGCGTCAAAACTCCTCAGAGCCAATCCCATCGCCACGCAAAGCCGGGGAGCAACTTCCGCGGTGTGGCCCACGTCATATCGCGCAGGATTGACGTTTACCCGGCGGAAAGGATCCATCATTTCAATCGGAACTTTGAACTCTTCCTTTAGCAGATCCAGAAGGCCTTCCACCTTGGCCGTTCCCCCCGCCAGGTAGATCGACTGGATGTTTTCCTGCGAGGTCGTCTGGCGGAAGAAATCAAACGTCTTCTGGATCTCCAGCAGGAGGATTTCGGAGACCGAACGAAGGTGCGGCTTGGCGGCGTCTGCGGAGACATTGGGAAGCGAACGCCCCTGCTTCAGAAGCTCTGCGTCGTCAAAGCTCAGGTCCAGCTCCTTCTGAAGCGTGTCGGTATACTGGTTGCCTCCCACCGAAACGTCGCGGGTGAACAGCGGCGTTCCGTCGCGTACAATGTTAATGTTCATGGTGCTGGCGCCGATGTTCAGCAGGGCCACGAGGGCGCCAGGTTTGGGTTCGTAATTCACCTCAAACGCGTTCTGGAGCGCCAGGGCGTCAATGTCCACAACATACGGGACCCTCCCCGCCTGGCTCAGGACATTGGTATGGTTTAGAATTTTTTCTCGTTTCGCCGCCACCAGCATCACTTCCGTCCCGCCTCCCGCTGGCGCAGGCCCCATCACCTGGTAGCTGAGATTGACGTCGGAAACATCAAAAGGAATGTGCTGCTGCGCCTCATAAGGAATCGCGGCGGCCACTTCCGCCTCACTCTGCGCGCTCAGGGTGATTCTCTTGACGATCACCGAGTGCCCCGAAACCGAGGTCGCGACTTCCCTCGTCTTGATCTTGTTTTCAGCAATCACCTTCTTGATGGCGGAAGAAACCAGCAGCGCATCCATAATTGAACCATCCACCACCACATCCTGGCCCAGCGGTTCTATGCCCAGGCTCAGCAGTTCATATCCCGCGCCTTTCCGGGCCAGCTCCACCGCCTTCACGGAGCTGGAGCCAATGTCCAGACCCACCAGTCGCTTGGATTTCCCCCAAAGCATAAGCCTTGCTCCCTGCCGGAACCGGACCCGCAGCCTTGATGAGCGTTGCTGCAAAGGCCGTCCCGATTTCCCTCAGCGATTCATAACCACTGCGTCATCCGTTTTGAGATCAACAATTTGCAGACGCGGAAATCTCCCGCCGCTCAATCAGTCGGCGAAGGATTTCAGATTCGACTAATACATCGGCAGATACGGGCGGGAACAAGAGAAGGCCGGGCAATTTTTGATGGCCCTTCCTTCTCTGGTGATTGCCCTTCATCTCCTGCCTGCCTATTGCACCTGGAGCGTTACCCGGCTCGAATGGCTGAGCGATTGCGCCGTGGCGGTAACAACCAGCGTGTACGTCCCTGCAGGGGTGCCATTATTCGTTCCGGGAGAAATGCCGCCTCCACCTCCGCCTCCGCCGCAGGCCGCCGCGGCCACGCAGACCAGCAGCGCAAGCAGCGCCAGGCGGAAAGGCGCAGCCGGCGTCTTCCGCCGGGACACTGCTGAAATCAGCAGCAGGGCCAGGAGAGCGCACCCCAGCCACACCGGCAGCCCGCTAAACGGCCGGCCCCGCCACTCGCTGGCAGGAGGATGCGCCAGCGACCGCGCCGTGGTTTGCACGGTGAGGGTTGCCTGGGCGGAGCCGGAAGCGGAGATCTGCAGAGTGGAGGAAGAGAAGGAACACGTCGTTCCCTTGGGGGCGCCGCTGCAGGCGAGCGAAACGGGCATGGCAAATCCGTTGACGGGCGTAACCGTCAGCGTATATTTCGCCGCCTGCCCGGCGTCGATTGACGCGCTGGCCGGCGTTGCGGTGATAGTGAAATTCTGAAACTGTACTGACAGCGAGAGTGTTGCCGTTGATGTTCCGGAAGCGGTGGTGCTGGAACTGCTGGTTGCCTGGCTCGTGCCCGCTGCCGTACCCGTCACCGTAAAGTTGAGGTCAGACGAGGTCACCGCGCCCAGGTTTCCCACCGTCAGCGTGCTCGATTGCCCCGGCGAAATCGAGGCCGGATTGAAGGCGCAGGTGGCGGGTGCAACGTTGGCGCAGCCCAGAACAATGGAACCCGTGAACCCGCTGCTGGACGATGCGGAGAGGGTAAACCGGGCCTGCGCGGTCCCTTCCAGGACCGTCACGGAACTCTGGCTGGCCGTAAGCGTAATGGAGAAAGCGCTGTCGCCGCTCAGGCTGGCCGTCTGGGGGCTGCCCGCG
>DASSJE010000053.1:0-5605 GCA_035691365.1 Terriglobia bacterium
CGCGAGCCCAGCCTCGGAACTGTGAAAGCCAGAGCCAGCGCAACAACAACCAGCCCGGCCTCAATTGCAAGGAACATCCGTCTCTCCAATCATCCGGCGAATGTCTCATACCTGGAGCCCGGCGTCAATTCCAACGGGACGATTGATTGCGTCGATCCGGTGCGGAAGGCGGCGGCACATTTGAACGGTACCGTTGATGGAGTTATTACCTTGCCATCTACAGAAAGCTTTGCCCTTGTCAAACAGGTGTGCGCGGGACCACATGATCCCTTCAACATCCGGAATGGCCGCCGTGTGCCGATAGGCATTTGGCGCCGATTGCGAGTTCCAACAATAGCCCGTTGTATGTGGTTGGCCCCGCCGCACATTGAGCAAAGCTTTCTGAGGCCCCTAACTGCTGTCTGCCCGGGCTTGGACCCTGACATTTCTGTTGCCTTCGGGCAAAAAGCTGTAACCTATTGAAAATCAAACATCCGGACGAATGGCACCTCTTGATGACACCAGCCTCCCCGACTTGGCCATAACTTATTGATAATACAGCCGAATGCTAGATAAGCCCGAATGGAAAAGCAATTGCTCTTACTCGAATGGTTCATACTGGGATTCGACGAGTCACGGAGACTTTTGCAAGCCGTTCAAAGTGGCCGTATCGTTCAACAGGTCAAGGACGCCAGGCATCTACCCGGTCGGTGGGCTCCTCTCAAGGCCACTGAGCACCACCAAGAAAAAGGGGTAGACATTCGAGTCCAAGGCTGTCGAAGCGGTAACAGCATGCGCTCTGGATTTCAATCGGAAATTCGTATTGAAGACTTGCGCGATTTAAACAATCGTTCAAATGGCTGGACCCACGCTTTGCCGCTTCTTGGTGCAGCCTTTTGTTTGCTGATTTATTATGCTGCAATCATCCTCGAAGACATGTTGAGCTTCACCCCCTGCCCCGGACTCCATTGCCGGACATCTGAGATCGCTCTGACTGTCTCGTTGCTGGCCGTGCCGGTCGGTTAGGTGGGCCATACGATGGTCTTGATTCCCATGCTGTATCAAAGGCAACTGAACGCCGTAAAGAGGATGGGCTGGATCATTCTTCGTATCCTATCGTTTGTGCTTTACTGGATTGCACTGAATTTTCCCACCGAGTCCGCGCTTCTCGGCTCGCTTTACTTTTACGGCATAGCGCTGATTGGTGGCTTGCTATTTTATGATTTGTACCTGAAACAAGAGAAGAGGCTGGTTCCTTCCGGGGCTGAAGTGGCGGTGCCGGGTCAATCTGTGCTGTCAAGTTCGGCACCCTTGGAGGTGTCATGGAAATAGGCAACACACCGTCTGATATATCGCCGGACACGCTGGCAACCATAAGCCTCGGCATTGCCTGCCCCATGGCCAACGAGGGTACGGAAGCTGTGCGGTTCGTTCGCGAAGTTTTAGAGCAATGCAAAGGATTCCAAAGTGTGAGATTTTTTGCGGTGCTGGACAAAGTGACCACAGACAATACGTTCGAATTGCTGAAGGGGCACGCTCAGGTTGAGCCCAGGTTGCAGGTGGTCTGGGCGCCGGAAAACCGATGCGCGGTGGATGCCTACATCCGCGGTTATCGTGAAGCGCTTGAGGCAGGCTCCGATTGGATTCTTGAAATCGACGCGGGATTCAGCCACAGGCCCGCTGACATCCCGCAGTTTTTCTCCGCCATGCAGAAGGGATACGATTGCGTTTTCGGTAGCCGCTTCATGCCCGGCGGCAGCATCCGGCGAAGTTCTTGGAAGCGTTATTTCATCAGCCGCGGCGGAACAATCCTGACCAACCTGATGCTGGGCACGCGCTTGAGTGACATGACCAGCGGCTTTGAAATGTTTTCGCGCCGCGCGCTCCAGGCGGTTCTGGAACATGGCATCCGTTCGCGGGCGCATTTCTTCCAGACGGAGATCAAAGCCTATTGCCACAATTTCAAAATTACGGAATTGCCAATTCAGTACCAGGCAGCCAGCCCCCGGCTGCACGGCAGTGCGGTCAATGAGGCGCTGACCCAGCTTTGGCGTCTTTATCGCCTCCGTGCCCGCGAGGTTTCCGACAGTGCCAAAGAGGGAGCCTTTTGATGCAACCGGATGTGACTCTGGTGATGTCCACCATTGCAGATCCCGTGATTCTGGAAGATTATTTTCGCAATTTCGAGCGGTTTGGGCATCTGGACCGGATAACCGCCATTGTTATTCCTGACCGCAAAACGCCTGCCTCCGCCTACGAACGTTGCGCGATCCTTACCCAAAGGGGATTAAAGACACTCTGCCCCACGCTCGAAGAACAGGAAGCCTATCTGAACAAATTCGATGGATTGGGCAAGCTGATTCCCTACAGCTCCGACAATCGCCGGAATGTAGGCTTCCTGATGGCCCTCGAGTCGGGGGCGCCCGTCATGCTGTCGATTGACGACGATAACTATTGCCTTCCAGACGAGGATTTTGTGAAGGCCCACAGCATCGTCCTTGGGGAGCCAATGGCGGAGTGCGAAGTTTCAAGCGAGAACCGCTGGTTCAACATCTGCGACATGCTGGATGTGGATCCCGCCGTGACTGTTTATCCCAGAGGGTTTCCCTACTTCGCGCGCCATCAGCGGCCCAAAATCTCGCGAGCCGTGCAGAAGGGACGGGTCCACATGAACGCCGGCCTGTGGCTCAGTGAACCGGATATGGATGCCATGACGTGGCTGATCGCACCGGTACGGGCTTCGGCCATGCGCGGCGGCTCCGTCCTGCTCAGTGGTTCGGCGTGGTCACCCATCAATACGCAAAACACTGCCGTTAATCGGGACGTTATCATTTCTTACTACTTCCTGCGAATGGGATATCCGCTCGCTGGGATGCCCATTGACCGTTACGGAGATATTTTCAGCGGCTACTTCAGCCAGGCTTGCGTCCGCCATCTGGGGCACAAAGTCAGGGTGGGCAGCCCCCTTGCCGACCACCGGAGAAACTCCCACAATTACTTGCGCGATGCCGCAAACGAATTCGCCTGCATCTGGGCGCTGGAAGACATTTGCCTTTGGCTGACGGATGCAAAGCTCGAAGGCAGCAACTACGGTGATGCTTATGCCTCCCTGGCCTACGGACTGGAGGACGCGGTTGAGAACTTCTCGGGGACCATTTGGAACCAGGCGACTCGAGGCTATTTCCATCAGACAGCTTACCTGATGCGCCGCTGGATCAGCGCCTGCCGATTGATTTCTTGACCCGGCATATGGGCGCTGCAAGTGCGGCGCTCGAGCCTGGTGGAGAAGTGAATGAAAACGGAGAAAAACGGGATGCGCTGGACGGCGGTGGGGGCAATCATTGCGGGCGCGACGGCGGCGCTGCTGGTGGTTCCATGCGCGCGCATCCCCTCCGGCTCCGACTTTGCGGTGTCCTACGACGCGGGAATGCGCCTGCGCACCGGGCACGCGCTCGCGCTTGCGCTCTACGACTCGCGCGCATATCCGCCGCACTTGCCTTTTCTGCGCGCTCCGTGGCAGGCGCTGGAATATTTGCCGCTCACATGGCTTCCGTTTTCGGCCGCCTTCCTGCTCTGGTCAGCGCTGAATCTGGCGCTGGTGTTGGCGGCCTTCTGGATGCTGCGCACGCGCCTGGCGGCGATGAGCCCATCAGCATGGCTCACAACAGCGTCGTTCCTGGCTCTTCCGCTAGCCTGGATGGTTAAATCCGGGCACGACATAGGCGTGTTTGTTTTCCTCACAACACTGGCGCTGTCTGCGATCAAGAGAGGGCACGACGAACGGGCCGGCATTTTGCTGGGCCTGGCCTCGATGGGCCTTCATCTGCTCCTGCCAGCACTGCTTTTCTTAGCTTGGCGACGGCGCTGGCGGGTGCTTTGGTCGGTCGTGGCAACCGGAACGTTTCTGTTCGCACTCTCGACCGCCGTTGCCGGGCCAGGCTGGATTCAAGCTTGCTGGCGGGCCCAAACCGTGGCAGGAGCGGTTTATTACGACCCGCTGACCGTGCATGGGCTTCTGACTGCCTTGGGGGCGGCGCACTGGGCGGTGCCTGTGCTTGCCGCCGGTCTGGTGCTCGCATTCGCCGCAGTTCGCGAATTGCGCGACGACCGGGCTGTGGCGTGGCTTATGGTTGGAGCAGTAATTTTCAACTGGCACGCCTTTGGCTACGATTATTTGGCGGCGCTGCCGGCGCTGATCCATCCGCGCGCCTTCGCCGGCTTGCGCTGGCCGGTACCGCACCGCTTGCTTTCTTTGCTTGCGGGGAGAGGGCGGCGCCCGGCGCTCTCGGAGCAGTGTCAGCAACTTGTCCATGAAGCGCGAGCCGATCGTTCCAAAGGATATCTATGAGGCCACGCTTATTTTTAAAAGGAGGACCCTATGGCAACAAAGCAAGCGTTGGTGTGTGGGGCCGGAGGCTTTATCGGCAGCCACCTGGTGAAGAGGCTCAAGCAACAAGGATACTGGGTCCGAGGCGTCGATCTTAAGAAGCCTGAATTCAGCGCAACGGCAGCCGATAGCTTTGTCCAGGGTGATCTTCGTAACGAGTTAACGTGGAAGGAGATTCTGGACCGCCCGTTTGATGAGGCTTACCAGCTCGCGGCTGATATGGGCGGGGCCGGGTTTGTCTTCAGCGGCGAGAATGACGCCGAAATCATGCACAATTCCTGCATGATTAATCTTCATATGGCCAGTTACGGCGTCGAGCGCAAAGTGAAGAAGATTTTCTATTCATCCTCCGCTTGTATGTATCCCGCCTACAATCAGGAAGACCCCGACAATCCGAACTGCGCAGAATCCAGTGCGTATCCCGCTGCACCGGATAGCGAGTATGGCTGGGAGAAACTGTTCAGTGAAAGGATATACTTCGCTTTTGCAAGAAACCATGGGCTGAATGTCCGTGTCGCGCGCTTCCACAACATTTTCGGGCCCGAGGGAACCTGGTGCGGCGGACGCGAAAAGGCTCCCGCTGCCCTTTGCCGCAAGGTCGCAGAACAACCCGACGGCGGCGAGATTGAGATCTGGGGCGATGGCCAACAGACCCGCTCGTTCCTTTACATTGACGAGTGCCTGGAGGGAATCTCCCGCCTGATGGCATCAGACACTTTTTGCGGTCCGGTCAATATCGGCTCAGACGAGATGGTCACCATCAATGCGATGGCGCAGATGGTTATGGAAATCGCGGGCAAGAAGCTCAGCATCAAACATGTTTCCGGCCCTCTAGGGGTGCGCGGCCGGAACTCCGACAATCGCCTGATCCGTGAAAAACTCGGCTGGGCTCCTTCACAACCGCTCAGGAGTGGCCTGGGAAAAACATATGGGTGGATTGTCACTCAGATGCACCCACAGCGGCATGACGCTGCTGCAACGGCGTCTGTAACCAGCTGAGTTGATCATTCAACGCCATAACTTCAATGGCGGGTCATCTTTGTATTCCTGCCGCCAATGCTTGATGCTTCGGTCCCAATGCCTGGCAATCCGAACCCTCGCCACCAGCCCCAATACGCCATGAGGAGAACTTTGCCGAATCTGGAGCTATGCCTTTACAGCAAAACACTGGCTCGTTCCGAGTTCGAAAACCGGCTCCGGCTTATCTGCGAAATAGTCATGAAAAGCCTTTCGAACACC
>DASSJE010000054.1:0-29509 GCA_035691365.1 Terriglobia bacterium
GAAAGGTGCCGGCCCTGGGCAAAAGCAATACCCGTGAGGGCCGTGGTGGGCTGCCACACGATGTCCCTGCCCGGCTGGAGCGCGCCGCCAAAGGTTGGGTCGAAATAGTAAATCTGGGAGAAGCGGAGTGAAAGCAGCTCGTGGGCTTGGGGAATCGGCTGCCCGTCAGCCACATCCTTGCGGACAAGGATCGAGTTGGTTAAAGAATACTCAATCTCATTCGTCTCGGCCATGGTATCGAGATTGTCGAAACGGACTACATCCATAATGTCCTGCGGATCGGTGGAGCGGACCACACGGTACTGGATGTCTGGCTCGATAAGGTGCTTGATCCGGTAGCCGTCGATGGAACGGGAAAAGACCTTCTCGAACGAGGGCGGCCGGACATCCACGGAGAAATCGCCCATAAAGCGGTCCACGGCGCTGCGGTCGGGCTTGAGGCTGGTGCCATACCGCGTCACCCATACGCCGCCTGATGGCGTCACGTGAAAGTGCAGAAAAGGTTTCATCCGCAAAGTCAGCTCGGGATGAAAATTGAAGCGTTCGGAAAAATTAGGTGTCAGGAAATCGGGCTCAGAACGCGAGACTGCTCCTGCGGAAGTGTCGAAGGAGAAGAACAGGGGTGTATGGCCCACCTGCTTGTCCATGCCAGAGAGCGAAAAGGTGGGCGTGTGCCGGATGGTAATGGAGTTGGCCGAGCCGCCCGTGGTGGAGAGAAAGTTCTGGTAGCGCGAGATATAAAAATTGGCGCTGTAGGCGCTGAAACTCTTGGTCAGAAAACCCATCTGCCGTGCTTCGGAAGTGACCGCCTGTGTAAAGTTGTTGGCAAACGTTTCCCGGAAGGCCAGCGAATTGGCATAGTCTACGTTGACCACGCCCCGGAACCCCGCCCAGAGGTGGTCCGCCTGTCCCGTCGCCCGGATGCTTTCACCCTGGGCCCGCAGTTGCGGCGAACCGGGGTTTCCCTCGTCGTCAACGCCGAATGCGCTGACATCCAGGCTGCTGTCGGCGCTGGGGCGGGCGCGAAACTCGCCGCTGCCTCCCAGGCCGCGCCTGGTGTAATCCACCACGCCCAGCGTCAGGTCCGCGCTGCGATTGATGGCCCAATAAAAACCATCGCCGAAAGTAAATCCCTTTTGCGAGGAATTGCCCACGTTGGGCAGCAGGAACCCGCTCTGCCGCGGTCGCGGCGCAATCGAGTCTACAAGCACTGGAGTGTAAAAGATCGGCACACGGAGAAAATGGAAAATGTCGCTGCGGGCAATCACTTTGTCCCCGACTTCCAATCGGGCGCGCTTCGTGCTGATGGACCATCCTGTCGATTCACAATTACAGGTGGTGACGCGGCCATCGATGATCTTGTAGGAAATCTCGTTCAGCCTTTCGACGATTTTGGCCTGCACAAAAAAAGGATTGCCCGTCGTCATGGCGCCGGGGCGGTGCTTCGCGTGCGAGCGCAGGAAACCCTTTCCATTCAGGAACCAGCCCGTTCCGGTCGCCACGTTATAGTGAAGTTCATCCGCCTCAAGGTGCGCTTTCGGGTCGTTGTAAGTCACGTGGCCTTTGGCCCTCACCAGGTTGGTTGACTGATTGTAGGAGGCCTGGTCAGCAGTGACTTCCATTTCTCCGTAAGTCACAACCACGTGGCCACGCAGGAGATAAGCATCCCCCTCTTTCTCCTGAGTATCCGAACGAACCGTGACCGTAGAACCCTGGTCCATCAGCTTCGAAAGATTGGCCGGCGCCGATTGCCCAAGCGCCTCAAAAGAAAGGAACAACAGCAGTGAAGCAGCCGGGATTGCCAGCCAGAATCGGGAAGTCCTATGTCGGTTAGATAAGTAACCAATATGAACCATCACATTAGTCGAAACTTGTATTCTACCCGCAAATCCTTTCTTGACGTGCATGAATTTGTTAAGATGTTCCGGGAGCTTTGCGAGGAGGCTCAAAGGGGGGTTTCGAGCCGCAGTGAAATGTCCTAAGTGTGGTTTCATCAGCTTTCCGGGGAAAGAAGAGTGCAGGAAATGCGGGCATCACTTCACGCAGGTGAACGGTCAGGCTGAGGGGATTCCGCCGCTGTTTCACCCCCTCGAACCGGAAACAAAAGCTCCGGCCGAGCCGGAACACGAATCCGTGCTGGATGAGATGGAGCTGGGAGAACAGGAATCCGGCAGCCTGGACGTAGAACTGGAACCTCAGGTCACCCTGCCAGACCCAGTTCAGCCTGAAGCCGAGCCGCCATCCGCAAAGCCCAGGGCCCACCCGGGCCTTTCTCCGTGGCAGTCGGAGCTCGCCGACCGCGTGCAGGAATATCGCCAGCGCCGTGCCCGCCTCCACGACGAAGCAGAGCACGATCCCAGCACACTCAACCTCGATTTCGGGGCCGCAGCGCCAAAAAAACAGGAAGAGCCCCGGCCCCATGTCATCGAGTTCCCGGCCGCGGATGGTCCGGTGAACCGAGCAAAGCCGAAGCGTGAATTCCGCCCTGCGCCTCCATCGTTTGGCATGGGCAGCTTTGAATCGGCCTTTCTGGATGGCCAGGAAGAAGCGCCGGCTCCCCCACCGCCACCGACCCAGCCGGAACGCAGTAACGAAACGGCACCTTTGGAGATTGAGCTTGGGGCTTCCGGGGATGCGTATCCAGACGCCGGCGAAGATGAACCCTCCGCTGTTTCCATCGCCCAGATGAAGATGCGTTTTTTCGCAGCTTTGATTGATGCCCTGGTGCTCTTGTCAGCGGTGGGGATCTACGCGCTGATATTCTGGGCAGTCGGCGGCGCTTTTTCGTCCGGGCCGCTGGAACTGGCTGCCATGGGGCTGGTCGGCGCCTTCTTCATCATGCTCTATTTTGCGGGCTGCACAGCCATGGCTTCAGCCACCCCTGGACTCCTCTGGGCCAGACTCGAAGTGATCACGTTTGAAGGCAACGCGCCCAGGCTTTCGGACTGCCTCTGGCGGGGTTTCGGCTATCTGGTTTCAATGTCCGCCATGATGCTGGGATTCATCTGGGCCGTGGTCGACGCAGAGGGGCTCACCTGGCATGACCGGATGTCCCGCACGTTCATCGTTCCCGCAGAACGACGCTAGCACACCGCAATTGTCCCGCCTGCTTCCCGACGGCAACTCCAGGGCTGAGGCTGCCCGCGGCCTTATTTAGTGAATCAATGCTCCAGCAGCAGGCGGGCGTAGACTTCGGGATCGACGTTTCCACCACTCACGACGCAGCACACGGCCTGCCCTGCAAACGTTTCCGGTGCCGCCAGCATGGCCCCGATGGCCAGCGCGCCGGTGGGTTCAGCCTTCAAATTCACCAGCCTGAAGAGCATCCGCAAACCCTCAGCAATTTTTTCCTCGGGGACTTCCACAATTCTTTGCAGCCCGTCTTTGAGAATCTCCCAGTTGCGCTCGCCGAGGCAAAGCGTCCGCGCCCCGTCGGCGATGGTTTGGGGCTCCGCTTCGTTGGAAACAATCCGGCCTTCGCGCAGCGACCGAGCCGCGTCATTTGCCATCAGAGGCTCCGCCCCAATGACCGGAACGGAATTCTTTGCCTCGCGAAGCCCCACCAAGACTCCCGAGGCCAGCCCGCCGCCGCCCACCGGCACAACGATACCGCCAAGGTCATATCCCAGCGCCGCCAGTTCGCTTCCCAGGCTGCTGTTCCCCTCAATCACAAAAGGATCGTCGTAGGGGCTGGCGACATAGGCATCAGGGTGCTCACCGGCCAGTTCCCAAACGCGATCCCAGCGCGACTTGACCTTCACATCAATCAGTTCAACCTTGCCCCCGTAGCCGCGAACGGCGTCCACTTTCACCTGCGAGGAAGTGGAGGGCATCACCACAATGCAGGACTTCCCGAGCAACTGGCACGAGTACGCCAGCGCCTGGCCAAAGTTTCCGGAGGATGCCGTGAGAAAAAGGTCCGCCTCCGCCTGCATCACGACGTTGTAGGCAGCACGGAACTTGAAGCTGCCGGTGTGCTGAAAGCCTTCGCTGGCCAGAATGACCCGGGCCCCCAGCGCGCTTGAAAGTTTTCTGGATTCGATGATCGTAGTCTTGCAAACTTCTGCTTCCAGCGCCTCCCGGCTGTTGCCTTTCGTCTTCAACATCCGCCCTCCTTGCAGGTTCTGGCCGGACACCAGAACTACCGGACCCACGTGCCCCGCCTGCCATCTCTATCAGGATAACAATTTTCAACCAACAAAACAGAGGGCAATGTTTGCGCCAAAAGTTTTCTTGACAACGGAGCGCCCTCCGTGGTGCGATGACTTTTCTTTGCGGAAGGTGAAACCCATGAAACGCCGCGAATTTCTCTCTTCGTCACTGGCGATTGCCGCTGCTGGCGTGGCTCCCAGGTCCGCGCAGGCTTCAGAAGCGTCGATCGAAATTCTGGTGGACGAGCCCATCGGGCGCATAGCTCCCGAATTCCACGGCCAGTTCACCGAGCACCTGGGCGGCTGCATCTATGACGGAATCTGGGTGGGCGAAAATTCCAAAATTCCGAATGAAGGCGGCATCCGCAAGGCGCTGGTGGACCGCATGCGGCAGATGGAAGTTCCCGTAGACCGCTGGCCGGGCGGCTGCTTTGCAGACAGCTACAACTGGCGTGACGGCATCGGCCCCCGCGCGGAGCGCCCTGTGCGCACCAATTTCTGGGCCAACGAAGGCCAGCTCTGGAAGGCCGCAGACGGCCCGCAGAAATACGAACCCAACACCTTCGGCACGCCTGAATTCATGCGCTTCTGCAAATTGACCGGTACCAAACCGTACTTCGCCGCCAACGTTCGCAGCCTGACGCCCTTTGACTTTCACGAGTGGGTGGAATATTGCAATTCCCCGGCGGGCACGACTACGCTGGCCAGGCAGCGCGCCGCAGACGGCAGCAGAGATCCTTACAACGTTGTTTACTGGGGCGTCGGGAATGAGTCCTGGGGTTGCGGCGGGAATTTCGCGCCCCAGGAATATGCAACAGAGTTCCGCCGCTTCACAACCTGGATTGCCAAATTCGGGCTGAGGCTCCGTCTCATTGGATCAGGCCCAGGGGCGGAGATCGAAGACGCCCGCGTGGACTGGACACGAGGCCTTCTTGAAGGCCTGGCCGCCAAAGGCAAGGGGCAGGTGACAAAGATGTGGGGGCTTTCCCTGCACTACTATTGCGGCACAACCGGCAAGGGCAGTTCAATGGAATTTGACGTTCCGGGCTGGTACCAGATGCTGTGGCAGGCTGACGCGTTGGATTCCATCCTGCCTAAACACTGGCTGGCCATGGGGGAAATCGACACGGAGCACCACGTGAAGCTGGTGGTGGATGAATGGGGCGCCTGGCACCATGGGCCGTCCATCGCCCCCAGCTGCGTGTTCAGCTATCCGCCCTCGCTGCGGGACGCGCTGGTGACCGGCATCACGCTTGACATCTTCAACCGCCACGCGGAAAAGCTGGCCATGTGCAACGCAGCCCAGCTCATTAACGTTCTTCATGCGTCCTTCCTGGCCCTGGAAGACCGATTCACCGTCACGCCCATCTTCTGGGTTTACGATATGTATAAGGCGCATCACAATGGCCACTCGCTGCGATTTGTGGCCGACGCGCCGTCGATCTCTTATACGTACGAAGGAAAAAACAAGTCGCTCTGGGGGCTGGCCGGTTCGGCATCGCTCCACCTGAAAGAGAAAAAGCTGGTGGTTACGGTGGTGAATCCGCACGCGAGCGAAGAGCGCACCACGGAAATTGTGCTGCGCGGGGCTTCGGCGCGCTCGGGCCGTGCTACGGTGCTGACCAACGCGGACATCCACGCCCACAACACCTTTGAGCAACCCGACGCCGTGCAGCCCGTGGAATCACCCACCAAAGTTTCCGGTTCGCGTTTTACCTGGACATTCAAGCCGGCTTCCGTTACGAAGCTCGAAATCGAGCTGGTATAGCTGCAGGAGCCTCGCGAGTGAATCCAAAAATTGGCTCCGTGATCGCTGTGAGTTGCAGGCTTTAACACAGAGACCACAGAGGCCCTCTGTGCTCGCCGTGTTGTGCTTTTTCTGGCCACCGAGCACACAGAGAAAAACCATTGGTCGAGCAAAACCGTTCCCTTACCGGCTCTCTCGTCCGTGAGTCATCCTGCGCGAGCGAAGGATCTGCTTCTTTTCTTGAGATGGAAGTTTTAAACTGAAATCGGGTTACGAGCTATGGCCAAGGGCCGGTTTCTCAATCAAAAACTCGGCAAGCGGACGAACCGGAAGTCACAGTTGCTGAAAGCGCGGCTGAAAACTCAGCGGCCGGCGCCTTCGAAACGGCCGACAAGCCCCGCTGACTCAAAAGGGTCGTCGCGCTGAGCAACCCGGAGTTTGAAGTTTGCCAACTCGTTGACACAACCTCTGTATCAACGCTAAAATAGCTTGTTTTCTGTCAACAACACTGAGGTGACTGTACATGTATGCGATTATTCGGACCGGTGGCAAGCAGTACAAGGTTTCACCGGGAGACGTCGTGCGGGTAGAGAGGCTTCCTGGCGAGCCGGGCGCCGGCGTTGAATTTAACCACGTTTTTGCCGTGCGCAAGAAAGAATTGGTGGTGGGAACGCCGCTGGTGGAAAACGCCAAGGTGACGGCGACCATTCTTGCCAACGACCGCGCGCGCAAGGTCCGCGTGCTGAAGTACAAGCGGAAGAAACAGTATCGCCGGACTATTGGCCATCGGCAGAATTACAGCGAGGTCCGGATCAACGAAATCGTCGCCCCTTAACTGCAGCAGCGGGGCAAGACCACAGAAGAGGCTTTTGCAATGGCACACAAGAAAGGTTTAGGAAGTTCAAGAAACGGCCGGGATTCGAACGCGCAGCGCCTGGGCGTGAAGCGCTTTGACGGGCAGATGGTTTCAGGCGGGTCCATCCTGGTTCGTCAGCGTGGCACCAAGCTGAAGCCCGGCGACAACGTGGGAGTCGGCAAGGACGACACGCTTTTTGCCAAGGTTTCCGGCGTTGTCAAGTTTGAAGACAAGGGCCGCGCGGGGCGTTTTGTCAGCATCCTGATCCCGTCAGCAAACTGAATCCTTCACGCGATGGGCAAAGCCCGCATTGCGGCACTTCCTCGCCGTGTTTCTTATTTCAGGAATCACTCAGCGTCTGTGAACTTCATGCTCGCCTTACGGACGGGCGCGGCGTATTCTTGTCTCTAAAGAGGTAGACAGGCTCCAGATGTTTGTCGACGAAGCCAGGATCCACGTGGCGGCCGGCGGTGGCGGAAACGGCTGTATGGCTTTCCGCAGGGAGAAGTACGTCCCGCGCGGGGGCCCCAGCGGTGGCGACGGCGGCAATGGCGGCAGCGTCTACCTGGAATCTACCGGTCATCTCAACACTCTGCTGAAATTTCGCTTCAACAAAGAGTTTCGCGCGCGGCGCGCGGGGCACGGCGAGGGTTCCAACTGCCACGGAAAAGACAGCGAGGACCTCATCATCCAGGTCCCCGTGGGAACTGTGGTTTATGACAACGCCTCCGGCGACAAGCTGGCCGATTTTGTGAATGGAGGCATGCGGGTTCTGGTGGCCAAGGGCGGACGCGGCGGGCGCGGCAACGCCCGCTTTGCCACCTCCACCAACCAGGCTCCGCGAAGGGCTGACCCTGGCACGCCCGGCGAAGAACGCGACCTGCGCCTGGAACTGAAGCTTCTGGCAGACGTTGGCTTGGTCGGCTTCCCTAACGTCGGCAAATCAACGCTGATTTCCCGCCTCAGCGCCGCCCGGCCCCGCATCGCCGATTACCCGTTCACAACGCTCGAACCCTCGCTGGGTGTGGTGGCCGTGGACGAGGAACAATCCTTTGTAATGGCCGATATTCCGGGGCTGATTGCGGGTGCGCACCAGGGCAAAGGCCTCGGCGACCGTTTTCTCAAGCACGTGGAACGCACGCGACTGCTGCTCCACCTGATCGACGTGGCGGAGATGACGGGCCGGGACCCGGTCGAGGACTACGCCGTCATTCTCAAGGAACTGGAAAGCTTCAGCCCGGCAGTTGCCGAAAAGCCAATGCTGATGGTAGCTTCTCGTGTGGACGCTGTGGGCGATGGCAATCGCCTGTTCGCGCTCCGGGAGTTTTGCCGCGAGCAGAATTCCCCGCTATACGAGATTTCATCGGTCACCGGCGAAGGGCTGGAGGAATTGAAGCGCGCGGCCTGGGCCAGGCTCCAGGAAATTCCCAGGCCCGGCCCTCCGGAGGATGCTGTTTCTGAGCCCCAAAATCTGTGATGCAAAATTTGAAAATCTGGCCTGACGGAAGGCAGGATTGACGACCGCGTGAAAATTGCTATTTTTGGAGGAACATTCGATCCTGTCCACTCCGGCCACATGCAGGTGGCAAAGGCCGCGGCCCGCCGGCTGCATCTGAACAAAGTGCTGTTTGTCCCCACCGGATGCCCGCCGCATAAGACCGGAGACGGGCTTACGGATTACCACCACCGTTTTGCCATGGTGGCACTGGCCTGCGCGGAGGATTCCCGCTTCGTTCCTTCCACGCTGGAATCGCCGGAGTTGCATCCCGGCCCGCACTACTCGATTGACACGGTGCGGCGCGCAAAGCGCCTGCTGAAGCCCCGCGACAGCCTTTATTTCCTGATCGGTCTTGATGCATTGATTGACCTGCCCCACTGGAAGCAGTTTCGGCAACTGCTGGATCTCACCGACTTTATTGTGGTGTCGCGGCCCGGATTTGACAGCCGTAAAATTGAAAGCGCCCTGCCACGGGACCTGCTTGGCCGACGGCCGCGCAGAAATTCGCGCCAGATCCATCTGCGGCGCAGCACCCTGCACATCCTGCCGCGCGTGGAAGTTCCCGTAGCTTCCACCGACTTGCGGCAGGCCATCCGGGAGAAGCAAAGCATTAAGGGCATGGTGCCTCCGATGGTGGAAGAATATATACTAAAAGAAGGGCTGTACCGAGCAGCCAACCAGCTCCATGGAGGAAAATGACGGCGAACTTGCGTGAGGCCATCCGCGCCGCACAGGACCGGAAGGCCGTGAACCTGACCGTGCTGGATGTTGGCAAGATCTGTTCCTTTGCGGACTACTTTGTGATTTGCAGTGGCACGTCAAGCCGGCATACGCGCGCGATTTCCGACGCCATCCAGGAAAATCTGAAGAAGCAGTGGGAGCTGCTTCCCGCGCATCTGGAGGGCTACTCGCAGTCAGAATGGATTCTGATGGACTACTTTGATTTCGTCGTCCACATTTTCTCGGAGAAGGCCCGCGAGTTTTACAACCTTGAAAGGCTGTGGAAGTCGGCTCCGAAGGTCCCTGTGCCCAGGGGCTGACTGGAATGAAAAATCAACGTCGGCGAACATACCGATGAACCTATTGACCGTCATTCCGATCCCGCGTGGCGGAAGAGGAACCTGCGTTATATGTATTCGAAAAAATGAAGCAGGTCCTTCCCTTCGCTCAAAATGACATGTCGTCGGCGTTTCGGAGGGCCGGCGTAGGACAGGCGCCATGCGCATTCGAGTTTTCTGGGAAGGCAAGACCAAAGACGCGCGCCTGCGGGCGCTGGTCGAGGATTACACCCAGCGCATTGCAAAATTTACCGACATTGTAATTGATGAGCTGCCCGAAGCCGGGAAAGCCAGAAGCCGGCGCGCAGAAAAGACCTCGCCTGTTGAAACACGGATGCTGGAAAAGATGGCGGGCAGCACCTGCGTCTTTCTGGACCCCCAGGGCGCCGAGTGGAGTTCAAAGGAATTTGCCATGTGGCTGGGCGACCAGGGCGTGCATGGAACAAAGGAGATTGCCTTTGTGGTGGGCCCAGCGGACGGGTTCTCGCCGGCCTTCCGCCAGCACGCCAACGTCCTGCTCTCACTTTCCCGCATGACCTTGACGCACGATTGGACCCGGGCCATGCTGCTGGAGCAGATTTACCGCGGATTCACCATCCTGCGGGGGTTCCCGTACGCCCGCTGAGCGGGGTCTGATGTGGCGGCGACGGTAGCAGTATGTTGATCTCGCCATTTGGCTCATGTAGCGGCGAATTGATCTCGCCAGAGGGAGGCTTAAAACCACCACTGCTTTAGAAAGGGACACCTTTGGTTGAATCCAGGAAGGGATTAATCATCATTTTCACGGGCCCGGGCAAGGGCAAGACCACCGCGGCGCTGGGCACAGCTTTTCGGGCCATCGGCCAGGGACTGAAGGTATTGATGGTACAATTCATCAAAGGTTCCTGGCATTACGGAGAGCTGGATACCTGTGCAATGCTGGGAGAAGACAGGATCAAAATCCTGCCGATGGGACGAGGGTTCGTCAAAGTCGGCGTGGAAAAGCCGGACCCGGAAGACGTCCGCATGGTGGAAGAAGCGTGGCAGTATGCCAGCCGGGCTATTGCCGGCGGAGAGTACGACATGGTGATCCTCGACGAAGTGAATTACGCCGTCAGTTACAGGATGCTCGATCCGGCAAAGGTTGTAGAAACGCTGAAGTGCAAGCCTGAGATGGTCCACGTGATTTTGACCGGACGGAATGCCCACGCCTCCATTGTGGAGATGGCTGACCTGGTGACGGAGATGCGTGAAGTGAAGCACCCTTATCAGAAAGGCATCCTCGCCCAGCGCGGCATCGAATATTGACCGTTGCGCTCCGCCGGGTAATTTCCGGCCAACGGTGCGAGGAAACCGATATTCTCATGACCTGGTTCCGAAAAGAAAAGAAGCCGCTTGAGACGCCTCCAGCGGAAAAGCGCGCCCAAACGGAGGGCTTGTGGACCAAGTGCGAGTCCTGCAAGCGCATCCTCTGGAAAAAAGACATTGAACAGAACCTGCTGTGCTGTCCCAAGTGCAATTTCCATTTCAAGATGACCTCCGAGGCCCGCCTGGCCATGCTGCTTGACGACGGCAAATACACGGAGCACGACGCCGGCTTGAGCTCTCCCGATCCCTTGCAGTTTGTGGACAGGAAGAGCTATCGCGACCGCCTGAAAGCTGCTGAAATTGTGACCGGCGCAAAGGATGCCGTGCGCGTGGGCGAAGGCAACATTGACGGCAGGCCGCTGATCGCCTGCGCCATGGAATTTCGCTTTATTGGCGGAAGCATGGGCGCCGTGGTGGGAGAAAAAATCACCCGCGCCATCGACCGCTGCATCGAGAGGAAACTGCCGCTGGTGATCGTTTCCTGCTCCGGCGGCGCGCGCATGATGGAAGGCATCATCAGTCTCATGCAGCTCTCGAAGATCAGCGCCGCCCTTGCCCGCTTCGATGAAGTGAAGAAACCCTACATCTCAGTGCTGACCAACCCGACCACAGGCGGCACAACCGCCAGCTTTGCCATGCTCGGCGACCTCAACATCGCTGAGCCCGGGGCGCTGATCGGGTTTGCCGGTCCCCGCGTGATCGAACAGACCATCCGCCAGAAGCTGCCCGAGGGCTTCCAGACGGCCGAATTCCTGCTGGAGCACGGAATGCTCGACGCCATCGTCCCGCGCACCGAGATGAAAGCCTATCTCTCAAAAACCCTGAATTTTATGGGAGCATGGAATTCCCCGACACCTGCCAAATGATCGAACCCATTTCTTTCCAAGCCGCCATTCCATTTGACGGGTGCCTCAGGATCCTGTGGGAGCGCGGGCACGAACTGCACGACAGAAAATTTGATCTCGATGCGATTCGCGCGATCCTCGCCGCCCTGGGCAATCCCGAGCGCCTATATCCCACAGCCATCGTGGCCGGAACGAACGGCAAGGGGTCAACGTCCGCCATGCTGGCGGCCATCCTGCAGCGCGCGGGCTACCGAACCGGGCTCTATACTTCGCCGCATCTCATCCGCGTCAATGAGCGGGTTCGGATCAACGGCCAGGATCTCGGGGACGACGAATTTGCAACTGCGTTTACTGCTGTTCACAATGCAGTGGAAAAGCTAGTGGAGGCGCAAGTCCTGCCGTGCCGCCCCAGTTTTTTTGAGTATCTGACTGCAGTGGCGTTCCAACATTTTGCCTGTGCAGCCGTGGATTTCGCCGTGCTCGAAGTGGGCATGGGCGGGCGCCTCGATGCCACCAACGTCACCGATGCGTCAGTCGCCGTTATCACCAACGTCGATCTTGACCACCAAGAGTTTCTCGGCGAAACTCGCGCGGCCATCGCCGCGGAAAAGGCGGGCGTCATCAAGCCGGGCCGGACGGTGGTTTCCGGTTGCGAGCATCCGGAAGCCCGCGAAGTGGTCCGAAAGAAGTGCCGGGAAGCCGGCGTTGAATTGATCGAAACCGGAGGCAGTGCGGCCGCGCGGAACGTTTTCCAACTGGACGGCCGCTACGGGTTCGACTTGCAAACGGACGGCGGCGAACTCCGAGGCATCACTCTTCAGATGCCGGGACGCTTCCAGGTGAAGAACGCCGTCATGGCCGCAACTGCAGCCGGGCAACTTTGCCGTGCCGGCTTCCGGATTCCGCCAGAGACCGTCCGCGAAGGCTTGCAGGCCGCCTGCTGGCCCGGCCGGCTGGAAATTATCCGGCAGCGCCCGCTGATCCTGCTGGATGGCGCGCATAACCCCGCTGCGGCGCGCGAAGTGGCGGAATTTATTGAGAGCCATCTTAAAGGTCGAACGCTCCGCCTGGTTTATGCCAGCATGCGCGACAAGGCCATTGCGGAAATCAGCGGCATCCTTTTCCCGCTGGCGGACGCGGTTTACCTCACCCGCCCAAGGCTTGATCGCGCGGCAACCCCGGAAGCCATTCTCGAATCTGCGAAGGGCGCGCCCTGCGAGACCATCACTGAACCTGATCCGGTCCGCGCGCTTGAGCGGGCCGTTGATGCTTCCCTGCCCGAGGACGTCATCCTGGTGGCCGGTTCGCTGTTCCTGGTGGGCGCAATCAAGCAGGCCATCGCTGCAGGGCGGCTCGCGCCTGAAAACCTGGCACCGAAAGTGCTTTCTGAACTCTACTGATCTCATCATGGATCCCACATCGCCGACGCCGGCTTTGCGAACGTCCAGCGGGGGCCGCCTGCGGAATTTTTTCAGCTATGCTCGCTCACTGCTTTTCACCGACCTGCTGATTTATCTCTACACGGCGGTTTGCGGCACGTTTTCCCTTTGCGGCTCCTTTTTTGACGCCTGCGGCCGCTGGCAGCACGGATGCGCCCGCGCCTGGTCATGGCTGATTCTCAAAACCAGCAGAGTCCGCCTTACGGTGGAGGGGCTGGAGAACGTAGATCCGAGCCAGACAGTTATTTTTTGTTCCAACCATCCGAGCGCCATGGACATTCCGATTCTGTTTGTCAGCCTTCCCGTGCAGTTCCGTTTTCTAGCCAAGCGCGTGCTGTTCAACGTTCCCTTCCTGGGCTGGCACCTGCGGCGCTCCGGACACATTCCGGTTGACCGCGGACGCCCGCGCGAGGCGCTGAAAGGATTTGAAATGGCGGCGCAAAGGGTCAGGGAAGGTCGCCCAGTAGTGGTGTTTCCCGAGGGTAGCCGTAGCCGCACCCGGGAGATGCTTCCCTTCAAGAGTGGGACGTTTTATCTGGCCATCCTCTCCGGCGTTCCCATTGTACCCATCACGCTGATCGGATCCCGCGAAGTATTGAAGCCGGATTCACTCCACATCCGTCCCGGCCGCGTGCGAGTGATTATCCATAAGCCCATTTCCACCGCCGGCCTTACAGTGCAGGAAGCGGGCAATCTCTCAAAACAGGTGCGGGAAGTGATTGTTTCGGGATTGGAAGCCGCGAGCGATTAAACAGTATGACGATCGCCACCGCGTTGATCGGGTGCGCCTCGGCTGCTGTACGATGGAATTGGCTATTCTCTGTGCCCTCTGTGGATTTGGAGTTCGTACACCGAGTATACAGAAACCCTCAGTGTCCTCTGTGGTGATACTTTTTCTGGCACTGAGAATCACGGAGAAAGTGTGCATATCGGGAAATTATCTAGTCAAGTCAATACGCGCACCAGTGATGTGGGCGCGAATCGTGGCTTCGTCTAAAATGACTTCAGGTGCGATGAACGCACCAAACCTGGAATGAAAATCAGCCTCGAAAATCAGGTGGCAGTAGTAACGGGAGGGTCGCGGGGCATCGGCGCCGCGACCGTCAAGTTTTTTTCGCAGGCAGGCTGCAACGTGATGTTCAGTTACCTTCGTTCTGCGGGACCTGCTCGGGAGGTCGAGAAGGCCTGCAATCGAGTGCCGGGGTCCGCGATTGCTGTTCGTGCCGACGTTTCCAGAATGTCGGATGCCGGAAAGCTGATCGACACCGCCATTCACCGTTTCGGCCGGCTGGATATTTTGGTGGCTAACGCCGGCATCTGGAATGCCGGCGCCGAGAGGATTGACGAGATCAGCGAGCGCGAATGGGACAAGATGCTGGCCGTCAATTTGAAGGGAGTCTATACGGTCATCCGCTGCGTCGTGCCCCATATGGTTTCGCAAAACAGGGGCCGCATCATTGCCGTCTCATCCACCGCCGGACAGCGAGGTGAAGCCTTCCACTCGCATTACGCAGCCGCCAAGGGCGGTGTCATCAGCCTGGTGAAAGGCCTTTCCACTGAATTGGCTCCGCACAATATTCTAGTGAATGCGGTGGCTCCAGGCTGGGTTATTACGGACATGGCAGAACCGGTCCTCCGCAAACCGGCGGAGAAACGCAAGGCGACCAGCTCAATTCCGCTACGCCGTTTCGCCAGGCCGGAGGAAATCGCGATGCCAATTCTTTTTCTGGCCTCGGACATGTCAACCTATTTGACCGGAGAAATCATCAATATCAATGGAGGGAACGTTCTCTGTGGGTAATCGCAACATGACCATCCTGGGAATTGCAACCCGCGCGTCCTGCCTTGCCATGCTCGCTCTAGCTGTGACGGCGGCCTCGCACGCCGCGCAGCAGGCCGTGCCGCAGACATCTGCAACCGGTTTGCCTTCACGCATCGGCCCCAAGGCCCAGGACCTGCTCAACCATGCCATCCAGGCGCTGGGCGGACCAGCCTTTCTGAACTTCAAGAACATCTCAGCTTCGGGGCGCGTCTTCGGCTTTTCCAACGACCAGATGGCCGGCGTCTTCCCTTATAAAAGCATCGATCAGCCGCCTGACAAGCGCCGTTTCACCTACGGCAAGGGCAAGCCCGTCACCCTGATCAACAACGGCGATGACGCATGGGAACTCGATCAGTATGGACTGGTTCATCAGCTTCCAGAGAAAGTTCGGCAATGGAAAATTGCCAACCGCTACGGCCTGATGAACCTCTTTCGTTCGATCATAAAAGAAGGCGGTGTGCTGATTCTCGACCATGGTGTGGATTTTGTAGCCAATCAGCCCTCGTATGTCATTGACATCATCGACGCTCAGAATGTCCACATCCGGCTGTATCTTCGAAAATCCAATTACCTTCCGCTTCGCGTTATCTATCGCATTCAGAACTCCACCACGCAGGACTGGGACGAGTACACGGACGAATACAACGATTATCAGTCCTTTGACAGCATCATGACACCCATGAATATCGACCGGCGGCTGAACGGCGATCGGATCGGCGCGGTCTACAGGAACAAGGTCCAGTACAACGTGGAAGTGCCTGCGAACTATTTCGAGCCTCCCCGGTGACAACCATTCCCATCTGCTATAATGACGGGCGGAGGAGATTTGGCACGCCAACGGTTAATCAAATCTACAACAATCCTTTGTGTTCGCCGCAACGACAGCCTGGTGATGGGCGGTGATGGCCAGGTCACCATGGGCGAAAGCGTCATCAAGCACAAAGCAAAGAAGATCCGCCGCCTTTATAACGAAAAGGTGCTGGCTGGATTTGCCGGCAGCACGGCAGACGCCTTTTCCCTGTTTTCGCGCTTCGAGGCCAAACTCGAGGAGTTTCACGGAAACCTCAGCCGGGCCGTTGTGGAACTGGCCAAAGACTGGAGAACAGACCGCGCCTTGCGCCACCTGGAAGCACTGCTGCTGGTCGCGGACAAAAAGGCCACTTATCTCGTCAGCGGCAACGGCGATGTGATTGAGCCCGACGACGGCATCGTGGGAATCGGTTCCGGAGGCCCTTATGCCGTTTCCGCCGCGCAAGCCCTGTCAAAAAACACCAAAATGACCGCTCGCGACATTGTTGAAGAAGCGATGCGAATTGCCGGCACGATCTGCATTTACACCAACGACCAATGCACTATTGAGGAGCTTTAGGGCTCCCGGATCTGAAGGAAACTGGAATGGTTTTCTATTTGCCTGAAAATATTGAAACGACCACCATGCTCGACGACCTGACTCCACGCCAGATCGTATCGGAACTCGACAAGCACGTAGTGGGACAAAAGGACGCCAAGCGCGCCGTCGCCATCGCGTTGCGAAACCGCATGCGACGCCAGAAGCTTTCCGCCGAACTGGCGGAAGAAATTCTGCCCAAGAATATCATCATGATCGGGCCCACCGGCGTGGGCAAAACGGAAATCGCCCGCCGCCTGGCCCGCCTGGCCAATTCGCCTTTCATCAAGGTGGAAGCATCGAGATTCACTGAGGTGGGCTACGTTGGCCGCGACGTGGAGTCCATGATCCGTGACCTGGTGGAAATTTCCATCGACATGGTGCGTGAGGAAAAAATCGAGGAGGTGGCGGAAAAAGCCGAGCAGAACGCCGAAGAACGCCTGCTCGACCTGCTGCTGCCACCGCCCGCCCCGCCTCGCCCGGACAAAGACCAGCCCGACGACGGCTATCGCACAGCGCTCGAACAGTTCAAGCGCACGCGCGAAAAGCTGCGCGCACAGCTCCGCGAAGGTAAACTGGATGAGCGCCAGGTGGAAATCGAAACACGCGAGCGCAACTTCCCGTCTTTTGAAATCATCTCCTCGCAGGGCATTGAAGAGATGGACATCAACATCAAGGATATGCTTCCAGGCCTCTTCGGCCAGCGCAGCAAAAAGCGCCGCATGCCCGTCTCCGAAGCCATGGATTACCTCATCCAGGAAGAAGAGAACAAGCTGATTGATATGGACCAGGTGACGCGCACCGCGGTGGAGCGCGCCGAGCAGTCCGGCATCATCTTTCTGGATGAAATTGACAAGATCGCCGGGCGCGAGCGCGGCGGCGGCGGTCCCGACGTCAGCCGAGAGGGTGTGCAGCGCGACATTCTGCCCATAGTTGAAGGCACCACGGTCAACACCCGCTACGGCATGGTTCGCACGGACCACGTTCTTTTTATCGCCGCCGGGGCCTTCCACGTCAGCAAGCCGTCGGATTTGATCCCGGAACTGCAGGGACGATTTCCCATTCGCGTGGAACTTCATTCCCTGAATGTCGAGGACTTTGTCCGCATCCTGAAGGAACCCAAGAGCGCGCTGGTGAAGCAGTACGCGGCGCTTCTGGAAACCGAAGGCATCAAGATTTCTTTTACCGACGACGCTCTGGATGAAATCGCTGGCTTCGCCGCCCGGGTCAATGACCAGACGGAGAACATCGGCGCGCGGCGGCTCCATACCATCATGGAAAAACTTCTGGACGAAATCTCATTTGAGGGCCCCGACCTGAAAAAAAAGACGCTGCGGATTGACGCGGCTTACGTCAAGAAACAACTTGCGGAAATTGTTAAGGACCAGGACCTCAGCCGCTACATTCTGTGAACTCTCACGTGCGAACGGCCGATTCCGGCGGTGAACCCGCCACACCCGCAATCCACAAAGCTAGGCCGCTCACCTGCCGCGGCTGGCGCGGGCTTCTGGGCCTGGCGCTGATTGCCGCGCTTGCGGCGTTCTATTCCGGTTGCGGCGTGCAGGCGCCACCCGAGCCGCCGCGCCTTGAAATTCCGCAAGCCATCCAGGACCTGGCCGCCACCCAGATTGGCAGCGTCGTTCACGTCACTTTCACCATGCCTGAACTGGCCACCGACGGCGAAAGCCTCAACAAGCCGGTCACGGTCAACATTTATCGCACCGTGACGCCTCCGGGACAACAGGCCATCTTGCCCGACGCCAGCGCCGCGCCCTGGCTCACGCTCAGCCCAAAACAACTTGCCGGCTTCACGCATTCCGGGAAGGTGGATTACCCGCTTCAGTTTTCAACCCAGGAGTTGCGGCAGAATCAGGGTTCCACTTTTTCTTTCGTGGTGGTTGCTCTAACGCACGGCTTTCGTAACCATCCGCGCAATAGCGAGCCCTCCAATGTCGCCCGGGCAACTCTGCTGGACGATACGGGGCCGGTGAAGAACCTTGTGGTGAAAGCCTCCCAGAATGCCCTCTTGCTCACCTGGGATAAGCCGGATGAAACTCTCACCGGCCTACCACCAGCGCACGTTTCCGGTTATCGCATTTATCAGAGTACGACCGGCAAACCTGGTTCCTACCAGTTGGCAGGCAACGCAACTTCAAACCAGTTTGAGGACAGGAATTTCCAGTTCGGCCAGAGCCATTTCTTCAGGATCAGCGCCATCACCACGGTGGGCAAGGCTATGGCGGAAAGCATGCCGTCCGAAACGGTCGGCATTACGCCGCGGGATGTGTTCCCTCCGCCCGTCCCTACCGGCCTCACAGCGGTGAGTGCAGCGGGCGCGGTCGACCTGCTGTGGAACGCGAGCTCCGGCCAGGACCTCGCCGGCTACAACGTCTACCGCAGCACCGAAGGCGGGCCGTTCCACCGGGTCAACCAACAGTTAGTGCTCACGCCGATCTTTCATGACCCTGCGGTCGAGCCCGGCCACAGCTATGAATACGCCGTGACCGCATTAGACCTCACCGGAAATGAAAGCAGAAAGTCGGAACCGGCACGCTTAACCACGCCGACCTCCGGCGCGCAGTAAGCGGGCGCCACGCGGACCCGCGCGCAAAATGATATAATTTCGCCGGAAGCTAAAGCGGTGCTTGTTCCCGCGGAGTTTGGGAGGGCGATTTCTGCCGGGCACACCAGCAGTTGGCGAGGTGAAATTAACGGTGAGGCCTTTGTCGCCTCTTGAAATTGGATTGATTGCAGGCGTGGTGGTCATTCTCATCGGCGCCGGCCTCTTCGCTTATCTCAAATTGCTCCGAAAGAAAGATCCCGCGGAGATCGAGCGCCTTCGCCGGTTATCTCTGGGTCGCACGGGCCGCATTGTCGCCGGCGAAGCCACCGGCCTGATTGAGCCGGAGGGTGAAAGCTCGGCGCTTCTGCTGGTTTACAGGTACGACATCGCAGGAGTCACCTACGAGGTGTCGCAGGATGTCTCCATGATGCCGGCCGTAGCCCCACAGGCGCCACACCTGGTCGGGAAAGGCATCAGCGTCAAGTACGATATGAAGCATCCGACCAATTCCATCGTGATTTGCGAAGAATGGTCAGGCATCCGCGGCATCACCGCCAGCGGGCTGGAGGGCGAGAGTGCTCTTGCCGCTTCTGCTGAAGCATCAGAGAAACCTTGAGCAAATTCCATAAGCGCACTATGGCGGCACTCCCCCTGATTCAGCAGTAAAAATTCCGAAGACTACAGCATTCTTTTCTGAGGCTTGCAATTGGAACTTAAAGAAAAACTTGAAGAGCTTCTCCGCCGGCGCGCACAGGCGGAAGCAGGAGGCGGCGAGGAGCGCCGCGCCCGCCAGCACACGGAAGGCAAGCTCTCCGCCCGCGAGCGGCTCGAGCTTCTGTTTGACGAAGCTACTTTTGAAGAGGTTGGCGAATTCGTCGAACACAACTGCCGCGATTTCGGCATGGAAGCCCAACGCATTCCGGGCGACGGTGTTGTCACCGGCTACGGTCTCATTAACAAACGGCTGGCTTACGCCTTTGCCCAGGATTTTACGGTTTTCGGCGGCTCACTCAGTGAAGCCAATGCCGCAAAGATCTGCAAGATCATGGACCTGGCCCTGAAGGTGGGCGCTCCGCTCATTGGTCTCAACGATTCCGGCGGCGCGCGCATACAGGAAGGCGTTGCCTCCCTGGCCGGATATGCCGACATCTTTCTGCGCAACACGCTGGCATCAGGAGTGGTGCCACAGATCTCCGCTGTGATGGGGCCCTGCGCGGGCGGCGCAGTCTATTCGCCCGCCATCACGGATTTCGTCCTGATGGTTGAAAATTCCAGCTACATGTTCGTCACCGGGCCGGACGTAATCCGCACCGTGATGCACGAAGATGTGACCAAAGAAGACCTGGGCGGGCCGCGCGCTCATAGTTCCACCAGCGGCGTCTCTCATTTTGTTACCCGCGACGATCCCGAGTGTCTGGCGCTGGTGCGCGAGTTGCTCTCCTTTATACCGCAGAACAACCGCGAGGACCCGCCGTTTATTGAATCCAACGATCCCGTCGACCGCAGCGACGCCGAACTCGACAATCTGGTTCCTGCCGAGTCCGACAAGCCTTACGACATCAAGGACATCATCCGCCGGGTGGTGGATGACGACTACTTCCTCGAGGTGCACGAGCAGTTTGCAAAGAATCTGGTGGTGGGGTTTGCGCGCCTCGGCGGTTACAGCGTGGGCATCGTGGCCAACCAGCCTGCCGTGCTCGCCGGATGTCTTGACATTGACGCCTCGGTCAAAGGCGCCCGCTTCGTACGGTTTTGCGACGCTTTCAACATTCCGCTGATAACCTTTGAGGATGTTCCGGGATTCCTGCCCGGCACCCAGCAGGAATTCGGCGGCATCATTCGGCACGGCGCCAAGCTGCTTTTCGCCTTTGCCGAGGCCACCGTTCCGAAGCTTACCGTCATCACGCGCAAGGCCTACGGCGGGGCCTATTGCGTGATGTCGTCCAAGCACATCCGTACTGACGTGAACCTCGCCTACCCCACAGCAGAGATTGCCGTCATGGGGCCCGAAGGTGCGGTCAACATTGTCAACCGGCGCGAACTGCAGAAAGCCAAAGACCCCGAGAAGGTTCGCAAGCAGAAAGCCGAGGAATACCGCAACCGATTTGCCAATCCTTACATCGCCGCGGAGCGTGGTTACGTGGACGCCGTCATCGCCCCGCGCGATACCCGCCCGCGGCTTATCCGCGCCCTGCGCATGCTGGAGAACAAGTGCGACACCCTGCCTCCTAAAAAGCACGGCAACATACCGCTGTGACCCGGCATCAGCGGATCACGACTCGGCAAGCTCAAGCCGTTCCGCACCAGCGAATCCGCCGGTAGCGGAAAATCCAGTAATTCACGAGGTACACTGTCAGCCATGGACGTGAGCTTCGAAGGTTACATGCGCTTCTATCAAAAGAGGAAAGCCCACTACGCGGCGATCCTGAAACGATCCGAAGACACGCGAAAGCATCTGCCAGCTGCAAAGAAGCGCATCAATGCAATCCACGCCACCGACCGCCGCCTCAGGGAGGCAGCGGAACTCACTTCGCGACTTGAATACAAGGTCAGCAAGATGCGGACGAGCACGAAATTGACATCGGCGCAGAGGTGGAAATCTCGGGCGAGCGCAAACAAGTTAAGGAAATTGCAGGCCCTGACCGAACGCAAGCTAAAGGCCTTAGTCGATACTGTGGACAAGATATTCCGCAAGGACGGCCACGGCCAGCGCTCATCCTGACGACCCCTCATGCTCAGAAGTTATGTCCAGTTGTTGCCAGTCCATCGACTGGTTCGCGCTCCGCCACTTGGGGTATACTTTCAGCTATGGACGTCGAGAAGACCATAGAAACCATTCTGGAGATGCAGTCCAATCATGCGGAATGGCTCCATAAACATGAACAGGCCATTGTCCGGATTGAGAGCGGACTCACCCAGCTTGTCGATGTGTCACTTTCGCTCGCCCGTACCGTGGGGCAAAACTCCGCGGGCATTAAAGACCTTCGCGAGGCCCAAGCCACGGGCTTTAAGGAACTGCGAGACGCACAGGCTTCAACAGACTACAAACTGAACGCCCTGATCGATACCGTTGATAAGATCGTCCGCAAAAACGGCCACGAGAAGCCCTGACCTCCCATCACAGGCTCTGTTCCCGGCCTGTGACATTTGCCCACTCTTCAACTTTCTCAATCCCGCCAGGCCGTCTCCGTGTCCTCAGTGTTAAAGCTTTTCCGGGCAGAAATCACAAAGAACACATCCTGTAAACAAATCATCGGCGAATTTTAGATCCCCGCTTCCGGCGGAGTACAGCCCTCGATTTGCCCCCTGCACGTGTATAATCAGGTTTTCAGAGGATACACCGAACATCTTAACCAGTGATCACAGACCGCCAACGCACTGGGGGAAAGCGATTGTTCAAGAAGATTCTGGTTGCCAATCGCGGTGAGATTGCAGTTCGCGTGATGCGCGCCTGCCGCGAGATGGGCATTCGCAGCGTGGCGGTTTATTCGCAGGTTGACCGCAAGTCGTTGCACGTGCGATACGCGGACGAAGCGCTTGCCATTGGCCCTGCGCCTGCCGTTGACAGCTACCTGCGCATTGACCGCATTATCGACGCGGCACGGCGCTCGGGGGCAGACGCCATCCATCCCGGCTACGGATTTCTGGCCGAGAATCCCGATTTCGCCCGCGCCTGCCGTGATGCCGGAATTTCTTTTATCGGGCCGACGCCCGAAGCCATGGAACTGATGGGTTCTAAAACCGCCGCCCGGCGCCTGGTGTTGGATGCCGGCCTGCCGGTGATTCCCGGCACGGAAGTTAATCTGGAAAGCTTTGCGGAAGTTGTCCGTGTGACGCGCCAGATCGGCTTCCCGGTGATGCTGAAGGCCTCTGCGGGCGGCGGCGGAAAGGGCTTGCGGATGGTCGGGACGGAGCAGGAACTCGAGTCCGCCTGGCGCAATGCCCGTTCAGAAGCCCAGAACGCTTTTGGCGATCCGTCGGTCTATCTCGAAAAGCGCCTGGAGCGGCCCCGGCACGTGGAAATTCAGCTTCTGGGTGACAACCACGGCAACCTCATCTACCTCGGCGAGCGCGAATGCTCGCTGCAGCGCCGCCATCAGAAAGTCCTGGAGGAATGCCCTTCTCCCATGCTCGATGCGGAGTTGCGCCGCCGCATGGGCGAAACCGCGGTTCGCATTGGCAAACTGGCCGGCTACACCAACGCCGGAACGGCGGAGTTCCTGATTGACCCGGACCGCAATTTCTACTTTCTTGAGATGAACGCCCGGCTCCAGGTGGAGCACCCTGTCACCGAGTTGGTGGTGGGCATTGACCTTGTTAAAGAACAGATTCACGTTGCCGCGGGCGACCCGCTCGCGTGGCGGCAGGAAGATGTGCAACTGCGCGGCGCGGCCATCGAGGCGCGCATTTATGCGGAAGATCCCGCCCGGGGCTTTTTCCCTTCTCCAGGTCTCATCACGCGGCTAGCTATTCCGTCGGGCCCCGGCATCCGCAGCGACAGCGGCGTCTACCAGGGCTGGCGGGTGCCGCTGGAGTATGATCCGCTGCTGGCGAAGCTGGTGGTGTGGGGAACCGACCGCCAGCAGGCTGTGGCCCGCATGCGGCGCGCGCTGAGTGAGTATGAAGTGGCGGGACCGGAAACCAATCTGCAATTCTTCCGGCAAATGCTGGCGCACCCGGAATTTGTAGAGGGGCATCTTGATACCGGATTTATTGACCGCATGCTGGCAGAAGGGACGCTGAAAATTCACCCGCCACCCGAACTGGGCCGCGTGGCCATCCTGGCTGCCGCCCTCGAAATGCGCAGCAGGCAGCAGGAATCGCGCCGCGCCGGCTTCCGGCCGAACGGGCGGGCCTCACGATGGAAAACAGCGGGCCGCGCGGAGGAACTCAACAACTGGCGTGGGCGATAGCCCGGCCGGAACAAGAACCTTATGAACTTTGAAATAGAATTGCGCGAAGACGGAAAAACCAGCGAGCACCGGCTCTCCATTGAGAGGCCGTCCAACGGCAAAGACGGCGGCGAAAGGCCTCAGTTCTCGATTGACGGCGAACCGCTCGATGCCGACTGGACCGAAATCCGTCCCGGACACTATTCGATTCTCATCAATGGCCAGTCCTACGAGGCCCGCGTTGCGCCTGCGGCGGATAGCCAGCCGGGGCAGCCTGAAAGCTGGGTGGTCACCATCGCCGAATACGATTTCCACGTCCGCATAGACGATCCCCGCACGCGCCGGTTCGCCGGGCAGGCCGCCGCGCACGAAGGCCCCATGGATGTCCTGGCTCCCATGCCCGGAAAAATCGTGAGGGTGCTGGTGGGGCTTGGTCAGGAAGTCGCCCAGGACCAGGGTCTGGTGGTGATTGAAGCCATGAAGATGCAGAACGAATTGCGGGCCCCGCGCGCCGGGCGCATCACCCAGGTACACATCAAGGAAGGAATCGGAATCGAGTCCGGCGCCCGGCTGTTGCGGCTGGAATAGCAATAGCGCGCAATAAGTCTACTGATAATCTTTCACAATCTGCGCCGCCAGCAGGTTCTTCACCTTGGCGTTGTCCCGCAGATTTTCAATATAGGCAGCCTTTAGCAGCTGCTCCTTTTCATTCATCAGCGTCTTGCGGATCTGGGCTTGCACCTTGGGGTCTGTCACGAGGTGCTGTCCGGCCTTTTCAATGCCCAGAAGTTTGATGATATGGAAGCCGCCGGTGGTGGCGATGATGCCTGAAATCTGGCCGACTTGCAGCCCTTTGACGACGCGCTCGAGCGCTGAATTAGTCGCCAATTGCGATTCCGGGACGAAGCCCATGTCTCCACCGCTCATCGAGGTGGCGGGGTCCTCGGAGTAGTTCTGGGCGACGGTGGCAAAGTCCTGCCCCGAGCGAAGTTGCGCATAGAGTGCCTGGATCTTCCGCTGCGCCATCTCGACGGTTTTGGCATCGTCGTTTTTCAGGTTGTGTACTTCGTTGCTCGACCCGGGAGTCACCTCGATCTGGGCCAAGTGGTACTCGGTTTCAGGAACGTCGAACGAAGCCTTGTTTTTGTCGTAATAGGCATTGATGTCGGCATCGGTCACGGAAACGCGGGAGTTGATGTCGCGATTGATCAGCTTGTCCACGGTGACGGAGGTGCGTACTTCGTCGCGAAGGTCGTCTTCAGTAATGCTGCGGTCTTTCAGCTTTTGCTCGAATTGCTGCCCGGAATAAGGGCTCTTCAACTGGCTCATCTTGGTGTCGATTTCGGATTCCGACACCGTAATGCCGGAACGGGCAGCGTGCGCCATCAGGATCTGGTTATTGATGAGCTCATTCAGAATATTGAGCTTGTAGCTGAGCGCTTCTTCCTTGTCCCCGGCCTGGTTCGAGGAGCCGACTCGGCTGCGGTAAATCTTCTCGACTTGCGACCGGTAGATGGGATGGCCATCAACCCGCGCCCAGACCGTGCCAGAGGAACTCGGGAGCTGCTTCTGGCAGGCCGGCATCAGCAGCATGATGGCTGCCACCCCCAGCAGGCCGGCCACAGGGACGGCCAATCGGCGGGCAGATGCGCCGTCTGAAAGGCTGCGCGAGTTGCACCGGGCATCGCCCGCTCTCCATCCGTGTGGAATGAAGAGGCTGTAGGCAATGTGGCGTACATCTGATAGAATTAAAAATTGCATATTCAGTTTACTTTCCATTTCCAAAGGAGTTTTTGATGGCGCGTCATTGCGAAATTTGCGGCAAAAGCCCGGCTTACGGAAACAACGTGAGCCATGCTCACAACGTCACCCGGCGAAGGTGGAACCCCAATCTCCAACGAGTACACGCCATCGTGAACGGGGCCCGCAAGACCCTGCGCGTCTGCACGGCCTGCATCCGTGCCGGCAAGGTCACTAAAGCTGCCTGAGGGCTGCTTCCGGCAAAGCAACGGCCAGAGGGGCTGTTCAGCCGCGCAAAGCGGCAAAGCGCCGCAGGGCGCTGAAGACAGTTGGCAGGCATCCTTCCACCCTTCAATCAACAAGCCAGCTTTCACAAAACACTTTTCCAGCGGGGCAGATGCCAGTGGATGCGCGGCGCCTGCGGCCGCTCAGGCTTTCTGGATACGCTCAACCCGGTAAACACCCTCAATTTTCCGGAGTGATGACACTATCTTTTCCAGGTGGTTCTTGTCAACGATGTCCACGGTGACGTCGATAAACGCCTGGTTATCGCCGGTCCGGGTTTCAAGGTTCTGGATGTTGGACCGGTCGCCGCTGATCACCGCGGTGATCTCGGCCAGCATGCCCTGCCGGTCCGTAGTCAGCAAGCTCAGCCGGACGGGGTAGAAGGTATACTTCGGCCCCGTCCACTCAACGTCAATGCGCCGTTCGGCATCGTACATCAGGTTCTGGACGTTCGGACAGTTCCTGGAATGGACTGAAATTCCTTTGCCGCGCGTGATGTACCCCACAATCTGCTCGCCTCGAATCGGGTTGCAGCATTTCGCCCGGTAAACCATCAGGTCGCCGTGGCCGTGCACCTGAATGGCAGAGTCGGAGCCAAGACCCAGAACGCGTTTGAAAGTGCTGGTCAGGCGTGACGGCTTGCCGGGGTCGTTGCCGGCCTCCGGGCTGAGCTTTGAGAGCACCTGGCGCGCCGAGAACTTGCCAAATCCGATTCCTGCCAGCAGATCGTCCCCCAGGCTGCAGCCGTACTCCTTGCCCACGCGCTGATAATCTTCTTCGGAGATCTTTTTCAGGACGATGCCGTACTTGCGGGCCTCTTTCTCCAGCAACTTCCTGCCGATTTCCAGCGCTTGTTTGCGCTGTTCAATGTTAATCCAGTGCTTGATCTTATTCCGTGCGCGCGAAGTCTTGACGTGCGACAGCCAGTCACGGCTGGGGGCATGGGTAGTCTGGGTGGTGATCTCAACGATGTCGCCATTCAGCAGCTTGGTTTTCAGCGGCACCATTCTGCCGTTGACCTTGGCTCCGACGCAGCAGTTGCCAATCTCGGTGTGGATCGCGTAGGCAAAATCGATGGGCGTGGCGTCGCGCGGCAGGACGATCACCTTGCCCTTTGGAGTAAATGTGTAAACCTCCTGGGGATAGAGGTCGATCTTGAGCGTGGAGAGGAAGTCGTTGGAATCCCTCATCTCCTTCTGCCATTCCACAAGGTGCCGGAGCCAGGCAAAGCGCTCAGCGTCCTGGACGGTTGTCCCATGCCCGTCTTTGTACTTCCAGTGGGCCGCGATTCCTTCTTCGGCCACGCGGTGCATCTCTTCAGTACGGATTTGGACTTCAAACGGCTGGCCGTGCGGCCCAATCACAGAGGTGTGTAATGACTGATAAAGGTTGGAACGAGGGATGGCAATAAAGTCCTTGATTCTGCCCGGAACCGGCCGCCAGGTGTTGTGGATGACGCCCAGCGCCGCATAACAGTTCTTGACGTCGTCGGTGATGATACGGATTGCAAGCAGATCATAAACCTGCTCAATTACGATATTCTGTCTCTTGAGTTTCTGCCAGATGCTGTAAAGGCGCTTGATCCGGCCCTCGATCCTGGCGGGGATCGAGTTCTCTTTCATCTTCCCTTCCACCAGGCCCGTGACCTCGGCCAGGAAATGCTCGTTGACCTTTCGCCGACCCTCCACAGCCTTTTTGACTTCCTGGTACGCTTCCGGTTCCAGGTAACGGAAAGCCAAGTCTTCAAGCTCTCCGCGGATTTTCCCCATGCCCAGGCGGTGCGCAATGGGCGCATAAATTTCCAGCGTCTCATGGGCGATCCGCCGGCGCTTCTCGGGCGGCAGGTGCTCCAGGGTGCGCATATTATGCAGGCGGTCCGCGAGTTTCACCAGGACCACCCGGACATCGTCCACCATCGCCAGCAGCATCTTGCGGAAGTTTTCCGCCTGCTGTTGTTCCGGATTGAGGAAGTGGATCCGGCTGATTTTGGTGACGCCCTCGACAATGTGGGCGACTTCAGGCCCGAATTGCTCCTCCAACCCCTCGACGCTGGTCGGCGTGTCCTCCACTACGTCGTGGAGCATTCCGGCCGCGAGGCACACCGTGTCGAGACGCAGTTCGGCGAGGATGTTCATCACTTCCAGGGGGTGGGAAATGTAGGGCTCGCCTGACAGCCGCTTCTGGCCTTCATGCTTCTCCAGGCACAGGCGGTAGGCGTTGCGCAGCACGGCGAGATCGTCGCCCGGACGGTAGGCCTCAACCTTTCTGATAACGCTTTCAAACTGCGTCATAGTCACCCATACCATTCTAGGCCACGGCAGTTCTGGCGTTCAAGCAGACCCGGCATCATGCGTCGGCCGGGAAGCTTCCGCAGCAGGCACAGAAAGCGGCAACCGGCGCTCAGGAGCCTGATTCAGCCCGGCAAAAGGCCCCCGGCTGGCAAGGGCGCGGGCGACGCCCGGCCGGCATCAACAAAAAAGCCCTCCGCCTCTTGAACGTGAGGCGAAGGGCCATTTTGCAGCGTGATAACCTGGTGCGAACTATGATCCCTGGGATGAAGACTTCGCAGACGGAGCCTTCCGCACTTCCATTGCTTTCTCTTGCCAATTATTGGCTTCCTTCAAATCCGCCTCACGGTCCGACTTGCTTTTTTCGGTGTCCGCTTTCTGACGGTACAGCAAGTTCAGGTAAGCCATGCTGTTAAAGTCATTGGGCTTCAGCTCCAGTGACTTATTGAGGGCATCTATCCCCTCGTTGACCAGCTTGGCGTTCTTCTCCTCCACCTGGGCCCGGTACTTTTCAGGCAACGGCGGAAGGTTTCCCACCTTGTCCGGAACCATGAGGTTCAGGTCCTTGCGAATCTGCCCATCAACCTGGAAAGCCTGCGCCCAATCGATCACACCAATCCAGTAATAAGGCTCAGGATTGTTCGGTTCAATCTGGATTCGCTTTCTCTGGAACTCCTTCGCGTTATCGAAATTCTTCATGTTGTAATAGATCTGCCCGATGCTGGCCAGTGCCGTGGTGTTCTTTGCATCGAGATTCAACACATCTTCAAAAGCCGCGATAGCCTGCTGCCCGATCTTGATATTTTCCGGCGAATCCCCGCCGGGAACATACTGCTGGGCATAGGCGGTGGCCAGATACAAGCGTGCATTGACCAGAGAAGGGTCTAACTGAATTGCACTCTTGAAATGCTCAATCGCATCCTGAAACTTCGCGTTGCGATAGGAGTCTACTCCTTTGTGGAGCTGGTCACGTGCTTTCAGCGCGTGTAAAGCATTACAACCGCCCGCCACGGCCGCCAGCAGCAACACCGCGCACAGCGGTGCCAGCTTGTTACGTTGCATTTTCCATCCTCCCTAGGTCAATATTTGCAAGTCCTGGGAACTCTATTGCTGCGCCTCGATCGCCTTGGTGATCAACCCGATCTTGTCGGCCCCGGCGCCCTTTGATATGTCAATCAACTGTGCCACATCCTGGAAAGGCAGCTTCGGATCGCCCTTGATGAACAGGATGTGCTGATCAATCGGCCGGTTCTTCATAATGTCCGCCAGACGTTGCTCCAGGTCCCCGATTGCCACCTGCGTCTGATTGATGCTGATGTTTCTTTGCATATCGATTGAAACCACGATGGTCCTCTCGATTGCTTCCTTGTTGACCTTCTGGTTCTTGTCGGGTTTGGGGACCAGCGCGTCCAATCCCTTGGGCGTCAAGGGCGTGATGATCATAAAGATGATCAGCAACACCAGCAGCACGTCGATCAAGGGCGTCACGTTCAGATTCATCATCGTGCCACTCTTGCTGCCGCCAACGGCTATTGCCATAAAAGTATCCTCCTTCAGCCGACCCCGGGCCGGCGGTTCTCGATCAGGACGT
>DASSJE010000055.1:0-9859 GCA_035691365.1 Terriglobia bacterium
AAGCCACCATCGAAAAAGTGGCCAGGGTTTCGCCGGAAGCCATCCTGATCATCGTCACCAATCCGCTGGACGCCATGGCGCAAACCGCGCTGAAGGTGAGCGGATTTTCCAGGAACCGCGTAATCGGCATGGCCGGCGTGCTGGACACGGCGCGCTACCGCACCTTTATCGCCGAAGCCTTGAACGTTTCAGTGCAGAATGTGCAGGGATTTGTGCTGGGCGGCCACGGCGATACGATGGTCCCCGTGCCGCGTTACACCACCGTGGCGGGCATTCCGGTCGGTGAGCTGATGCCGAAGGAAAAGCTCGAAGCCATCATCGACCGCACACGCAAGGGCGGCGCGGAAATTGTGAACTATCTCAAGACCGGCAGCGCCTTCTACGCGCCTTCAGCCGCGGCGGTGGAAATGGTGGAGGCCATCTTCTACGATCGCAAGAAAATTCTGCCCTGCACCGCTTACCTGGAAGGCGAGTACGGCATCAACGGGCTGTTTGTCGGCGTTCCCGTAAAACTTGGAAAGAACGGGATCGAAGAAATCATCCAGATCAAGCTGAGCGCGGAAGAAAAGGCGGCGCTGCAAAAATCCGCCGATTCGGTCGCCGAGCTCGTAAAAGTGATCGGAGTCTGAAGAAGTATGAAGGATGAAGTATGAAGGATGAAAAAGTTCGTCGGGGCAGGTCGCTAGTCAGCGGTGGCTCCGGAGATTTTGCTTCGCTTCGACTTCACAATAATTTTCGTAATAATTGCAACGAGCTCATTCGTTTCACGAATTAGCGGGTCGAGTCTGCTTCGTGGGACAAGGCCCGATTCAGCCATCAATTCGAGCCAGTAAAGGCTTTCCCTCGCTTCTTTCTGTGCAACTGCGTATTTGTGAATGAAATCGGCGCGACTCTCGCCGGACAACGCTTCCTGCAAGTTCGCGCCGATCGAAGTTGCCGCCCGCACATACTGCTTTGCCAGCATTGAAGAAGATCCATCTCTCTGGCCGGCCAAATAACGACAGAGTTTCAGCGCCCGGAGTGCATATTGGAAGGATCGCTTTCTAATATCAACCGGCGGAGGCTCTGGTTTAATTTCATCCTTCATCCTTCACACTTCATCCTTCATTTTATTTCTTCGATTCGGATGTGGTTGATAACCACGGGATCGAGGGGTTTATCGCGGCGGTCGCGGTTGACCATGGAAATTTTGGTGGTCACGTGCTGGCCCTGGACCACCTCGCCGAAGATGGTGTGGTGGTCATTCAGCCAGGGCGTGGGAGCAACGGTAATAAAGAACTGGCTGCCGTTGGTGCCGGGGCCTGCGTTGGCCATGGCCAGTTTGCCCACTCCTTCAAAGCGCAGTTCCGATGTGAACTCGTCCTCAAACTGATAGCCCGGGCCGCCCGTGCCGGTGCTGAGCGGGCAGCCGCCCTGGATCATGAAATTGGGCATCACGCGATGGAAAACCAATCCATCGTAAAAAGGTCGCTTGACCGCCTTGCCTGTTTTGGAGTCCTTAAATTCTTTGGTTCCTTGGGCCAGGCCCACAAAGTTTTCCACCGTTTTCGGCGCATGCTCAGGAAAGAGCCGGCAGGTTATGGTTCCGGCAGACGTTTCGATAATGGCATGAAGCCCGGGCTGCAATTTTTCCATTGATTCTCCTGTTCCTGTTGCTAAGGGATTTTTTCGAGGCCTGGCGACCGCAGCGATGCGCCGGCCCGCTCCGTCGCTGGACGTGGAGCGGCGCGATCAAGGCGCCGACTGCGAAACGGTTGCTGACTTGATGTGATCGAGCTTGGGAAAGTTCGCGGCCAGATAGGCTTCACCCTGGCTCTGAATCAGTTGCTGGTCGGGGCCGCTGCCCATGGGAGCACCCTCGCCGTAGCCACTGTAAAAACTCTGGGCGACGTTCATCCCTTCAGTGACGGTGCCAAAAGGCGCAAAGCCCTGGGCATCCAGGCTCTTGTTATCCGCCAGGCTGATGAATATCTGCGTCGTGCGCGTGTTGGGTCCGGCCGTGGCAAAGGTGACGGTCCCCGCCGCATTGCTCTGCTTTACAGGGTCGTCGGGGATGTTGGCATCGTGCCAAACTGCAGAAACCTTCGGGTCAGCGCTGATGCCGAACTGCACGATGAACCCGGGAATGACGCGGAAAAAACTCGCATCGTTGAAAAAACCGTTTTTGACCAGGTTATAGAAGCGGTCGGCGCCGATGGGCGCCCAGTCGCGGGTGACTTTGATGACTATGGCGCCCTTTGTGGTGTCAAACCTGGCATAGTAAACGTCCGGCGCCTGCGCATTGAGCGAAGCGGGATTCAGGAGCGAGGACTCGCTCCGTGGAGCAGTGGGTTGCTCCTTCTTGGCAGACTGGCAGCCTGCCAGCACGAGCAGCGCCGGGAGCAGTCCGGCCCACAGCATCCGATATTGGAAATTTCTGATTCTCATTGCGCACTTCCTTCCGTCGGCATTTCTTTTGAAACTCGCGCTGCTTGCCGCGCCACCCGCAGATCGATTATCCAGACCTCGGCGCAATCTTGTCAAACGCGGGTTAAAGAATTCTGCGAAACCTGCGTGCCGTTCAGTCGTAATATTCGAGGCCCAGGTGGGTGATCAGTTCCTCGCCCCGCAGATAGCGCAAGGTGTTCTTAAGCTTCATGAGCTGGATGAACAGGTCGTGCTCAGGGTAGAGATTGGGAGCGCACATCGGGCTCTTAAAATAGAACGAGAGCCATTCCTGGATCCCTTTCCGGGCCATTTCCGGGCACCGTTGCGCAAGGTCCATAAACAGGATGAGATCCAGAACGATGGGAGCCGCCAGAATAGAATCACGGCAAAGGAAGTCGATTTTGATCTGCATGGGATAATCAAGCCAGCCGAAGATGTCGAGGTTGTCCCACCCTTCCTTGTTGTCGCCGCTCGGTGGATAGTAATTGATCCGCACCTTATGGTAGAAATCCTTGTAGAGTTGCGGGTAGACATCCGGCTGAAGAATGTATTCGAGGACCGAAAGCTTGCTTTCCTCCTTGGTGCGAAACGACAAGGGATCGTCGAGCACTTCTCCATCGCGGTTGCCCAGGATGTTGGTGGAAAACCAGCCGGTCAGGCCGAGCATTCGTGCCTTGAGGCCCGGGGCGAGGATGGTCTTCATCAGCGTCTGCCCGGTCTTGAAATCCTTTCCGCAGATGGGGGCCTTGTTCTCAAGGGACAATTGGCGAAGCGCCGGGATGTCCGTGGTCAGGTTGGGAGCACCGTTGGCAAACGGAACGCCCAGCTTCAGCGCCGCATAGGCATAGATCATGCTGGGCGCAATTCCGGGGTCTGATGACCGCAGTCCTTTCTCAAACGAAGTAATCGATTGGTGCACGGGGCCCGGCTTCATAAAGATTTCAGTAGACCCGCACCAGATAACGACCATACGGCTGGCGCCGCTTTTTTCGCGGAAAGACTGAATGTCCTCCATGGCCTGCTTTGCCAGGTCCATCTTGGTCTTGCCTCGCTTCACGTTGGGCCCGTTCAGCCGTTTGACGTACTTGCGGTTGAACACCGCGGGAAGAGGCTTGATATCTTCCAGAAAACTCCTGACTTCATCGAGATGAGTCTGCTTCAGAACACCTGCCTTCAGCGCCGCCTGATAGCAATTGTCGGGGAAAATGTCCCAACCTGAAAAAACGAGGTCCGGAAGCTGGGCAAGAGGCACAAAATCCTTGATGAGGGGGACCCGCTTATCCGTGCGTTTTCCCAGGCGGATGGTGCCCATCTGGGTCAGCGAACCGATCGGGCGCGCAATGTTCCTGCGCACCGCCTCCACGCCGGCGATAAAGGTGGTTGCCACGGCCCCCATTCCACAGGTCATGACCCCCAGCTTCCCCTCTGGTTTTGCAATTTCAACGGTTTTCTTTGGCACTTTGTGGTCCTTTCACTTAATCTCTGAAAATCTTTAAAGGAAAGTTGCCATATTGTGCTAAACGTGCGAAAATTGCAATCCCCTTTGGAAGCTGGGAGTTGCTTTTTTAGATCTACTTGTTCCCCGGGCCCAAGCTATACAGTGTGCAAAGGAAAGATTTAGAGCGACCTCGGGCGCCATGGAAGCGAACGGGAGGAGGCCGCTGCCGGAGCCATTTTGAAGGTAAAGGCTGGCGTTGTTTGGAATTTAATTTTCGATTGCCGGTGTAAGCGGTTGAATCTGATAATGATGTGCGAGGATGCAATAAATGGTAAGCTGTTTAAGGGCACGGATGGCTCTGATCTTGCATCTAAAATCAAAGGTGCGACATGCCCGTCCCACGGTGGAAGGGGGAAGGGGCTGATAAGTTTTTCCTTGCAATGTTATTAAACTCTTGGTATTTGGAACAGTGCTCCATAACGACGAGGTCCGGGCCGCCGAGTGACTGGGCGGAACATTGCGAGTCTTCCACGGCGGACCAAGGCCAGGCAAAGACTCCCTCTGGCCCGGAATTCAAAACCCTAGAACAAGAGGTAGCATTACAATGAAGAAAACAACTGTGCTTTTCAGCATGATGCTGCTTGCTGGCTTCTTCTGCATACCAAACTCCTTGTGTGCCGCACACAAGCTCGCAGGCACGATGGAGGTTCATCCCTCAGCCGCATCGCCGGCGCCGGCCCCTGCCGCGCCGCAGGCGAAAAAGCCGCAGTGGAAGAGCCGGGACGAATATGACGCCTTTCAGGCATTCGTCAAGGAGAAAGACCCGCAAAAGAGAATTTCGTTAATTCAAGCTTTCATTGAAAAGTACGGAAAGACATCTGATTTTGTGGCGAACGCATACGTGGCCGAGATGCAAACGGACGTTCAGATGAGCCAGACCGAACAGGCGATTGCAGCTGCAAAAAAGGCGCTCGCCGCCGATGCTGACAATCTCGACGCCCTGTCATACCTCAGCTTTACGTTTCCTTACACGTTCAAGCCTTCCGCCTCGACCGCCTCCGCCGATTTATCAACGGCCAAGCAGGAGGCCCAGCACGGCCTTGAAGTCCTGCAGAACCTGCAGAAGCCTGAAGGCGTCAGCGCGGAACAATTTGAAGCTTACGTGAAACCCAAAACGAAGCGGGCGGTCTTCAACACAGCGCTGGGTTTTGTTGGTGTGCAGCAAAAGGACTATAACCAGGCCATCAAGTCGCTGGAGGCGGCTGCACAGGATGAGCCCAACAACGTTCTGGTCTATTCACTTCTTGGGCAATCGTACTACAACGAGTCTCCTCGGGATATCAACAAGGCCATCTGGTACCTCGCCCGCGCCACGGCGTTGGCACAAGATGCCAATAATCCCAACTCGGACCGGCTGAAGAAATTCTACGACCAGGTTTATGAGGCGCAGCACGGCTCCAACGATGGCGCAGACAAGCTCCTGGCGCAGGCCAAGACTACAGACGCCATTCCCGCCGACTTCAAAGTGGCGCCGCCGCCGGAACACCCCAAGACCGGGAATGTCAATCTTGATGCCTTCTATAAGATTCAGGACGCGATTTCCGTGGGTGGTGACACCGGCCAGCAAAACTGGACGCAGTTGAAAGGCCAGCCCCTCGGACTGGTCGGGCACGTGGACAGCGTGGTTCCCGGCAGCGACCCGAAGACCTTTCAGGTGCGCGTGGATGTTACTCCCGATGCCCAGTCCAAAGAAGGGACTTACGACATTGTTCTGGATGATTCCCAGCCGGGCGTCAACTTGCTGCAGGCGGGCGATCCGCTCCGATTCCAGGGGAACATCGCGTCTTATACAGCAAACCCAAGTTTCACGCTGACCTTGAGCGACGCGAAGATTGACGAGAGCGTTTTGAAAATGGCGCAGGAAAGGGCAGCGGCTGCGGCGCAAAAGAAGAAAGGCACGGGGAGAAAGGGAAAATAGTCTCATCCGCGCTTTTTTGCAGCGGGCCCGGCCATCCAGCCTTGTGGCTTGGCTGATGGCAGAAAGGGAATCGCCCGGGTGTTTTCGGGATCTCAGGTTGATGGGGTTTCCGGCAGCGCCCGGGTTTTTTGTTTCTACCTTCGGGCCCGTCTACGCCGCTTCGGCTCATGGTCAAGCTTCAGGGCTGCGATCTTGCGGCTTAAAGTATTGCGATGCATGTGTAGCGCCTCGGCTGCCTTGCACAGGTTGCCGTTATTCTTCTCCAGGATTGTCCTGATAAACCGCTTTTCAAACTCGCTGACGGCGTCCTCGAAGAGGATGCCATTTTCGATTAATTGATTGATGAGAGATTCGAGCTGGTTCTTCACCCCGACACCCCGATCCTAAAGCTTCTGCGCGCCCGCCGAATGGGCTTCCATGGTTTTCTTGTCGTTGAGGTTCATTTCCTTTTTGAACTTTTCGAAGCCCGCGCCAAATTCGCCCCTTAATTTGCCGGGCATGGCAAGCGCCACAACCCTGGAGCCGGCGATAAAGTACGGGGCCAGGGCTGACTTTTCCACCGCTACCTGCTGGATGGCAAAAGCCATCATCACCAGCAGGACGATGCAATCGACCAAAACTCCGCGGGCCAGGCCGAAAATTCCTCCCAGAAACCGGTCAAACCACTGCAGCCGCACTTTCTTGACCAGCTTGCTGGCCAGCGACGAAATCAGCGCCCCGACCACCATCACCACGATGAAAAGCAGCAGGAAACTGACGCCCAGCGCGACGCCACGGCTTCGCGTGAATCCTTGCAGCAGAGGAGCCAGCCGTTCGTAATTGAAGGCTGCCACCACCAGCCCGGCGATCACCGACGCCAGGGCCACCAGCTCGGCGACAAAGCCCTTCCACATGGCTGTCAGCACGGAGACAAGAACGATGGTTGCCAGGACCCAGTCCACCCAGTTCCAGTGTTCCATGTTGCTCCCGGCCTGTTTAATTCAGGTATGCAGAGATTTCCCGGTCAGAAGGCGGTAGGCGTCCCGGTATTTCTGACTGGTTTTTTCGACAACGTCCGGGGGGAGTGGCGGCGGGGGAGGAGTCTTGTCCCAGTGGGTTGACTCCAGGTAGTCCCGCACAAACTGCTTGTCAAAGGAAGGCTGCGACTTGCCGGGTTGATAACCGTCCTTCGGCCAGAAGCGTGAAGAATCAGGCGTGAGCACTTCGTCAATCAGGATGATTTCAGCCCCGAGCTGTCCCCATTCGAATTTCGTGTCCGCGATAATGATCCCACGCTCCTCGGCGTACTTCCTTCCCTCCGCGTAAACCCGAATGCTCATGTCGCGGAGTTTTTCGGCAGCGCTTCTTCCAACGGTCTTCACCATCTCCTCAAAAGAGATGTTTTCGTCATGGCCCGTCTGGGCCTTGGTGGCCGGCGTAAAAATCGGCTGGTCCAGGCGGCTTGATTCCACCAGCCCCGCGGGCAGCTTGATTCCGCAAACCGTGCCGCTGGAACGATACTCCTTCCAGCCCGAGCCGGCCAGATAGCCCCTCACCACGCATTCGATAGGGAACGGCTCTGCCTTTTTCACCAGCATCGAGCGCCCTTCAAGCTCGTCTCCAAAGGCCTGCAGTTCCTTTGGATACTCTTGCAGGTCGGCCGTCAGAAAATGTGTGGGCACCAGGCCCAGAAAGCGGTCAAACCAGAAGCATGAAAGCTGCGTCAGCACGCGCCCTTTGTCCGGAATGGGCTCGTCCAGTATGACGTCAAACGCCGAGATGCGGTCCGTGGCCACCACCAGCAGCTTGTCGTCGCCTACCGCATAGATGTCGCGGACTTTGCCGCGGGATAAAAGAGTTGTCCCTGGGAGATTCGTTTCGTGAATGATCAAATTTGTCCCTTGCATCGTGGAAGTTTGCAGTCCTCAATTTTAAAGCATCAGGAATTCATGTCAATGGGAAAGAAAAGGCGTACATTGTTCTGCACGGTGCTTCAGCGTGCAACGCGTGGCTTGCATTTGAGTTGTGCGGGGTGTATACAGGCGTCAGCGTAGTTGGTTAGTATGGGTGATCATAAGTACCGCGAGACCTTCGATATTTGTGTTGCCCGTGTTATCAGATCGTGATCCTGGGATTACTCGAATGGTTGGCTTTGAAGATGCCTGGTCAGCTGTATCTGGCGCACGTGATGGCGAACCAGTTTCGTGTGAACTGCAACCTTTGCTCCAAAATGTTTACCTTAACGCGCTGGCGAGACCGTTGGACCCCGCCGCACTGAAGAAGAGCCTTGAGAACTTGCTGGAATACCTTAGCGGAGCAGGCCGAACGAATGCAAACTGTTGGGCGGTAGATTTGTTCTTCTGTTTGTCTGAAGGCTGGGAGCGGGATTGGACAGAGCAAGGCCTACCCGACCAGTTCCACGATGTGCTTGCGATGATGGGGGAGGCCCTCCACGACACCGTGCATAATCCCGAAATCGCGCGCAACTTTGGTTGCCTTCCCGAGCAACTCCTCGAGCGGGTGAGGCAAATGAGAAACTGAGCGCCTTTACGGAGACTGACTATATCAGGTTCTCCGTCGGCATCGTACCCTTCGGGGTTTCACTTACGCTGTCACGGCCACCGGCTCTTCCTCGAATTCTTCCAGTTGCACCGAGATCAGCTTTGAGACGCCGGGTTCTTCCATGGTGACGCCGTAGATGGCGCGGGCGATTTCCATGGTGGTCTTGTTGTGGGTAATCAGGATGAACTGTGTTGCCGAGCTCATCTTGCGGATCAGGCGCGTGAAGCGGCCGACGTTCGTGTCATCGAGCGGTGCGTCCACTTCATCCAGCACGCAGAAGGGACTGGGCGTGTAGCGGAAGATGGCGATCAGCAGCGCCAGCGCGGCCAGCGCTTTTTCGCCGCCCGAAAGCAGCAGGATGTTCTGCAGGCGCTTGCCGGGCGGCTGGGCCACAATGTCGAACCCGCTGTCGGGATCTTCCTCATCGGTCAGCCGCAACTGGCCGATGCCGCCGCCAAAAAGCGTCCGGAACGATTCTGCAAAGTGCGTGTTAATGGCATTGAAGGCTTCCATGAACTGCAGGCGTGAAAGCCGGTCGATTTCCTTGATGGCCTGCGCGGTGTCTTCGATGGAAGAAAGCAGGTCCTGCCGCTGGCCTTCCAGAAATTCATACCGCTCTTCGGCTTCCTTTAGTTCCTCGAGCGCCATCATGTTGAGCGGGCCAAGATTTTCGATTTTCTTCTTGAGCTGCCGAACTTCCTCTTCCGCTGTTTCGAGGGCTTCGCCCGCGAGGAATGCTTCTGCGGCCAGTTCGGCCAGCAGGGCATCGGGTTCCTGCTGCAGCGATTCCCGGCACTGCCCGGCATGGTGGTCGCGGTCAGATTCAGCACGCGCCAGTGAAACTTCAACTTCCGAACGCTTCTCACGCGCTGCTTCGTAGCGGGCGCGGGCCTGCTCAACCTGCGGACGCAGTTGGTCCCGCCGAGCGCGAACGGCCTGCAATTCGCTTCCCACGGCCTGCAACTCTTCCTTCAGCCGAGCGTGCGTAATTTCAAGCTCGGCATCGCGCGCACGGGTGGATTCGGCTTCCGCTGCCAGTTGCCGCTGGTTCTCTTCCCAGCCGCTCACCTGCCGGGCAAGATAATCCATGCGGTCGCCCATTTCGCGCCCCTGGGCGTCCAGCCGCGCGCGTTCAGCGGCAAGCGCTCGGGTGCGTTCCTGCAGCGTGCTGAAGCGCGCCTGCGCCTGCGCCAGGGTCTGCGCGCCCTGGTCAAACCGCTGGCGTTCAACACCCACCTGCTCGGCGCTGGAAGCGATTTCAGCCTCCAGCCGGACTTTTTCCCCTTCCTCGGCTTCAAGCTGGGCGCGTATCGCCACCTGCTTCGATTGCAGTGCCTGTCGCTCCGCCTCCAGTCGCTGGCTCTCCTCATCAAACACTCGCAACCGCTCGAGCGCGCGGGCCAGCGCCTGCTGTACCTGCCGCAACCGCTCTGTCCCCACAACGGAGTCCTTTTCCGATTCCTGCCGCGCCGCGT
>DASSJE010000056.1:0-7232 GCA_035691365.1 Terriglobia bacterium
GAGCACGCGCATCCCGTTGCCTGCCAGCTTGTCATTTTCTGCAGACAGAGAGGCGCGCCAGGGGCCATCCAACGATTCACGCCGCCCGTTGAGCCATACGGATTCCGATAGCCCCAGGAGCACATCAACGGCGCCTTTGGTGAAGGCTATGAACGGGGAAGAATTTTCCTGGCAGGCTATCTGAAGTCCGGCAGGGAGCAGGCCTCGCGCGGCAGGATAACGATGGATCGTTGTCATGCGCTTCCGTTCCGACGTGAAGGGAACCTCCACCACGCGAGGCAGGAGTTGTTCTATCTCAGGCTTCAGAATGCCCGACCGCGCTGCAGCCACGACCAGGGCAGTTTCAGTAGGGTCGCCCAGGGGAACGGGCGAGTCTGGCCCGCCGGCATTCGACCGAAACACAGCATCATTGCACAGCGCGGCTCCTGCCAGCATCAGGCTGAACTCAGGCTGCCCGAGTTCCGGGAACGCCTGGTGGTAGTTGTCCGAAGTGCGGCCATCCAATTCCACTTTGCGGTCAGCAACCTGGAAGACGGTGGCGGCCATCTCGTTTTTGGTCAGTGTTCCGGTCTTGTCGGAACAGATGACGGTGACGGAGCCGAGGGTCTCAACAGCGGAAAGTTTTCGGATGAGCACCCGGCGCTTCAACATGCGCTGGGCGCCCAGCGTCAGCGCGATCGTCATGACAGCAGGCAGGCCCTCCGGCACGGCAGCGACGGCGATGCTGACCGCGGTCAGGAAAAGGACCTTAAGATCTTCACCGCGCATCCAGCCGAGCCCAAAAATAATCAGAACAATCACCAGGGCCGCGGCTGCCAGCACTTTCCCGAGCTGCTCGAGGCGCTTTTGCAGCGGCGTCGCTTCCTGCTTGACGCTCTGGATCATTCCGGCGATCCGCCCCAGTTCGGTCCGCATGCCGGTTTCTGTAACCACGGCCTTGCCGCGTCCTGCGGTGATGTAGGTGCCCATGTAAATCATGTTGCGGCGGTCCGCGAGCGCCAGGTCAGGTTGCACGAGGGCTTCGCAGATTTTGTGCACGGGGAGCGACTCACCCGTCAGCGCGGCCTCCTGCGTTTGCAGGTCGGCGCTTTCGAGCACGCGACAATCAGCGGCCACAAAGTTGCCGGCCTCGAGCAGAACAATGTCGCCGGGGACCAGGTCTGCTGCCGAAACTTCGCCGACTTCTCCCTCGCGGCGCACCTTCACGGAAGGCACCGCCAGCTTCTTCAGCGCGGCCATTGCCTTTTCCGCCCGATACTCCTGGCTAAAACCCAAAATTGCGTTGAGGACAACGATGGCCCCGATGGCGATGGCGTCGCTGTAGTCTCCCAGAAGCGCCGAGATGACGGCAGCGATGATCAGGATAATCACCATCAGTTCCTTCATCTGATCGAGGAAAATCAGCCAGGGACTTTTGATTCCGCTTTCTGTCAGCTCGTTGCGGCCAAACTCGGAAAGCCTGCGGGCTGCTTCAATCTTGCTCAGCCCGGTGGCAGCGCTGCTTCCGAGTTCTTTTACTGCCGCCTGAGGTTCGACCTGATACCATTTGGTCATAATGGTCATGAAACGTGGCTGGCTGCGATGGCTCCGCTGCAGGGACGGCGGGCTTCACGGGCCGGTTTGCCAGGGCGTCTGGCGCGATTGTGCAGGCCCAAGCCTCTGAATCAGTTCCGGCCTGCAAAGGGCGCGGGCCTTGGCCAATCCAGGGTTGCACACCTGCACTATTTTGAGAATACACGAGGCGGATGGTGATGCAAAATTGCGCCGCCTCGAATGTTTCAATCTCCTGTGGCCCTCCTGATGAATCACCGGCCAGTTTCTTTCAAGGCCTTTTCAATTCCGGCCTGGGCGAGGGGAGCCATCACGGCGTAGCCGGCTGCCGTGGGGTGGACGCCGTCGTGGCTGAGATTTTTCGGCAGACCGCCGGCGGTGTCTTTCATTTTGGAATAGTAATCCACGTAGACGTAATGGTGCTGCGCGGCATAGGGCCTGATCCATTGGTTGAGGGCCGCGATTCTGGAAGCGACATTTTTCACCTGCGGATGCCACGGGAAAAGGACCGAGGGCAGCACCGAGCAGAGCACCACTCGGATGCCGTTGGCGCGGGCCAGTTGCGCCATCGAGGCGAGGTTGCCCTCGCTCTGGCGCAGCGTCATGGGGCCGGTATTTTCCGCAATGTCGTTGGTGCCGGCGAGTATCACCACCACCTTCGGCTTGAGATCGATGACGTCCTGGCGGAAGCGGATGAGCATTTGCGGCGAGGTCTGCCCGCTGATGCCGCGGTTGATGTAGGGCTTGCCGGGGAAGGACTTTGCCAGGTCCCAGCCCTCCGTGATGGAGTCGCCCATGAAGACCACGCGACTCTCGCCCGGAGCGGGCTGCGCCAGCTCGCGGTCGGCGTCGCGGAAGCGGGCCATGTCGGCGAAGTCCGTCAGCAACTGTTGCTCATGCGATTGCTGTTGCGCCCGCCGGGCGGACGTGGCCGGCGGCGTTCCGGACTGCTGGGCCGGCGAAAGGGCGGGGAAGGACAACGCTGCAAAAACGGCGGCAATCAATAGATAACTGCGCAGGTTTATAAGATTCATAACAGGCCTCCGTGTGTGGAATGAGTGGAACCAGCGGAACGCGGCGGATGATAAAGTGGCGCCCCAGCGCGCTTTTCCGCAGAAAAAACGCGCACCTCGAAAGCCGAAGCTCGCGCTACCTGACTCTGTCACGGCGCGCAGGCGCGTGTCAACCTGGCGAAGCGAAAGACTGCGGCGCAGCTTGAATTGTGCCGCGGGCGTCTTCACGCCGAGCGTCCGCTCTCTTCCACCGGCGACAACTTTGAATTCCTGATCGCGCCGGCGTGAGAAGGTCCATGCGATAGAATTGAGGGGCGGCATTCGAAAATCGCGGCAAGGGAGGATGCAATGGCAACGCTGGGCCTGATTGAATACAGGGACGCGAGTCCGGAAGTGCGGGCGGTTTATGACGACATCATGGCGACGCGCAAGACGGACTGGATCAACAATTTCTGGAAGGCGCTGGCGCACGATCCGGCGACGCTGCGGCGCACGTGGGAGAGCATCAGGCAGATCATGGGCGAGGGCCAGCTCGACCGACTGACGAAGGAAATGATCTACCTGGCCGTGAGCATCACCAACCAGTGCAGCTACTGCATCGCCTCGCACACCGCCAGCGCCCGCAAAGCCGGCATGACCGGCTCCATGCTGGCCGAACTGCTGGCCGTGGTGGGCATGGCCAATGAAACCAACAGCCTGGCCAGCGGCTGGCAGATTGAAGTGGACGAGCAGTTCAAAAGTTAGAACAGTAAACAATCTGTTGCACCATCCCTACATTTCGATTCGGCGGCGCAGTAGTACTTTTTAATGGCCCCGCCTGCCCTTATGGGTTATTGATCCTTCAACGCTCTGCAGATAGCCTCGTAGTGACGTTTAGCCGCACGTGGCGCAAACGTCACTTGGGGCGGTCATCCCTTTAAGTTTTATATCCGAGCACAGCCCGTGACCTGGTCATTCAGAAACTTAACCGGCATGTCACTCGGATTATCGTCGGGCTTCAGGGTCTTCGGTCGGGACAAGATTCCCGATTCGTCGCTCGCCTGAAGGGCGCCGGCGTTGCTCTAAACATGGGCCAGATGCGCCCGCCCGGTTATGTCCTGCGCACGATGAGCGCGCTTCGCGAGAGCGGCGGTAAACAGGAGAACGAAGGAGGCTCACCCAAGATGGCATGCAATGGACCCCTGTCCGTGATGTTCCCGGCGATTCCCGGGCGACGGCATTCGAAGAGCGCTACTTTCCTTTGCCGGCCGCTAAGGTGGCTGATCTGCGGCGCGGTGCTGGTTTTCATGCCTTTGGCAAGCGCACTTGCTCAGGCCAATTTTGCCTCCATCAGCGGAGAAGTGCTTGACGCTCAAAAAGCGGCCATACCCGGCGCCAGCCTGACCCTGATCTCCTCCACCACCGGACTCCAGCGCAGCACGGTGTCCAACGGCAAAGGTTTTTATACATTTCCTGACGTGAACCCGGGCAATTACCAATTGCGCGTGGGAGCTCCCGGCTTCCAAAGCGAACTGCACACCGTTGTGCTGGCGGTCAATCAGGGGCTGCGGCTCGACCTGACGCTGCAAGTCGGGAGCCAGACGCAGCAGGTGGTCGTCAAGGGTGCGCCTCTTCCTCTCAGGACCACCGACGCTACTCTGGGCGAAGTCATTGACCCCACCTTGACCCGGCAACTCCCCCTGGACGGCCGGCACGTTCTGGACCTGGCCATCCTGGCTCCCGCCACAACCACAAACATGGGCATGGGAGTTCAGGACGGAAATCAGAACCAGCTCTATTGGCGTCCCGGCCAGGGCACGGAGTTCACCGCGGCCGGAAACCGCGCCAACGCGAACTACTATCTGCTGGATGGGACAACGGATTCGGACCCAACCTTCTGGACATTGTCGCTGAGCCCTTCTCCCGATGCCATCCAGGAATTCAAGGTGCAGACGGGCAGCTACTCGGCGGAGTTTGGAGGCGCCGGCGGGGCGCAAGTCAACATGATTACCCATTCCGGCACCAATCAACTTCACGGCACGGTCTATGAATACTTCCGCAACACGGCCCTCGATGCCCGGGTCTGGAATTCCACCAACGTTCCGCACCTTACCCAGAACCAGTTCGGCGCTTCTCTCGGCGGGCCCATCCAGAAAAACAAGACTTTCTTCTTCGCGAATTATGAAGGGTTCCGGTTCAGCAATCAGGTCTATCAAATTGACACCGTACCCACGGCGGCGGAGCGCCAAGGCGACTTCAGCATGAGCGGGCATACAATCTATAATCCTTTCAGCTCTTCGCCCAACCCCAATTACAACCCGGCGCAACCTGCAAGCGCCGGCAACCCCAAAATTATCCGCGCCCCTTTTTCGGGAGACATCATTCCGCCCTCGATGATCAGCTCGGTGGCGTCTGGAGCGCTCAAGCTTATTCCCTTGCCGAACCTCGGGCCGTCCGCCGGCATGGGGATGGGCATGGGACCCGGTTCGAGCGGCCTCGACTCGAACAATTACCTGGATGTGCGCACGGCGACACAGCCGTGGAACCAGGGAACGATTCGCCTCGATCGCAACTTTGGAAAAGGCGACAGTTTGTTTGGGCGGTATTCCATCGAGCATGAAAGCGGCTTCACGCCGGCCTTCCTGCCCGGCTTTGGGCTGTTTGATGACAACATGGCCCAAAACCTGACCGTCTCCTACACCCACATCTTTTCGCCGACCATGATCAATAATCTCTCCTTTGGCATGTCGCGGCTCTCCATGCATGAGTTTTCCGAGAACAACTTTACCCACGACTATGTTTCCCAACTCGGGATCCAGGGTGTCTCCTGGGGAGGAAAAGGGTCCTGGGGCCTGCCGTATTTTAATGTCCAGGGTTATAGCCCGATTGGAGACTCCTTTAACGCCACGCCGGTGCAGGACTGGGACACCTATCTTCAACTGCAAGATACCTGGAGCTGGCAGAAGGGCCATCACTCGCTGAAAGTTGGCGGTGGTTATCTTCCCTTTTTCTGGCCCATGTGGGGCTTCTTTGAGACCCGCGGCTTCTATCAGTTTACCAATGGCTTCACCACCCAGACCGCCACTAACGACGGCACCGGCGCAGGCCTGGCAAGCTTTCTCCTGGGCCTTCCGGTCGTGAAGCAGCGCCAGGCCGGCATCCCCCAAATGAACCTGAGGCAGTGGTACGGAAACACCTATGTCGAGGACACCTGGCAGGTGACGAATGCCACCACGCTTGACCTCGGCTTGCGCTACGAGTACATGAGCGCTTTGTCTGATCTGGACGAGCCGGGTGCAAACCTGGTCTTTCAGAACGACCGGCTTTACTCCTTTGTCGGCGGACAGGCAGGGACGCCCAGGGGGCTGTGGTATCCCAATGGCCTGAATTTTGCCCCGCGCATTGGATTTGCTCACCATATTCGCAGCATGGGGATTGTCCTTCGCGGCGGGTTCGGCACCTTCTTTACGCCGGTTGACATGAATACATGGTGCAACCAGCGCCACAATCCGCCTTATGTTTTTTCTGAAACCCGGCAGAGTGACAACTACATTCCCAGCCTTTTCGGTTTTGACTTCGCTCCTCCCGTCCTGGGTCAAACTGTGGTGAGCTATAATGCCCTCGATCCGCATTCTCATGCGCAGTACATCAACCAATGGAGCTTCACCGTCGAGAAGGCCCTTCCAGCCAAGATGGTGCTGGAAGTTGGTTACGAGGGCGCGCGGGGCTACCATCTGCAACGGTCCCATTTGATCAACAACGCGCCGCCCGGCCCCGGGCCGGTGCAGCCGCGGCGCCCCTATCAGACTGTTACGTTCCTTCCCGGCACTTCCTTTGCCGGCGATAACCCTGAAAACTTCGCCATCCAGAGCGATACATTTCCCGTTTCGGCCATCAACTATCTCGAGAACACGGCCAACAGTTGGTATGACGCAGGCTGGATTGATGTCCGCCGGGAGTTCAGCCACGGCCTGACGTTTCTGGCGAATTATACCTGGTCGAAGGGCCTCACAGACGCTCCCGACTTCCGCTCGGCGATGATGCAACCGGCAATTCCCCAAAACAATGCCGACCTGGCGGCTGAGAAAGGGCTCAACGGCATGGACGTTCCGCATCGCTTTGTTGCCAGCGTTGTCTACACCGTCCCGGGATGGGGCAGCAGTTCCTTCGTCCGGCGGCTGACCTCGGGCTGGAGCCTGGGCAGCATCTTCTCGGCGCAGAGTGGAATGCCGTTCACGATCTCCGTTTTTGGCGATACGGCAAATGCCGGAACGCTCCTCGGCCAGAACCCCATTCGCGCCAACGTTACGGGGCAGCCCGTGTTTGCCTCCGGCACGCGCACCACCGCACAGTGGTTCAATCCGGCGGCTTTTGCAGCGCCCGCTCCCTACACTTTTGGCAATGCCGGCGTCAATACCGTCTTCGGCCCTGGCTTCGTGAATCTCGACCAGGCTTTGCAGCGGCAGTTTGCCGTCACAGAACGCGTGCAATTTGTTCTCCGCGCGGAAGCCTTCAACGCTTTGAACCATAGCAACTGGGGTTACCCGAACAACTTTGTGAATACTCCCCAGTTCGGCTCGATCACTATGGCCGAAGGCACGGGCCGGGAATTTCAGCTCAGCGGGCGGTTTGAATTTTGACCCAGGAGTTCCTGGCAGAGGCGTGCCTGGCGGGTCATTCGCAGCAGAT
>DASSJE010000057.1:0-9261 GCA_035691365.1 Terriglobia bacterium
GGCGAACGCGGCGACGGCGGCAGCGAATGCGGCGGCAGCGGCGGCGAACGCGTCGGGTTGCGCGGAGAACATCGAGAACGCCAACGAGAACCCTGGGACGCCGAGTCCATATACACCGCCGACGGGATTCAGCTGCCCGTAGGCAAGAGGCGGTCAGAGAACAGATAACGGAAGGGAAAGTGGGCGACGGTCAAAAACGACTGCCGCCCACTTTGCATTTACAAACCTCTCACCCCACATCCCTCATGCAGACCCCCAATGTTTCAGTTTCAGCCGGCGCGGCTGAAACCGGGCTGCACGCAAGCTTCGAGATGGTGGCGCGCTGTGTTCGGAAAGGGCGGCTTCACGGCGGGTATTGAATCCGAAAACTAGTCAAAGACACGCTGGATTTTAGCACCGAGGCGATTCAGCTTTTCCTCAATTCGTTCATAGCCACGGTCGATGTGATAGACGCGATCGATGAGCGTTTCACCCTGGGCCGCAAGGCCTGCCAGGACCAGAGATGCGCTCGCGCGCAGGTCGGAGGCCTGCACGTTGGCCCCGCTCAGAGGTGTTTTGCCTCGCACCACTGCGCGGCGGCCATTTACGGCGATATCCGCTCCCATCCGCATCAATTCCAGGGCGTGAAGGAAACGATTCTCGAAGATTGTTTCGGTAATCACGGAAGGGCCCTGAGCCTGGGTCATCAGCGCCATATATTGTGCCTGCATGTCCGTGGCGAAGCCGGGATATTCTTTGGTGGTTACGTCGATTGCGCGAATGGCGTGCCCTGCTGAAGCTTCCAGTTTTCCCGGTCCGGATTCGCGGATTTGCGCGCCGGCTTCGGTAAGCTTATTGATCACGGCGCTTAGATGGGAAGGATTCACATGGTCAAGCACGAGATGTCCACCTGTAATTGCGGCCGCTGCCAGGAAGGTCCCTGCTTCAATCCGGTCAGGGATGACTTCGTGCTCGGCGCCATGCAACTGGCTCACTCCCTGAATTCGAATCTCGTCGGTCCCGGCTCCATTGATCCGGGCGCCCATTTTGATCAGTAATTCGGCAAGATTAACAATTTCCGGCTCTCTCGCCGCATTTTCCAGAACGGTTTCACCGTCTCCGAGTGCGGCCGCCATCATCAGGTTTTCGGTCCCGGTTACGGAAACCACGTCAAAAGCGAAAACTGAGCCGCGGAGCCGGTCAGCCCGCGCGTCGATGTAACCGTGCTCAATCTGAATCGATGCCCCAAGTTTTTCCAATCCCTTGATGTGGAGATTGACGGGCCGCGCTCCGATGGCGCATCCGCCCGGCAACGATACGCGCGCATGCCCAAAACGGGCCACCAGCGGTCCAAGGACCAGGATGGAGGCGCGCATCTGCTTGACCAGCTCATAGGGAGCCATTGGGTTTAGAAGCCGGCGTGCTTCAATTTCCACCCGGTTGCCGTGCTCTTCATGGGTCACAGATGAATCCACGCCCAGCTCGTCCATCAGGCTGCGCATGGTTCCGATGTCGCGGACCCTTGGCACATTTCGCAAGACAATCGGCTCCGCCGTGAGCAATGCCGCCGCCATGGCAGGCAGGGCGGCATTCTTGGCGCCGCTGATGGTGACCTGCCCTTCAAGTGGGAGGCCGCCGGTGATCAGAAATTTATCCATATTCGCTTCCAGTGTCCGGGCGCGGGGGACTAAAGAACGGGCCGGCCTCGAACGTAGGTCTGGGTTACATAAAATTCCTGGTCAAGGACCGCCAGGTCCGCGTCTGCGCGTGAAGCAATCACACCCTTCCTGGTTTCGAGCCCCAGGATCCTGGCCGGATTGCTTGTAACGCACGGCAGGCAATCTTTATAACTGAGACCGGTGTAAGCTGAAAGGTTGCGCAAAGCGGCATCAAGCATGATGGTGCTTCCTGCCAGATTGCCATCAACCGTGCGGCACACCCCGCCGGCCACGTGTACGGTGAAATTGCCCAGGCGGTAGTTGCCGTCCGGCATGCCTGCGCCGCTCAGGCTGTCACTCACCAGAATCAGGCGTTCCACTCCCTTTTGCCGCACCATCAGGCGAATGGCTGTGGGCTCCACGTGGATGCCGTCGCAGATCAACTCGGCGCTCACGCGGTCATCTGTCAGCACCGCCCCGACGATTCCCGCGTCGCGATGCAGAAAAGGACGCATGGCGTTAAAGCAATGAACGGCATGGGTTGCTCCGGCTTCGATGGCGCTTTTGGCTTCTTCGTAATTCGCGTTCGAGTGCCCGATGCCGACTTTCAGGCCTTTGCTCCGCGCGTACTCCAGCACTGCGAGCGCGCCTTCAAGCTCTGGCGCAAGCGTCAATATGCGCGCCGTGCCATCCGCCGCATCCAGGAACCGGGCAAGTAATTCTATGGAAGGCTTCTGAATCTGCGATGCCGGGTGCGCGCCTCGCCGCTTCACATTCAGGAATGGGCCCTCGAGATGAATGCAAACCGGCTGTGCGCCGGAAATCTTGTCGGAGACCACATGGGAACTGTTGGAAGCTCGAATAATTTCCCCCAGCCCTTTGGCAGCGTTGAGCGTTCTTTCCAAGCTTGCCGCCACGGTGGTTGCCGCGTAGGAGGTTGTTCCGTGGCGCGCCAGGTACTTGCCCACGGCCGCCACCGCTTCAGGGGTGGCCTCCATCAGGTCATAACCGACGGCGCCGTGGATGTGGATATCAATGAAGCCCGGAACCACCGTGCGATCCTGGTAGTCGATGACCGCCGCGCCCTGGGGGATTTTCACCTGCTCGCGGGGGCCGACTTTGGCGATCCGGTGGCCTTCAACCAGGATCACGCCATTGCGGATCTCTTCCGCCGGAGTAAAGATGGTCCCCGCAATGATAGCTTTGACAGCTTTCATGATTTCCCCCTGGAGGCTGTTGTGCGGCGAGCGTGAGCCTGGACTTTAAGATATTCTGCGCGCGCCTTTCGAAGTGTGCGCGCGGTGTTGGGCTCCCGTTTCAGAATGCGGAGAGCCTCCTTCCTGGGGATGTTCTTCCAGATCATCAGGAGAGCGGCGGGAAGGTTGGACCCTGAGGCCGCCATCGCTCGCGCGGCTTTTGCAGGATCAGCTCCCGTGGCCTTCACTATGATGGAGCGCCCGCGTTCCCGGAGCTTTTCATTCTTCATCTCCATATGGATCATCAATCCGGAGAAAACGCGCCCGAGCTTCACCATCGTGGCCGTTGAAAGCATGTTGAGCACAAGTTTCTGGGCCGTCCCGGCTTTCAACCTGGTTGAACCGGCAATCACCTCGGGCCCTACATTGACGGCAATTTCGACGTCCGGGAGCCCTCGCATGGGAGAGTCGGGATTGGCCGTGACGCCGACGGTTGCCGCCCCTTTGCGTTTTCCGTAGCGCAACCCTTCAAGAGTGTAGGGAGTCCGGCCGCTGGCGGCAATTCCCACCAGAACGTCTTTCCGGTTCAGGCCGATGCGTTCCAGGTCCCGGCGCGCGCTGGCCGGATCGTCTTCAACGCCCTCGCCGGCCTTGAACATTGCTTTGGAGCCCCCCGCGAGAATGGCCGTTACTTTGTCGGTACCAAATGTTGGCCGGCATTCGGATGCGTCCAGCACGCCGAGCCGTCCGCTGGTTCCTGCGCCCAGATAAATCAGCCGGCCTCCCTTCGCCATAGCATTGGCAGCCAGGTCAACTGCCCGGGTGATCTGCGGCAATGCCTTTCTTACTGCCACAGCAACCTTCTGGTCTTCGCGGTTCATCAAGACAAGAATTTCCCCCGTATTCTTTGTATCGAGGGAGTCGGCAGCAGGGTTCTTTCTTTCGGTGATACGTTCTCTTGATGGGCTTTTCATTTCAGGCGGACTGCAGGAATACCCGGTGCGTCTTTCCACATTCAAAATCAAAAATCAGTTTAAGGTCCAGCCAAACCAGGAGGGATTTATCAATCCAACCGTGGCAAACGCTCTCTCCTCGCGTGGCCAAAATCCTGATACTTTAATCATCAACCGTCCTGCAACCTAACAGTGTACCAATTCCGGACATTCTTATGTGGGCCATTCAGTCGGGGTTTTATTGGTGCGCAATTGCGCCATGCAGATTTCATTTCCTGCGTCGCGGCCTCACCTGTCATCGAATCTTTGTTTGACACGAACCCCTGAGTTTATAGCAAAATGCTTTACTCGCATCAATAAATCAAGGGGGAGCGTGGAATGCATATAATTCAAGGTTTCAAAGCTTTTTTCCTATTCCTTGTCATAACCCTGGTTGCTCCAGCGGCCATGCCTGCGCAGGTTCGCCGCCACCGACCCGGCAGGAGTTCGACCACTATTGCCGGACGCCTCCGGCAGTTGCCGGAAGTATTGGAAAAGGCCATGCAACAGGGCAGGCTTCCCGGGGCCGTGATTGTGGTGGGCCACGACGGCAGAGTCGTTTACCGGCATGCCATCGGCTATCGTAGGCTGGTTCCCAGAAGACTCCCTGTGCGCATGGACACGATGTACGACATGGCGTCGTGCACCAAGATTGTGGCGACCACCACAGCTATTATGCAGCTATTCCAGGAAGGCAAGATTCGTCTGGATGACCCCGTTTCCGAATACTGGCCGGAGTTCGGGACCAACGGCAAACAGAACATCACGGTCCGGGAGTTGATGACCCATTATTCCGGCCTGCCGCCTGACCTGAATCTCAGCTCCGACTGGTCCGGTTATGACACGGCGATGCAGATGATTGTTGACACCGCTCCCATATATCCCGCCGGAACGCGTTTCTTGTACAGCGACATCAACTTTGAAACCCTGGGCGAACTGGTCCACCGCATCAGCGGGGAGCCGCTCAACATCTATTGCGAGCGGCACATTTTCAAGCCGCTGGGGATGACGAGCACCATGTTTATTCCCCCAGCATCGTTACGTTACCGAATCGCGCCAACCCAGCACATCAATGGAACCACGGGTCCCATTCTTTGGGGCGAGGTCCACGACCCGACGGCGTACCGGATGGGGGGCGTAGCCGGGCATGCGGGACTTTTTTCTGACGCCCATGACCTCGCCATTTTTTGTCAGATGCTGCTGAACGGCGGGGTTTACCACGGAGTCCGCATCCTGAGCCGCCTCACGGTGGAAAAGATGACAACGCCGCAATCGCCGGTGGACAAAATGGCGGTGCGCGGGCTTGGCTGGGACATCGCTTCACCCTTTGCATCCAATCGCGGCGAGCTTTTTCCCGTTGGATCGTTTGGCCACACGGGCTTTACGGGGCCATCGATTTGGATTGATCCTGTCACTCGAACCTATGTTGTTTTCCTCTCGAACCGCGTCCACCCCAATGGGACAGGTGACGTGGTTGCACTGCGGTCGATGATTGACACTGCCGTCGCGGCTGCCCTGGGGACGATTTCCGACCAACGCGTCCTGGACTCCCACAAGTCATTGACCGGCTATTACGAGCTGATGAGGAGTTACCGCGTCAGCGGATTGCGGAACGGCAATGTGAGGACAGGAATCGATGTTCTGGAAAAGGAGCACTTTGCCCCCCTGAAGGGCTTGCGCGTTGGCCTCATCACCAACGCGACGGGGGTGGATTCCGACGATCAACGGACAATTGATTTGCTGAACCACGCGCCCGGAGTCCAGCTTAAAGCGATCTTCAGCCCGGAGCACGGCCTGTGGACCAAAGCGGACAGCACCGTAGCGTCCACCACGGACCCTGTCACAGGCTTGCCCGTTTACAGCCTTTATGGCAAGACCCGCAGGCCCACGGCCCAGATGCTCACCAGGTTGGACGCCCTGGTGTTCGACATTCAGGATGTGGGCGTGCGCTTTTACACCTACATCACCACCATGGCATATTGCATGGACGCGGCGGCCAAAGACCACCTCGCTTTCTACGTGCTGGACCGGCCCAACCCGCTCGGCGGGTCCATTGTCCAGGGGCCGATTCTTGATTCGGATTTGCGATCGTTCGTCGGATATTTCCCGCTGCCCATCCGCTACGGCATGACGATGGGGGAACTGGCGGAAATGTTCAACAGCGAGGAACGCCTGGGCGCTGATCTGCACGTGATCAAAATGCAGGGGTGGGAGCGGACGGACTGGCTCGATGAGACCGGGTTGGAATGGAAGGACCCTTCCCCCAACCTGCGCTCGCTGACCGAGACGATTCTCTATCCTGGTGTCGGAATGATTGAAGGCGCCAACATCAGTGTTGGCCGGGGGACGGACACGCCCTTTGAATTGCTGGGCGCACCGTGGGTTGATGGAAAGTGGCTGGCAGTTTATCTGAATTCACGCGACATTCAGGGAGTACGCTTTCTGCCGATGGATTTCACGCCCAGGAGCAGCAAATTTGCAGGACAAGTTTGCCACGGCGTCCAGATCTATCTGGTGGACCGTCAGGCGCTTGACGCGCCGGAACTCGGCGTCGAGCTGGCCTCGGCTCTCCATCAACTTTATCCCAAAAAATTTGAACTGGATAAGACGCTTCCCCTGGTGGGGGCGCAATGGGTTGTTGACGACATCCGAAACGATTTCGATCCCGAACGCATTGAATACCTCTGGCAGGACCCCCTGATGAAATTCCGGCAGATGCGCGCAAAGTATCTGCTGTATGAGTAAGCGGGAATGGGGCACGAGAACCGCTGAACCGGATTGCGGATGTTCCGAAGGCTTCCTCGCGGCGAGGAATCGAATGGTCCTTCGAACGGTGCTTTGCGAATGTTAAATTCCGATTGGTTGGTTTGGAAGTTTTCCGCTGCCTCGTGCTGAATGCTGTAGGTTCCTGCCATGGCCCACTCAGGGAGGCTAGCGGCCGCCACCTCGGGCCGGGACAGGCGGCAATCCCTAATCCTGCCCTTCTGCACCCAAACGCGGCGTTCCCGCGGCGAATTCCCGCAGGACGTTGACCGCGGCAGCTGGTGTTGACGTTACGGGAAACCGTGGTATGCTTTTTTTCGTGCGGTCGTGCCGTCCAAACCGAACTTCATCATTTCATGATCAGGACGGAGGGAGGGTGATTTGAGAAAGAAGTATTCGGTGGTCATCGTAACAACCATCATCCTGTTCGGTGTTGCTGTGCCATCGGCCTGGGCGAAAAAGAAGAAGGCCCAATCCGTCAGCCCGGATGATCCCACTTACAAAGTCTTTCAGTTGTTAGACGACTCCTATGGCGGCAAGCTGAGTGATTACTACCTGCTTGCAGACCTGTACGTAGACCCGCAGAATCCGTCGAACCAGCTCCAGCATGTGATTCGGGTGGATTATGACAAGAGCCGTTTTTTTGGACGGTTCCGGGTTTACGTGCGGAGCGTAGGCAAACTGACTCCTGACCAAATGGGCACTTACGACCTCAAGCAGATTTATGACTTCGGGGAATCCGACGACACTGAATTTGAAAAGATCAATCCTGGACCTCTGGGCGAGACGGGTGATTTATACATGCAGGCGACTGCCGACGGGCCGCTGGCTCCTGCGCCGATTACGGACGAGGCCCGCCAGGAGTACGACACGCTGATTACCAAGTACATCCTGCCGGCCTTGCAAAAGAAGTGAATCCCGCGTTCCGGCTGCCTGGCGTGTGCGAAGCGGAGCAGCGGGGCAGATATTACCTGGCCTGCGCCCAGATGTGTAGGAACTCTTCTTGGTATCGCGCTGAGACTTTGGGATCGCGAATGAAGATAGCGTTTTCAAAGTTGTAGTTGGTGGCGCTCGTGGTCCAGTTGTAGCTGCCGGTTTCCACCTGGTAACCGTCAAAAACAGCGAACTTGTTGTGCATTAATGAACGCTGCCCCCGAAATCCTTCGCTGAGCCGAATGGAAACACCCACAGACTGGAGATACCTGACCTCTGAATGCTCGCCGATGGACTGCCCGGCATCGGTGACAATCCGCACTTTTACTCCCCGCCTTTGGGCGGCCTGAATGGCCGCCGCAATATCCGGCTGAGTAATGCTATAGACGGCGATATCCAGGGTGTTCCGGGTGTGATTGATAGCGCTGATGATTCGGTCGGCAATGCGGTCACGATCAGAGAAATACGGTCCCTGAATGGACGAGGCGCCGGAAATGGTGATTGGAACCGTCGGAGGGCGTTCGACATGGCCCTGTTGTTCGTACCCTGAAAAATAACCGTAGGCGATGGCGCCTGCCAAAACGAGGACGAAAAGGGCCGGGCGCCGAAATCGAAAATTCATGAGGGCCTTTCGTTTTCCCATATTAATATCGGCTGGATGACGGGCTGCCTGTGAGGCAAAAGAGAGAGTCGCTCCCTAATCTCGCCTCCGAAAACGAAATTGCTGGAGGTCTTTGGCCCGGATCAAAAACCAGGTGCCTCAGACCTCCCGTTCACCAGCGGCTGGCCACCACGCATTGCTGAAAATATTGGCCAGATGCTGGGATCTTCCATTCCCAGCCTCCAGGCGGCGAAGCCTCGAAGCTGATAACGTTCCTCCAGCCTGAGCTTTTCCTGAAGGCTGCGGGCGTTCTCATACCACACTCTGCAGATAGCTCCATCAGTCCGGTATTCGAACCAGGGCGAGCGTTGCCTCTCGTCCCATTGCGGTGTGAGTGAAAGGCGGCTGAGCAGCGCACGTGTTTTGGGGTAGGGCATCGTGTGCGCCTCGATCCTGCGCCCGTTATTGGTCCACTCGCGGCCGTAGAGGGCGATGCCCAGCAGCAACTTGTCGGGCGGAACGCGGCTGACGGCATAATCCAGCGCGCTTTTCACCCAGTCGTAGCCCGCAATCGGGCCGGGCGGACCAAGGCGGCCGGAATTGTCGTAGGCCATCAGGGTCAGGAAATCGGCTGCGCTGGCCAGCCCGGGATAATCATAAGCCGCCGCCCATCGGCCGGGGATGGAGTCCAGGAAACGCGGAACGACGGCGACGCTTAGCAGCCGCCCATCGCGATGGAACTCCCTTGCCACCTCATGTACGAACCGGGTATAGAGGTTGATGTCGTTAGGATCAATATTTTCGAAATCAAGCTGAACGCCCAGCAGGTTTTCCTGTCGGGCAATCTCCACGAGTTTCCGAATAAGGCGTATTTGCAGAGGATGATGGTGGAGGAGCGCTGAAGCGACCCGCCGATCAAAATCCTGGTTGTAAATCAGGGCCATCACCGGCAACTTTGTTCGCCTGGCCGCTTCCGACACGGCCGGGGGCATGCTTCCCTGGATGTTTCCATTCTGGTCTACCCAATAACATTGCGGGGCCAGAATCGTCATGTCTGACGCATGCTCAAGGACAGAATCGAGACCGAAAGTGTCTCCGATGGTGTAATACATGGCAAGCGGCCTGGCGGCCACCACCCG
>DASSJE010000058.1:0-6288 GCA_035691365.1 Terriglobia bacterium
TCGCTCTGGAACTGGTCCTGGACCTGCATCACCACCCAGTATTCATCACTCGAAGTGTAAATGGGAGAAACAAGCCGCTGGCCGTAGGCGCTGTAGAGAGCGTCTTCAACCTGCTGCGGGCTTACTCCAAGCGCCGCCGCCTTGTCCCGATCGACCACTACATTAGCCTGGGGGTTCTTGATTTGGAGGTCGCTCGTGACGTCCTCAAGGCCGGGCAAATCCCTCATTTTTGTTTCAAACTTCTCAGCGTAAGCGTAGAGGTCGTCGGCCTGCGGGCTCGAGAGAGTGAACTGGTAAAGGCTCTTGGTCATGTGCCCGCCTATTCGGATGGAAGGCGGGTTTGTCAAGAAGACGCGAATTCCCGGGACCCTGTCCACCTTTGGCTGCAATTCATGGATGACGTCGTCGATGGTCATGTGGTGCTCATAGACCGGGCGAATCCATCGAACTACAGAATCCAGGACGGGGACGTGGCCGTAGCGGGCAACCAGATGATCATACGTGGCACTGTGGGTCCAGGGGCGATTGGGACGGTCCAGCAGGTGGAGGAAGGCGTGGCCATTGTTCATGCCGTTGTTGAACCCTCCGCCGATGCCCGAGAAAAACTGGACCACGCTCGGATCAGCCTTTAAGATGCGATTGATGGCTTGCTGATGCAACTCCATGGCATCGAAGGAAATTCCCTGGTTGGCCTCTGTTGCCACCGCAATCCGTCCCGAGTCGCCGCTCGGCAGAAAACCCTTCGGAATTTTCCAGAACTCCCAGGCGGTTCCCAACAGGACCAGCGCCCCAAAGATCATCACCGCAACGCGATGGCGCAAGGCCCAGCGGAGTGTCCATCCATACCAGCGGAGCGCGATGTCCAGAATGTTTTCCAGTTTGCGATAGAGCCACCGTTCACGCTTCTTGTGCTGGGGACGCAGGTAGTGGCGGGCGAGCATCGGGCTGAGTGTGACGGATACAACGCCGGAAACCAGCACGGCGGAAATAATAACGACGGCAAATTCATGGAGCAGGCGGCCGAATACGCCGGGCATGAAAAAGACAGGAAGAAAGACGACGGCCAGGGAGAGTGTCATCGAAAGAATTGTGAAGTTAACTTCCCTTGAGCCGTCGAGCGCGGCCTGGAGCGGCGTCTTGCCCATCTCCAGATGCCGCACGATGTTCTCCAGCATCACAATTGCGTCGTCGACGACGAAACCTACCGAGAGGGTCAAGGCCAGCAGGGAGAGATTGTCAATGGTATACCCCAGCAGGTACATGACGGCGAACGTGCCCATAATGGCCATGGGCAGGGCCACGCTCGGGATGACGGTTGCAGAAGCATTCCGCAGGAAGAGGAAGATGACTAGGACCACCAGGAAAATGGCAAGCACCAGTGTGAATTTGACGTCGTTGACGGATTCCTCGATGGAAACGGAGCGATCGTATTCGATAGAGAGATGGATTGAGGGCGGGAGGATCGAATAAAAGCGCGGCAGAAGTTTGCGGATTTCCTTGACGATGTCGATAGTGTTGGTGCCGGGCTGCCTCTGGACGGCCAGCAGGATACCGGGAACGCCGTTGATCCAATTCGCAACATAGTTATCCTGGATTCCGTCAATGACGGTCGCCACCTGGTCGAGGCGCACCGGGGCCCCGTTGCGGTAAGCGACGACCAGGGGCCGGTAGACCTGAGCATCAGAAAGCTGCCCGTTGGATTCCACATTAAAGGCTTTGTGGGCGCCGTAAAGCGTCCCCATCGGCATGTTAACGTTGGCGTTGCGAATGGCCTGCTCGACCTGGTCAATCCCGATCTGGCGGCTGGCAAGGGCTTTGGGGTTCACCTGGACGCGCACAGCGTACTTGGCCGAGCCATGGACCTCAACCTCGGCCACCCCGGGAATCATTGAAATCTGCTCTGCGACGAGAGTTTCAGCGTATTCGTCGACTTTGTAGAGCGGAAGGGTCGGGGAAGTTACGGCCAGCATAAAGATGGCCTGGTCCGCCGGATTTACCTTTCGCAGTGTCGGCGGAAATGGCATGTTCGCCGGAAGTTGATTGGCGGCTGCAGAAATGGCCGACTGTACGTCGAGCGCGGCCGAATCGATGTTTCGGCTGAGATCAAATTGCAGGGTGATTGAGGTGTTGCCAAGGGAACTTGTGGAGGTCATCGAATCCAGGCCGGCAATGGTGGTGAATTGCTTTTCCAGAGGCGTCGCCACGGACGAGGCCATCGTGTCCGGACTGGCGCCTGGAAGCCCGGCGGAAACCTCGATGGTGGGGAAATCGACGTTGGGCAGATCACTGACGGCCAGGTAGCGGTAGCCGATGGTGCCAAAGAGGAGAATCGCCAGCATCACGAGGGTGGTCATGACTGGCCGACGAATGAAAGGTTCGCAGAGATTCATGACATTCCAGCCTCGTCACAGGGACTTGGCGAAATAAACCTTCGTTCCGGGGACCAGGCGCACCTGACCGTCGGTAACCACCGTTTCGCCCGGGGCGAGCCCCTGCACAATTTCTGTCTGGTTGTTGACGGTCTGTCCCACCTTCACCTGGCGCACGTCAACGGTCTTGTCCTGCTTGACCACAAAAACGTAATCGCCCTGCTGCCCCATTTGCACGGATTGAGACGGCACCACCAGTATATTATGCTGCTCCCCCAGGTTCAGTACCACATTCGAGTACTGGCCGGGCCAGAGACGATGGTCCCCGTTGGGAAAGGTCGCCATCAACTGGATGGTGCCGGTAGTTGTATCAACCGTGTTGTTCACAAAAGTCAGAACGCCTGTTTCAGGTTTAGCGCCCTCGGGCGGGGTGGCCTGGACTCGCAAGCGAGAGCGGGCCATGGAATCCTTAATGGGTTCCAGATATTGCTGGGGCACAGAAAAATTGACGTAGATGGGTTCCACCTGGTTGATGACCACCAGCGTTGGGACGTCATTGGCTTTGACCGTCGCGCCGGGAGCGACGAGTTGCTCTCCCGTGACACCGCTGATGGGGGCGTAGATGGAACAATAGGAAAGTTGAATTTTGGCGGTTTGGATAGCGGCCTCGTCCGCGCGAACAACGGCCTGGGCTCCTGAAAAGGTTGCCTGCGATTGGTCGTACTGCTGTGGAGAAACAATCCCCTCCTTATAGAGGCTCTGGCTGCGCTGAAGCTCCGACTGGCTCAGTTGGGCCTGGGCCTTATCCCGGGCGAGCGCCGCTTCAGCCTGGGCGAGAGCGGCGCGGAAGGGGTCCTTATCCAGCGTGACCAGAAGGTCGCCTTTCCGGACAAGCTGACCCTGCCGGTAATGCACCTCGCTCACAATTCCGGCAACCTGAGATTCCACAGAGACGGTTTGAAAAGCCCTGCCGGTGCCAATGGCGGTTAGTTCGATAGGAACGGTCGTCCGCTCGGCTCGTCCCACGACGACCGGCACTGCAGTGCTGGACGCCGGGCGCGCAACCTCTCCGCTGGTTGTTGAGCCGTGCGCTGGCGCGTCGCCCCCGCTACATCCCCCCAGAACCAGGGCAGACGAAAGTGCAGTGAACAGTAGGAAATTACGAACTTTGCTCATGTGTTCCTGTAATCTGTTGGACGCGAAATTATCCCACATTTGGACCTGAAGAGAAAGACGTGTAATACATCATGACGAGTCTCGGGGCGAATAGGTTACGTCTGCCGAATCTTAAGCTTGCGGTGCAGCGCCGGGCCCCCGGTTATGAGTCATGGCCGGAGGTTGTTGTCTCGATCGGCTCCAATCTGACTGTCGGCTGAAAAGAAGGAGAAGTGTCAGGTAACCAGCGGGAATAGCGGGTAGGACAAACGTTCCAATGGGTCGTATACGCTTTGTCGTTTGATCGTCTTTCCTTTTATTCTACAACTCAGCCGTCTTGTTAAAACCCGATAGGAGAATAATTCCCCTCAGATAACTGCATCAGGATCAAAATGTCAGGTGGTGAGCCGTGAGGGAATCGAACCCCCAACCTACTGATTAAGAGCCGTATTTGAACGTTTTTGCAACTTGTTGATTGGAAGACAGAAAACCCTGCAACACCCGATAGGTCAACGAGTTTGCGAGTTGTACCAAGTTATTTTGAGTTGCACCAGAATTGGCGCAATTGTACATGGAGTCCCCACAAAATTCCCCACACTTCAACCAACTGCCTCGCCCTTACTCGCCTTCCTGGGAAACTCGAAAGTCCCCACAAAACTCCCCACAATTAGACCAACCCTGTTTCCCTATTTGGTCGCTCTATTTCGCGCCCAAAGGTCCCCACAAGAGTCCCCACAGTAGGAAATTGCGATTTGAATCGGTCCATTAAGCATTGGCCGCTTGGCGTTCGCCCTCCGACAGAAGGATAACTTGCGCGCGCTGGTAAAGTGAGGACCGCTGGGGCAAAATTGAGAGGGGCAAAATTGAGCGCAGTTGGGTCAATACCTTAGTAATATGCCTGCATGGTCCCTCGTAATCATCGCCTCCTAGACCCTGGACTTATCCCTGCAACGTTATGGTCACGGGAACTCGATCTTCTTCTGATTCCACCTTCGCTCGCAACGAGTTATGAGCTTTTGATCGATAGGTGCCACCTCAGGGAATTATCCGAGTCAAGGGATGCGAACAACCCACCGGTAGGTGGCCTGAGTCAGGCTGAGGCTGACAAACACTTTGCCCAGGCTTTTGACGGCTCGGCACCGAGGATGGAACTCGCATTGCTCGATCCAAATGGGGTGGTGACCCACTGTTCAGATGCGCTGATAGGGAGCTTGGCAGGCGGCAAGTTATGCCTTACGGACGCCCCTTGCGGGGCCGGAGCGGCTACTTTCGCGATCCTCGCGACAATTGCTGAGCTTCGTGCTCAAGGGGTTTTTCCAAGGCAGCCACTCGAGGTTTTGATGATCGGAGCTGAGTTGTCGGACCCGGCCCGCGTACATGCGGCATCTATGCTTAAGGAGCTGCGCGCATCATTGGAAGCGCAGGCCATCTTCGTCGAGAAGAATTTCTGCGTTGGGACGTGACCGACCAGCTTAGCAACACAACCCTGATCCAATGCGCGACGATCAAGTCGAATAACGTGCCTCAAAAACTCCTTGTGGTCGCGAATTTCAACGCGTTCCTTGAACGCCAAGGAAAGCGAAAGGACGCGGAGCCCCAGATTGAAGAGCTTTTCCGATACGCATCGGGAAAAAACAGCGTAGCCATCTGGACCGAACCTGGTATGAATCGCGCCACGGCTCAAGGGGGATTACTCCAGTCGCTGGGAGAGCGCGTGCGCACGGCCTGGGGGCGATTTCCCCAGCACAACTTCGCGGGGACAGGAGCCGGGCCTATGGCGACCTGCTCGGCGCATTTCAGGCCGCCGCTCCGACCTTCTGAGATCGCTCGGGTAGGACTAGCAGTGATGCGTATCGATCTAGTGCGGACGGACGAATGAAAACGACTCGCCCAGGACGACTTCCCGTGCGTTCGGTGAACCAATACCGCCGCAGAGATACACTCGCGTACCTGGGACTCAGGTACTACCTCGATAACGAAGCGGCGAGGACGGATCGCTGGGCCCGCGAAGTTGCACCGGGGTTTATCTTGGCCCGCACTGAGCCAGCGTATTTTCGGACTTCCCACTTCAAGACCATTAGCGACCAAGGCGCCATCGAGCTTCGCGAGCTATTTGCACCCGGCCCGAGCGAGGCCCTAACAGAAGCAACTCTGCTCGAAGAATGCGCCCGCCGGCCCGAGGCGTTCGGAAACCTAACCTGTGTTTTTAGCTATCCGCCTATTACCGGAGGCCACCGGTCTGGCTATTTTGAGCACTACATGCCAGGGCTGCGGCGCAGGCACAAGGAGATAACAAGGGCTTGCACGCGTTCCCCCAATGGTGAGGTACGATACTGTGATATCAGAGGTTTCTATCCGTCGATCACGACAGAGCTCGCGACCAAGATATGGCTCGAGAGATGCGAGGCTGGTTCCCTCTCAGTTCGTCTACGGGAAATTGGTGCGAAACTGATCGTGGACCACGCCAAGGCAGCAGGGCAGAAAACCAGGGGTCTCATCACAGGTCCGATGTTCAGCCACCTTCTCGGCAACCTCGTTCTTCGAAAGATAGACGAAGACTTTTCCATTAGCGAGTCCGTGGCGTATTTCCGCTATGTGGATGACATCGTACTGGTGGGCGAGCGAGATGCGATAAACCGCTCCATGACCACGCTCCGGGACCGGCTGAACGCCCTGGGTTTTGAGCTTTATGATGACCAATCCCCCAAAAGCATTATAGTACCCGCCAGCGTTTGGCTTGAGGGACATAACGACTTCGCGCAAC
>DASSJE010000059.1:0-4437 GCA_035691365.1 Terriglobia bacterium
CGATGGACGGCACCCTGGACGTGGCCTCACGCCTCGCGCAGAGCGGCCGCTACCTGATGGCGACGCTGAATAATGAGTCGCGAGAACTCAATCGTTACCGGATTGAGCATTTCGAGCTGCACAAACGGTTCAGCCTCTTTATGACCTCCTGCTTCCTGGGAGTGAAGAAGCCGGAGGACGAGATGTTTCACCTGGCGCTTGACCTGACCCAGCACGAACCGGAAGAGTGCGTCTTTATCGACGACCGGGAATTAAACCTGGAATCCGCTGCGCGCCTCGGGCTGAACACTTTGCATTTCAAAAACGCCCGGCAGTTGGAGAAGGATTTACACAATCTCGGCATCAAGTTCTAAGGTTATTGTGACACGGCCTTCCCGGCCGTGTTCATGGGCGAGACGCCCATGCCACCAATGCTTGCAACTCCGCCGCATTTCTTTGCGCCTTAGCGTCTTTGCGGGAGATGCTTTTGATGTTTTGCTACGTATCTTGAAGCGTGCTTTTCTTCGTGTTCGCAGCGGGGAAAAGCTCCAACACACAGGACACGGAGGCCCTCTGTGCCCTCTGTGTGAACTGCTCTTGATGTGTTTGTCTTAGGCGGTTTTTTCTTCCGCCAGGTCGCGCAGCAGCGCGGGCAGTTGCTGGCTGAAGGCGGATCGCGCCATCACGCGGTTGCATCCTGCGGCGCGCGCCGCCTGCGCCAGTTCGGTCTGCACGTGGGAAAGAAAGGCGACGACAGGAACCGGGCGCGTGGCGGGATTGTCCCTGAGGCCCTGCAGCGCCGCAATGGCTTTCCCGGATTTATGATTCAGGTCCAGCAGGATGCCACGGACGCCATCGCTTGCCAGGCGTTCCTGCACGGCATCGGGAGCGACGGACTCGACCGCGACGCCCAGTTGCCGGGCGGTCTGCTGAATTTTTGCCAGGAAGAAAATGTCATCAACCACCGCCAGGATTTTTGCAGGCACATCCGCTCCTTTTGCAAGGCTCTCACTGCCAGCGTAGCGGCGGGTTCACCCCGCCATAGGCTAAATGCTTTCAGCCCGGGTTGGCGGCGTAAAGCCGCCGCTACAGCCTTTCAGATTATCGCAAAGTGATGGCCGCGCGTGGCCGATTTTCGGCATGCTAACTTCTACTCCGCCGCAGTTGGCGGGCAGGCCGCCGCGTGCGGTTTCAGCCCCGGCTCGAAATGAAAGCCGGCGGGAGCGGTCAAGTCCACCCGGAAGGTTGCAGATTGGATGAGACCGTTGGAAGAGATCTTGTAGCGGACCGTGTTGAGCCTCATGAGCCCGGTTTGGGCCGCGCTGATGGCATTCAATTATTTTTCGGCGGCATGCTCAGGATCGGGCGAACTGTAAGGCCACAAGGCATCCCTCATCAGGGGATCAAGCCGGAGGTAATCGCGCTTGTTCAGAATGAACCGCATGTTGCGCTTCATCTCAAGCCCCTCCTTTGCCGACAGGCCGTAGGAACAGCCGAGAAACTGCGATGGGTTGAACCGAAGCGGCATGTTGACGGGGTAAATGAAATCGTTGCCGTCTGCGTCTTCAAGTGTAAAAGCCCAGCCGTTGCAGGATCCCTTGCCGCTATCCGGGCTGATCTTGAAATTCAGGCCGCCCACCTTTTGCGCATAACTTTTCCCGGCATCAAGCTTTACCGTGAGCGAAACACCGCTGCACCCGGGGCCGGACGCGAATGGTTGCGGCTGGGATTGGCCCGCCAACGCAAGCGCGGCTGCCGTGAGCATGATCATCATCCGCACAGTTCATCTCCAAAGATACCAGTCACATTTCAGCATGATAGTTTGGCGAACACAAAAACGCCATGCTGTGGCGGGAATGAAATTTATTGGATGCCGGCTTGTGTTTTCCTTACTGGCAGTTCAACAGGGAACGATGTTCGCCCCGCGATGTCGTCAGAATTTTGTCAAAGCCCGGGGTGAGGCAGAGATCCATAGGACGCTGCTCCGGCACGAGGAGCAATTCCACCGGGGAGATTTTCGTTAAAAGCTCGCCTGCTCCGTCCCGGCCGGCGACAAAAAAGGCGGTGGAGAGGGCGTCGGCGGTGACGGCGTCCGCGCACAGCACGGTGGTGCTGCTGGTTTCGGTGACGGGATACCCCGTGCGCGGATCGATGATGTGCGAGAAGCGTTTGCCCGCCACGTCAACAAAGCGCTCATAGCTTCCCGAGGTGGCCACCGCCATGCCGCTGGGCAGCGCGAGCTTGCCGAGCATGCGGGAAGCGTCGAAAGGATCACGCACGCCAATCTGCCAGCTTTCTCCCGGCGAAGGCTGCCCGGCGGCGCGGACGTTTCCGCTGAAATCGATGAGGAAATCTTTAATGCCCTCGCTCAGGCAAAAGTCATAGGCGCGATCGACGGCGTAGCCCTTGGCAATTCCGCCCACATCCACCGCCATACCCTTGAGTGGCAGGAAGGCGGTTCCGTCGCGAAGCTCGAGCCAGCGAATATCCACCAGCTCGAGGGTCTTGCTGATGGACCGGTCGGAGGGCGGGCTGATTGGCACCGGCGCTCCGTTGAATCCCCACAGCCCCACCAGCGGCGCGGCAGCGATGATGAAAGCGCCCTCGGTCAAGCTCCCAAAGTGCCGGCCCAGGCTGAGCACGCGAAAGGTGTCTTCAGGAACAGCAACCGGCGCTTCGCCCGCCATTCTGGAAAGCTCGCAGATGGCGCTGCCGGAGCGGAAAACGCTCATCTCGCTTTCCATGCGGTCGAACATGGCCTGGATTTTTTCCGCGATCGCTTCCAGGCGGTCAGCGTAGCCGCCGCCCAGCGTCACTGCCGTCAGCGTTCCCATGGAGCGAAACGATCGGCCGGGAAGGTCCGGGGTGGGGGAGGAGCGCGCCGAGATGCCCGTTGATGCCCAGGCGCGGGCCCGGGCGAGCACTGTCCCAATCAATCCTCTGGAATTCATGGCAATTCCCATTTTCGATTCACGCTTGCTCACTGCGGCGAGCGAACGGCGCAGGCCCGGCGGCTGCAATCGGCCCTCCGGCGCTCACGCGTACCATGGCCGCTTGCGATTTTTCAGGCTGGAAAGCACTTCGATGGCCACGTTCACGTCCTCGACCACCTGGAAATCAAACATCCCGACGCAGATAAAGTCGCCGCCATTTTCAAATGCGAAGCGGAAGCCGTCCCGGGGATGGAAGGCGCCGGCGGCCAGCACCTTGAAGGCGAACCACGGCTTTTTGACGGCGCCCATAAACTCGATGGTCTTTTCCGGAAAGAGGTCCCACATGTTGTCGTGAACATGGCCGTGGGCAAGCGGTTCCTCGACCACCGCAAACTCCACGCGGTTCCTGCGCGGAGTCGCGGACCAGTACCGGTCACTGTGCAGGGTCTTCACATAGTAATCGGGATTGAGCCCGGCCTTTTCGCATTGGATCGGGGTCTCGATCGAGTGCGCGCCGATGCCTCCCAGGTAGCCCTGGCTCTTGATGTAGTCGAGCGCCTTGCCCAGCAGGTCCACCTGGCCGTCCATGACGAACCTGTCAGCATTCAATCCCTGAACGTAGAGCGTGGTCCCCCCGGCATCAATCGCCTGGTCAATGCTGGTCTTCAAATCTTTCGCCGTCGGATACACCAGGCAGATGGTCTGCATTTTGGAAGATGTGATTTCGCGATACTTGCTGAAAACGCGCATCTCCATGGGGTTGGCGAAAAAGGTGTTGATGCCTGCGCGCTCGGCCAGTTCGAAGGTCTCAAAAACTTTGCGATCGGAGTTGTAGGCTTTGAAAAGCTGCGGCCCGTAAATGAGGTCCCGGCTATGTGAAAATCCGGCAATCAGGTTGCCGCCCAGAATCAGCCGGCTGATTTTCAGTTTCCCCAGTGTTCCCTGCGGCAGGTCGCCTTTCAGGTCTTTCAAGCTCAGGTTCTGCAGCTTGATGGTCGCGCCGGTGATGGCGTGCACCTTTTCCCAGGCGTACTTCCGGTGCGTGGCGATTCCCAGCACACCGAGCATGGGGACGCCAACCAGGTTTTCGAGTGTCCTGCGCCGGGCCAGGGAAACGGCGTCAGGCGCCGGGCTTGCTAGCTCTGCGGCTGGTTTCTTCCGCGCCCGCCCGCCGCGCCAGAGCCGGTCCATGCCCCACAACGCCCCGGCAGGCACAAACAGGAAGACCACCAGCACCATCAGCTCCACCAGGGTCTTGTTCACCACCATGTAGTGGCCTTCCACCGGCGCCCAATAATTGGTTCGGATGAGCGGTGGCTGCGCCAGGTAGTAAAGCGCCAGCATCACCACGCCGCAGGCGCTGGCGAAGCGGGTAACAGCGCCAAGAACCAGCGCCAGGCCGATCAGGGTGAGGCCCCACGTATTCAGGAAATTCACCGCCGCCAGCAGGGCCGGGCTTGCGCCCAGCCAGTGGAAGAAGCCGGGGAAGAAGCCGCGCGAGAGCAGCAGATAAGGAGCGGCCGTC
>DASSJE010000060.1:0-2414 GCA_035691365.1 Terriglobia bacterium
TGTTCGCCCAGGTCGATGAAGACGGCGGGGCAATCCCGCGTGATGCAGGATGTGATCTGGTCAATGACGGCGGAAGGCAGCAGCACCGGGAAAGCGTCGCGCATGGCTTCGCGCACCACGAGCTTCTTGAAGTTTTTGCCCTGGAGAGTCAAATCCAGGATGTCATCTTCATAGAGAGCGCCCACGGGCGTGTCATCCTCGAACACCGGAAGCTGCGAAAAGTCATGGGCCTGCATTCTGTCGAGCGCCTCGGCCAGCGAGTCCGAGGGCGCCAGCTTCACAAGTTCCCGCGGCTGCCCCATGGCGGACTTGGCCTGCACGATGTCGGCGGCGGTCAGCGGGAGTCCGGACTCGAAGTAACGGTTGTCCCTCATCCATTCGTCGTTGTAAATCTTGCTCAGATAGCGCATGCCGGTGTCTGGAATAAAGACCACCACAAAATCATTTTCGGTGAGCGCAGGAATGACCTGCATGGCCCCTGCAACGGCCGTGCCGGCCGAGCCTCCGGCAAAGATGGCCTCCATGCGGGCCAGCTTGCGCGCCCAGAGAAACGAATCCTTGTCATTCACCTGCACGACGTCGTCGATCACGCTGAAGTCGAGCGCCCTGGGCAGAAAATCTTCGCCAATGCCTTCCACTTTGTAGGTTTCCGCTTTGCAAACCGTGCCTTTAGCGAAAAAATCGTGGAGGATTGATCCCATGGGATCAACGCCGATCACCTTTACGCCCGGGTTCCGCTTTTTCAGGTAGCGGCCGATGCCGGTGATGGTGCCGCCGGTGCCCATGCCGGCGATGAAGTGGGTAATGCGCCCTTCACTGTCTTCCCAGATTTCCGGCCCCGTGGTGGCAAAATGAATGGCCGGGTTGGCGGGATTATCGTATTGATTGGCGTAGAACGAGTTGGGAACTTCGCTGGCGAGCTTTCTGGCTACGGAAGTGTAACTGCGCGCGTCTTCCGGCGCCACCGCCGTGGGGCACACAATCACTTCGGCGCCCATGGCCTTCAGCAAATCAACCTTCTCCTTGGATTGCTTGTCCGTGATGGTGAAGACGACCTTGTAGCCCCTGATAATGGCCGCCAGCGCCAGTCCCATGCCGGTGTTGCCGGAGGTTCCCTCGATAATCGTGCCGCCGGGCTTCAGCAGGCCGCGCTTTTCCGCATCTTCGATCATGGAGATGCCGATCCGGTCTTTGACGCTCCCGCCGGGATTCAGATAGTCGCACTTGGCAAAGACCTGCGCTTTGAACCCGCGCGAGAGGCGGTTGAGCCTGATGAGGGGCGTGCGGCCAATCGCCTCGAGAATGTTGTTGTATCGCATGCGGACACCGTTCGGCTGAAGGTTTCGAGCCATTATACCCTACTGTCGCCGCCGAACGGGGAGCGGCGGCATATGGGCAGGCCTTTGCCGCCTCCCGGTTACAAGAATCTGAAAGGAGCAGAAGGGGACACAGAGGTTGAAAAAACGGCCAATGAGCCTGTCATTCTGAGCGCAGCGAAGAATCCCGGCATTTGCTTGAAAATAAACTGCCGTGATCCTTCGCTCCGCTCAGGATGACGTGGAACAGGGAAGTTCCCAGCAGCCTCCATAGCAACTGGGTGGCGCAGAGTGAAGTTCGGCGCGCAGCGCGGCCGGCGCCCAGGGCGCTTCAGGTTGTCGCCGCCGTGATTTTTTGCACGTGAATCGTTTTCGTGGCGGCATCGAGTGACCCGCTGACATTCACCTTTTCACCGGCAAATTGCGCGGGCGTCTTCTGGTCGTCGAGTTGATAGGTGGCCTTTGAAGCGGGGTCATAGAGGACGTAGGTGGCGCCCATCTTCACGCACTCAGTGGTGCAATCCTTCGCGTTTTTCACTTTTCCGCTCTGGATCATCTGTTCGTGCCCGCCCATCCCTGCGCACATGCTGTCCATGATTTCGCCTGAATAGCTGTTGGCGTTCGCTGCAGGAGCGGCCGCCTGGCTTTGCTCCGTCGTCGCGCTTTGCTGGGAACTGGTGCTGGAAGGCTGCTGGCTGCAGGCAACCGTCAGCAGCACAAGGGTTCCTGCAAGCGTTAATGCGAGTTTCTTCATCTTTGCCCCTTTCATTTGGCCCAGGCCCACCTATGTTTCGGTGGCAACGCTTCTCCCGGGCCGTTAAAAACTTATGGTTCTTCTCATCCTCCCGCGATTCATTCCGGGTGTCCAGCCCAATTTCAGCCGCGGGGACGACCTCTACCGTCGGAGCTACTGGGCGACGCTCCTGATTTTAGCCAGCAGGTCGCGCGCCTGACCCTGCATCGAGTTCTGGATTTTGATTGCGTGCTCCAGCGCCGCCATGGCCAGGCGATGCTGCGGCGGATAATCGGCCTCGTAGGAATAGCCAAGGAAATAGTAGGCTTCGCCCTGCAATTCGGGAATGGCGCTCAGGAGTTCTG
>DASSJE010000061.1:0-12629 GCA_035691365.1 Terriglobia bacterium
CGACGGCAGCGTCTTTACGTCGTAACCAGTATAGACACCCGGGGCATAAATCTCGTGCCGATACCACGATCTTCCGGGCAAGCCCTCCGGCCGAATTAGCTTCCGCTCGGTTTCTATGATTCGGCGATTCACACCGGAAAGCGAGTCATGCGCGAGGGCCATGCCGCCTTTGCTTTCTGCTGCCTGGAGCGCCCTCTGGTAATGCCCCGCACTCAACTCGAGCGCGACGACCCCGTTGTCAAGCGGAGCAAAGTTCAGAAAAGGCGGCATAGCTTCCAGCTTCGGCGGAACATAGGTCTTTTCAGGGTCGGAAGTTGCTGCAATAACTCCTTCCTTGATCTCCATGTCCAACTCTTTGGACTCAGCCTGCTCATGCTTCAACAGGTCTTTCAGTTGGTCCACATAGGTGTGGATGGTATCTGTGAATTCTGAATAATCCAGCGGCAGGATGTCAGCGTCGGCCAAACGCATGACTGTGGTACCGACAGTCTGTGCCAGCGCCCGCCCATAAACAAATCTGGTGTCGTCAAAGTGGGTGTACCAGTAAAAATCGTCGTAAACCGAATGGTAAACGCCTGCCCCATTGCTTTCGCCACCATATGAAAGGTTCAGAGAGGCAACCCCAAGATGGTCAAGAAACACGGTGTAATCGGAGCCTGATCCCAGCGCGCCAATTTTGAGATCGGGATTCTGCCGCAGCGCCTGCCGTTCTTGCGGTGTCTTGGCCTGCCGAATCCGCAGGTCCCAATCCCGCTGCCAGACCGAGATGTTTTTCTCCGGATCCTGGATGTCTCTGGCCACGCCATTGATAAATTTTTGCAGCGTATGCGACCCTTCAATCGTAAGATAGCCCCGGCTGTTGGAGTCCGTGTTAACATAGACCGCTGCGTGGTTTTCCAGGTCACCCGCGTGTTCTTCCGCCCATTCCGTGGACCCCAGAAGGCCCGGTTCTTCGCCGTCCCACGCGCAGTAAATGATCGTCCGTTTGGGTTTCCACCCCTGCTTCAACAATTGGCCGAGGGCGCGCGCTTCTTCAATCAGTGAAGCCTGTCCCGATACCGGGTCTTCTGCTCCATTAACCCAGGCGTCGTGATGATTGCCGCGGATGATCCATTCATTGGGGTAAACCGAACCCGGAATTTTCGCGATCACATCGTAGATGGGCTTCACGTCCCAATTGGATTTAACGGCCAGGTGGACCATCACCGGCCCCGGCCCCACGTGGTAAGTCATGCCGAGCGCGCCACGCCATTCACCTGGTGCAACCGGACCTTTCAGCGCCTCCAGCAAGGGCTTTGCGTCGCCGTAAGAGAGCGGCAAGGTAGGAATGCGGCTCAGAACTTTCAACTGGTCCAATGGAATCCGTTTGGCTTTTTTCGTGGCGCCTATGCCGGGGGTGAGCGGGTCACCGGAGTACTTCGTAATGTCCATCACGCTGCCGCGCTGCACGCCTTCAAGCGGCCGGAACGCCCCCTGCGGGAAAACGTCGCCCTGATAATAACCGTCCTCGTGGGGGTCGGAGTAAATCAGGCAGCCGACGGCGCCATGCTCAGCCGCAACCTTGGGCTTGATTCCACGCCAGCTCAATCCGTAGCGCGCGATGACGATCGCGCCCTTTACTGAAATCCCCATGCTCTCGAGGGCCTTGTAATCCGCGGGTACTCCATAGTTCACATAAACCAGCGGCGCCGTCACGTCGCCGTCAACCGAATAGGCATTGTAGGTGGGCAGTTGCTGGGCATGCTGGCCGGAAGTGGGATCCTCCGACAACGTTGGCTCCTGCATTTTCGCCACAAACCGAGTGGGCGCCACCATCTCTACTTCGCGTTCCCTAGGCGTCGGGAACAGGACGTAATAAGTTTCGATATGCGCGTCGAGGCCGAATTCCTTGAATTTCGAAAGTATCCACTCGGCGTTGGCCTTGTCATACGGAGAACCGAGGTGATGCGGATAAGCCGAGAGGTGCTGCATGTACGCGCGCAGGTTGTCCGGCTGGGGAACGGCCTTAAACTTCCCTTCCCACTCCCGCTCGGCCTGGGAGCTTTGCGCGGAATAGCCCGCCAGCCCGCTGGATTGCTCCTCGGCCGCATTGGCCGCAAGCGCGATCGACGCCACACACATGATTGCTATTAGTCCCAGGCGACGCACAAAACCCTCCTGCTGTTAAGAACCAGATGACTTCCCAACACGGCCATCCCGCTTCAATGCTGCTGCTCAGTTGTCCTTGGCGACCAAAGAATTCTGTGACCAAAGAAGGCTGATAGTAACAAATAACCCTTGCTCCCACAAGCCGACCGCAGCGGCATCGCGAGGCCACTCGAGGATTGGCCGGCGGCTGGAGAACCATGCCATCAAACTGCCAGGCAGGGGGTGCGGAAGAGCTTGCAAAATGGTGAATTGTAATTTTTACCCGCTGTGCCAGAATTGGACAATTTTTGAAATTCGAGGGTCCAAAATTGCGCTTAAACAAACAATCATAATATTATCAATAACTTATGAATTGCGAAGAAAAAACGAATAAACGTCCCAAACGTCCCATTCGGGGCGCTTCAGGGCCTTAGCTAGCCTACTTCTTGAGGCCTACGCGCAGCATGCAATTCCGTCGCCACCGCGATCTCCACGCCTTCAAATCCGTCCCGGAACATCCCCGGCAGCTTTGTGACTCCGTAGCAGACAGCGATTGAAGCCCGCCTGAAAACGTCGCGCCGCCTGATTCCCGATGGGCGCCGGCCCGCGCGTCAGGAAGCGTTTTTCCGGCAATTTGAAGTTCACTGCGCGCAATTTCCGGGTGTATAGTTGTCGCGTTGTTCCGGCCTGATCCTTCCGGCCGCGAGCGCGCCGATTTGCGCGGGGTGAAGTTGTCCAGCAACTTATCCAACCCGCTCTCGCCGTGCCCCACGTTTAGCGCGCCGGGGACGTGGCAGCGCCCGGCGTATAATGCGCGGGGGCAGCGTGTGGAGGATTATCAATCGGCCGGGTCGAGCGGCATCGGGAGGTTCGGCAACATGAGCTGCACGGTTGGCAGTTCCGGCTACTGTCCGCAGGTAACTTTCGACAACACCACGAACCGGATCACCAAGATTGGCAGCGCGACAGTCAGCCACGACGCGGCGGGCGACATGACCGGCGACGGCGTGGACACGTACCAGTATGATGGTGAGGGCAGGTTGATTTCGATGGACGGCGGATCGACGGCGACGTTTCAGTACAACGCGTTAGGGTGGCGGGTGTACTGGCCAAACAACAGCAATCTCAGCTACTGGTATGGTCCCGACGGAAATTCCCTGGGCGGCAGTTGGGGCTCGAATTGGAACGCCTTTCTCTGGTTCGACGGGCGGGAGCTGGCTGATTATGAGGGCGACGGGGCGCACTTTCCCCATGCCAACACGCTGGATTCCACAACCCAGACGACAAACTGGTCTGGCGGCGGAACGCAGGAGATCATGTTCTATCCCTGGGGGCAGATCTGGCAGCAGACTTCGGGGTACTTCGCCCACGAGGTATTTGCCGGACTTCAGGACGCCGATCCTTCGCTGGGAGTCTACCAGACGCTGAACCGGCGCTTCCAGCCGCTGCTCGGCCGCTGGATGACGCCTGACCCGCTGAGCGGCGACGTCACCAATCCGCAGTCGCTCAACCGCTACGCGTACGTGAAGAACAATCCCACAAGCCTGACCGACCCGCTGGGGCTGCAATCGGGCGGGCTGGAACCTCGGACCTGTGGCGGGAATAGGCTCAAGATTCCAAACGGCGTGGACGCTTTGAGTTACTGCAAAACCCACATGGGCTTCTACGGGGGAAACTCGTCCAGCTCGTATTTCAGCAACAACACCGACGAGTTCGACCTCTTGGGGCCGACCTATATTGGCAACGGCGAAGGCGGTCTAATGCCAGCTCTTATTACCAACGGAGGACAGGTCGCGAACTGGCTAAACGACAACACGGGCTCGTTCAGCGGCGGGTGGCTCTCCTATAACCTGGGCACCTTAAAACTGCAAACAAAGGTGTTCTTTTCGACGCTTGGTCAAAACTTTATGAACGAGTTTAACCAGGGCGGGTGCGTCAATGCGTTTCTCGAAGGAGTGGAGCGAGCTGACGTTCTCGGACCCGCTCTGAGCGGAAGCCCAAACATCGCCGAGACCAACATCAACGCACTTGCAAACGGCGTAGCCGTGAACTATGCGGCAGGGAAGCTCCTGACGGTTCCGTTCCGCTCGTCTACGGTGCGCAGCATACTCAATACCGGGGAGACTGCCGCTGAGTATTTTGCCCCAGTCTATCTGGACTACCTGACCGCATACGGATTTTTCGGCAAAGAGGTCCCTGCGATAGTTCGGGGTAAATGTCAATGAAACCGAGCACTCGCGATTTGATCCTCTATACTGCCATTGCCGTTGGTATTGTTACGGTGGGAACGTTGTGGGCCTTTCTCATGCCAGAGGTCTATTGGCCGCACCTCACGACCACATGGTTTGCATTCATCTTCTTCACTGCGGGCTTTGGAATCTTCTTGGTAAAATTGTATTGGTCAAAGAGGAAGATCTTAAAACTCTGGCTCCTACTTGGGCTTCTGATGGCGATTCATACGGCCGCATATTTCATTTTCTTGAGCTACGTGCATCAGTGGCCGGCCGTGTGGTATCTACTCACGATGCCAATTGAAGCTATGGTCTTTGCCTTGATCGTCAAGATATGCCTGAACGTGCTTCCGACTATCCGCGGGAGATTCTAATCGCTTCCACCGCGGGTGGCTGCCAATGAAGACTGACAGAACAGCCCTGTTCTGGGGTACGGTCATCGGCTTTGGATTCGTGGTCGGGGTCGTGGTCAAGGTGTTCGAGTTTCCGCACGCCCGCATGCCATTTCCCTTTCCGTTTCTCTCGAGCCACGGGCTCGTAATCGCTGTGGACGCTGTCGTTGCCTGGGCGTTGGTCGCCTCGTACCGTAAGCTCTGGGGCAAACCGGGCTTCTGGGCGCTGGTGCTGGCCTTTCTGGCGGCGAACTCTCTGTTCTTCGGGTACCTTGCAGAGCAGATTGCAGGTCCACAGCGATTCCTTATCTACGGGGCCATAGGAGGTGGAGAGTTTTGCATCTTTGCGGTTATTGTCCTGCGCCTTTACCGCATAGGCCCTGACACCCGCGCATGGACGGGTCACAAGGAACGTTAGCGGGTGGCAGGTGGCGCAGGGTCGAAAACCCCAAACGCCTCAGGCTGGAGCGCCAGCGGGTGGCGACTACGCTCCGCAGTTTGGAATGTATGCGGTGCGTGACTGATGTAGAATGGCGCAGTGTCGGCAGAAGATGAGTTCAATGAGATTCAGGATGGCCGCTGGATGACCCCCGACCCGCTGGGCGGCGACATCACCAGTCCCCAGTCGCTCAACCGCTACGCGTACGTGATGAACAATCCCACCACCCTCACCGACCCGCTGGGGCTTGCTCCTCGACCGGGAGAACTTTGGCAGGAGGGGAGAGCTGCCTGCGCAAAAGACCCACTTTGCATGTATATGTGGGGAGGAACAGCTGCCGCGAACTGGGCCTGGAGTGGGGGCTCTTGCACAATGGACGCTATGGCGACACCGTGTGGCCAAGTCTTAAATTACATGCAGATGGGTGCTGCCGCGCAGTGCCCAGATAATGCGTGCTCTACTTTTGGAATGGACCCGCTAACCGGGGGCGGTGCCATCCTATCTTTCGGGGCTGGCGCAGACGCTTGGTTTGTAGTGTCTGCGTAGTCCCGAAGGGACCGTGTCAAGCCGAAAGACGCTGGCTCGCCTGGCGCTGCCGCCGACGGTGCATGATGAATCGCACTATCGTGTGTGGCAGAGGCGGTTCTATCCCTATGGTATCTACAGCGAGAAGAAACAATCGGAAAAACTGGATTACATCCACAACAATCCGGTGACGCGAGGGCTGGTCGGCTCGCCGGGCGTTTGGCCGTGGTCAAGCTGGAGGTATTATTTCCTGGAGGACACCTCTCTGATCACAATGGACAGGGTGGAATGAGAGAAAACCAAAGGCCTCTCGCTTCGCGAGAACGCAGACCCTGCAAAGCGAGCATCTGCGCCAGCCACGTTCCCGTACAACAGCATGGGACTCTGCGGCCTCGCACCCGACTTATGGACAGCAGAGGCTGGTGGCGAACTGAGCTACACCTTTTGGGGTATTCACGGCACCTTTTTCGTGGGTCTGGCGATCGACTCTCATGGCCATGTCGCCTTGTATCATGGTGGTGGGGCGGGATCAGGAGCAGGCGCCGGTGGTTCACTTAACCTTCAGGCGGGCGGATCCAACGCTAACGATGTATGCGGGCTAGGAGGGCCGTTTCAAAACGCAAGCGGCACAGGTGGCGTGGGAGGGGCCGAAGGAACGCTCGATGTCTTTCAGGGTAAGGGCAACGGACCGGGAGGGACAGTTACCGGGGGCGGCCTGAGTGGTGGAATTGGAGGTGGAGGCTCAGCTTCTGTAACCGTAACGGGCACAAAAGTCGTCCCCATTAATGGTCATTGCGGACCGGGAGGGATATGGACACCATGAGGAGATCGAGGCAGGTGGTATTAAGGCGTGTCTTTTTTCTCTTCGGATGCTGCGGTGTAGCGTGGGCATGCTGGTTTTACATGCTCTGGTACCATTACTATGACATACTGCCCCGTTCTCCCCAGCCGAGCATCGGCAGGATCTATCCAATTAACATGCACGGGTTCACGAAGTACGCTACTCGCAATGAACTTTCTCACATTAACACCACCGAGGACATCTTTTTCGCCTGGATTGCCATCTGGTTGCTTGTGGGAGGGATTTTCAACAAGGATTTACTGGCTAAAGGTGACGACAAGAAGTGGCACTCCGACAGTTCTGTGCCACCATGATGTGAGGTCGCGTGTGCCGCGGCTGGCGCAGGGTCGAAAATCCGAACATCTCAGGCGGGAGCGCCCGCGCGTGCGATTTTGTAGGGGAGCCCTCCGGGCTCCCGTTCGGCTCGCGAATCAAAAACGGGGGCGGACCTTCTTCCCGTGAAAGGGCACGACTTTCAGTCGTGCCGATCGAGCGTGCCGTCCGATGGCAGAACCGTGCCGCCTCGAGTTTTCAGCGGGTCGGACCTTCAGGTCCGACAAAAAGGCATCGGGCGAACAGAGCGGGTAGTGTTTGACGGAACGAGGATAAAAGCCGCAGACCGCAAACGCGGCGGGCTGGCGGGATTGCGGGCATCAGGAGGCGGGTATTGGCGTCAGCCGTTCAGCCGCCGTAGCGGCGAGTTTACCTCGCCACGTGCGGGCCCCGATGGCGGCGTAAAGCCGCCGATGCCGGGTCTGAAGCCCGGCGCTACAAGACTCCTCACCCGCATGGAATCTCAAATTCCAGATTCAAGATTCCAGATTGGCCCTCCGGAAGGCCGTTGCTGCACGAACCCGATGGCAGCGCAAACCCGCCCTGTGGCGTCGCCATCTTCCCGCCTAATAGAACTATGGTTCCACAACTTTTCGGTCTTGACCTTGCCCGGCAAGTGAAGGTAATGTATGACCGCCGTCAGGGGTAGCAGAGTTCCTCTGGCCGAGGATTACGGCAGCTCACTTGCTCAGGCCCTGCAATCCTCCATCAGCACGTCCGAGTCCCTCCACCACATCGGTTCACCGAGCGGCCCCGGAAAAGCAGGTAATAGAGAGGTAAAACCTTATGAGTTCACAAGGAAGCATCCTTGTCTGCGTCCGTCGAGCTATGGCAGCGTCAGTAACCATTTTCGCAATATCCATAATTGCATTATATCCCATTGAACTACAGGCGGCGTCCCACCATCTCACGGCGCACGCTGCCCCGGCATCCACGCCGGCAAGCGCAGTTGCTCTACAAAAAGCTCCGCGGCCACGCGACTCAAAGGTTGCCCCGGCGGGCGCCGTCGTTCAAGCCGGCCATGCGCCACATCGCGCGACGATAGCGGTTCGCGAAGAAAAACTACCTCTCAGCTTTGAGCCCAACCACGGGCAGACGGACAGCCGCGTGTCGTTTCTGGCGCGCGGCCTCGGCTACGCGCTTTTCCTGACGCCGCGCGAAGCGGTGCTCGAGTTGAAGGCCCCGGCCGGCAAGCAGGCGCCGGTTGTGCGGATGAAGCTTCAGGCGGGCAGCGCCCAGGCGCGCGCGCTGGCCGGCCTGGACGAGCTTCCCGGCAAGAGCAACTATCTCCTCGGCAGAGACCAGTCCAAATGGCGCACCAACATCCCGGCTTACGGCAAGGTGATCGAGCGCGATGTCTACCCGGGCGTCAATCTGGTCTATTACGGCCGGCAGCGGCAGCTCGAGTACGATTTTGTCGTCGCCCCTGAGGCGCGTGTCCAGGCGATTCGCCTTCAGGTTGACGGCGCGCGCAAGCTGCGCCTGGATTCCGCCGGAAACCTGGTGCTGGAAGTTCCGGGCGGCGAATTGTCATTACTCAAGCCGGTCGCCTACCAGCAGATCGGCAGCAGCAGCCGGCCGGTGGACGCAGCCTACGTGCTTGGCGGCCAGGGCCAGGTGGCCTTCCGCGTGGGCCGGTATGACCGCGCGCAGCCGCTGGTGATTGACCCCATTCTCGCCTACTCCACCTACCTGGGAGGCAGCAACATCGATGGCGCAAACGCCATCGCGGTGCTTTCGAGCGACGGCACGGCCTTCGTGACCGGCGGGACGTTTTCAACCGACTTCCCGACGCAACATCCGCTGCAACCGAACGATGGCGGCTCGAATGATTTTCCGCAGGACGCCTTTGTGGCCAAGCTGAGCGCCGACGGCGGCACGGTCCTTTATGCTACGTACCTTGGCGGTACTAAACAGGATGAGGGAAACGGAATCGCCGTGGACTCACTCGGCGATGCCTATGTGACGGGCATGACCCTTTCAGACGATTTCCCGACCACGCCCGGTTCGTTCGATCCCAACTGCCCTCCGGACGGCCACTGCGGCGCAACCATCAACAACGGGTTCATCTGGTCCGCGGGCTTTGTCAGCAAGCTGAATCCCGCCGGCTCGGCATTGGTCTATTCAACCTATTTCGGCGGCTCCGGCAACACGCGCGGCCAGGCGATTGCCGTGGACGGCAATCAGAATGCATACTTGACCGGTTTGACGCAGGCGCCAGATTTTCCCTTCGCCGCTCTGCAATGCCTGACTTTTACCGCTCCCCAAAACGCCTATGTGCTCAAGCTCGATTCGACTGGCTCCACAGCTCTGTACTCGGGAACAATCGGCGGCTCGGTCCAGGATAGCGGTTTGGGAATCGCTCTGGACGGGAATGCACACGCCTCCATCACCGGCATCACTTATTCCTCGAATTTTCCTGTTACCGCTTCCGCGTTCCAGCCCGGTTATGGCGGCGCCGGGGACGCTTTCCTGGCGACCGTTGACACCACTGTGTGCAGCTCGGCATCGTTCCTCTACTCCACGTTCCTGGGCGGCAGCGGCCTGGACCAGGGCAACGGCGTGGCCGTGGATAGCACAGGCAATGTGTACGTAACGGGACTGACCAAGTCTTCGGGCACATCCCCATTTCCCACCGCAGACGCGCTGCAGAGCGCCTGCAACCTGGACAGCCAGGGCGGGTGCGACGGGGACGCCTTTGTTTCAAAGTTTAACCCCAGCCTCTCGGGAGCGGCATCGCTGCTCTACTCGACCTATCTGGGCGGCACGGCGGGCGACAGCGGCAACTCGATTGCCCTCGATCCGAGCGACAACGCCTACATTACCGGAACAACCAACTCGAAGGATTTCCCGGTGAGCACGGCGGTGTTTCAACCGACCTACGGCGGCGGCAACGCCGACGCTTTTGTCACCGAGCTGGCCCCCACGGGCTCTTCGCTGGTGTATTCGAGTTACCTGGGAGGCAGCAACACGGAATCGGGCAACGGCATTGCCGTGGACACCACGGGCGCGGCCTACGTGGCCGGACAGACCTGTTCCACTGATTTCCCGCTCTCGAACCCGGCCCAAATCACTCCCGGCAACAACTGCGACGCTTTCATTTCCAAAGTGATCGTTTCTGCCGGAATTGCGCTCAGCCCATCCGGCCTGACCTTTGCGCCGCAACTCGTGAACACGACCAGCGCGCCGGAAACCATCACGCTCGATAATGGTGATAATGCGCTCACCATCACGAGCATCACGATATCGGGAACCAACGCCGGCGATTTTGCCCAGACAAACGACTGCGGCACGTCGCAGGCCGCGGGAGGGAAATGCACTATCTCCGTGACCTTCACGCCGACAGCCTCGGGTACGCGCACTGCTTCGGTGGTTATTGTTGACAGCGCTCCGGGCAGCCCGCACGTGGCGAACCTGAGCGGCACAGGGAACCCTACCGGTATCTTGAGCCTGTCGCCCACCAGCCTCTCCTTTGGCAACGAGAATGTGGGCAGCACGTCGCCGGCCCAGTCGATCCTGGTAACCAACACCGGCAACGCCGCGCTCACCATCTCCAGCATCGTGGCCAGCGGCGATTACTCTGAAACCGACACTTGCACCAAGGCGCCGCTGCAACCCACAACCAACTGCAGCATACAGGTCACCTTCAAGCCGAGCGCCACAGGCTCAAGCACCGGAGCGCTAACCATCACCGACAACGCTCCAAACAGCCCGCAGGAGGTCCTGCTGACGGGCACCGGCGTGCTGGCGGACTTCTCGATCTCCACCTCCGCGCCTACTGCAACCACCACTGCCGGAACGGCGGCGACGTTTGCGGTGACGGTAACGCCGAATGCCGGATTCTCGAGCCAGGTTGCGCTGGGCTGCCAGTTGCCATCGGCGCTTACCGGCGCCACCTGCACAATAACCCCGGCCGCGGTAACGCCGGATGGCACCAACCCCGTGCAGGCCACGGTGAAGATCAGCACCACGACCCGCTCCCTGGTCCCGCCGGGACCGAATTTCAACTGGCCGTTCTCCGGCCTGCCGATGCCGGTCACGGCGCTGGCGGCCATCCTCACCGCAGCCTTGCTGGCCCTGCTGGTGGCGAAACGGCGCAAGCTCCTGCTGGGATTCGGTCTTGTGGCGCTCTCCGCCGCCATGTGCATCGGTTGTGGCAGCGGGAAGTCGTATGGAACGTCCGGGACCAGCGGCAACGGAAGCGGAACAGGAACGGGCACGCCTGCCGGCACCTATACGGTCAGCATCAACGGCACTTCCGGCGGCGTGACCCGCGGCACCACGGTTCAACTGACGGTGAAGTAAGACGCTTTTGAGCCAGGTTTGACGGCCGGACGGAACAATAGGAACCCGTTCCGCCCGGCCTGGGATTCAGCGGCCGGCAGCAGCCGGCATTTCGAGGAGGAATTACATGCGAAGGTTCAGTCTGTTTTTGATGGTCTGGGCGCTGCTCGGCGCGACAGCGATGGCGCAGAACGCTCCCAAATACGAGGTCTATGGCGGATACTCGCACCTTTTCGGCGACCTCGGCAACACCAGTTTTAACCTGGACGGAGGCGAAGGCGTCGCGGTCCAGAATGTGAATAGCTGGTTCGGCGGCATGCTCGACTTCGGCACCCAGTGGGGCACCCGCAACGGCTTCAACGTCAACTCCCAGCAGATTATGTACGGCCCCGTGTTCTCATACCGTAAGCTCTCTGCATTTACGCCATCCGCGCACGCTCTGTTGGGAGTTGTGAGAGGCAGCGAAGGCTTTGCCGGACTTCCGAGCACCGCGACAACCTTCGGCACGGCCTTCGGCGGCAGCATTGATTTCAAGATCAACAAGATGCTCTCTTTCCGCGTGCTCCAGGGCGACATCGTGATCACCGACTTCATGAAGCGGCACCAGGAAAGCCTTCGGGCCTCGACCGGGCTGGTCTTCACCTTCGGCGGCACGCGCTGATCCGCCCGCGCCTCGCGCGGCGCGCGGCGCACTCTCAAACGATCAAAGCCCTCTCCGAGGGTAGAGGGTGCCCCGCAGCGCCGGGGAAACAAACAGGAAGAAAAGCCCTCTCCCCACCGGAGAGGGCGTTGGAATTTCCAGGGCCTGCCGTTTACGGCACGACTGAAAGTCGTGCCCTTTCCCCCAAAACCCCTGTCTGCGAATAAGCACGTGCCCTTTCGCAAGAGCTGGCCGGGTAATTTGTAATTCGTAATTTGTAATTGTTTTCAATCACCAATCACCAATCACAAATCGCCAATCGCCAATAGCCGCGCTGCGCTATGCTATACTCGGCTTCCATGCCCGCACCTGAAAAAGGACTGCTCGAGCCCGGCGGCCGGCCCTACCGCTTTATCGTTCTGGCGTTTGCTTCCCTGATGGCTTTCGGCAGCTATTTTGCCTACGACAGCGTGGGCGCGATTGAAACCACGCTGATCCAGGTGTTCCACACCAACCGCGCCGCCATTGGCACCATGTACACCATGTACAGCGTGGCTGCGGTGTTCGCGGTGCTGGCCGGCGGATTTCTGATTGACCGCGCGGGCGTGCGCATGGCCAGCCTGATCTTCTCCGCCTTTGTGGTGGCCGGCGCCGCCGTGGTGGCCTGGGCGCCCGACCTGCCCGTGCTTTACCTGGGGCGGGTGCTTTTCGGCATCGGCTCGGAATCGATGATAGTGGCGCAAAGCGCCATCATCGCGCGCTGGTTCAAAGGCAAGGAACTGGCCCTGGCGTTCGGGATCGCCCTCACCATCTGCCG
>DASSJE010000062.1:0-2222 GCA_035691365.1 Terriglobia bacterium
AGAACGGCGCCGGCAACCGTACAAAGCTCCCAAAACCGTCCGAGGGCCAGCCGGAAGTCATCCTGGTGGTGGGTGTGAACGGCGTAGGAAAGACCACGAGCATCGCCAAACTTGCGCGGTATTATCTGGGCAAGGACCGTAAACCGCTGCTGGTGGCCGCGGACACGTTTCGAGCGGCGGCGATTGAGCAACTCGACATATGGGCCTCACGCCTGGAGATGGAAATCGTCAAGCAGAAAGCCGGCGCCGATCCCTCCGCAGTCGTCTTTGACGGGCTGAAGGCCGCCCTGGCAGGCCACTTTGATCCCGTCATTGTGGACACCGCCGGACGCCTGCACACCAAGCACAACCTTATGGCCGAACTCAACAAGATGTGCCGCATCACCTCGCGCGAAGTCCCCGGCGCCCCGCACCAGGTGCTGCTGGTGATTGATGCCACTACGGGGCAGAACGGACTCTCACAGGCACGCCAGTTCACCGAGCATTCCGGCGCCACAGGAATCATCCTGACCAAACTGGACGGCACAGCCAAAGGCGGCGTGGTGGTGGCCATTGCCCGTGAGTTGGGCCTGCCCATCCAGTTTGTCGGGGTCGGCGAAAAAGTCGATGATTTGATTCCATTCAATCCTCGCGATTTTGTCACTTCGCTGTTCGGCGCCTAGCCAGAAAATCCTGACCTGCAGCGCCGAATATCTCAGAGCAATTCCCGGTGACTTTGTCCACCATGAGGCCCTGCTCCTAGCCCTGGTTCACGCGGAAGCTGCGCAGCATCTGCTCGAACGCGGGCCGTAGCCGGGAGAAATCACGCTCCGGGGCGATGAATACGAGATAAATAATGTTGTTTTGCTGATACGGTAGAGCCACCAGCCAGTCGTGTTCCTTAAGAGGCTGGCCGTTGGACCCGAGCGGGGACTGGCCCGTAAGGTCCACCGACTTCGCCTGCACGCCGTTCACGGTGATGTTGCGGCTGGCGGTGACGCTCAATCCGGGATTGTGCTGCGCCAGGCCTGACACCAATTCCGTCACGGCATCGTCCAGGGTCCCGGTATTCTGCGACTGAAAGGTGTTGATCATAGTTCCGTAAGCGATACCGCTCTGATTCACGCCGGCCTGCGGTGCGATAACCACTCCGCCCCCCTGCTGCTGGCTGGCCTGCCAGTTCGCCGGATGATCGATAGAGAACGCCTGCATGCTCAGTGGCTCGAAATTGCCACTGGGCATCACATCCGAGAGGTCCACACGCCCGGCTGCGCCAGGTCCAGGCACGCCTGCCGGCAGGCTGGTGTTGTGAATCTGCCCGTCTTTTGCCATCTGCGCAATTTCCTGGGCAGTATACGCGCGCGTGTGCTGCGCCTGCTGCCTGACTTCCGTGAATTGCGCGGGGTTCGTGCGGAAGCTCTTGGGTGGCCAGTCCCGCACTTCCCTGCTGACGGTCTCGTAACGGTTGCCGGGATTAGGATGGTCGCTGAGGAACTGCGGCCCGCCGGGTCCGCCCTGCTTTTCCAAAGTCTCAAAGAACAGCGCCATCTGCCGCGGGTCATAGCCTGCCTTGTACATGATGATGGCCCCCACCGCGTCGGCTTGGGCCTCATCGCCACGCGAGTACTTCAGGCTCAGGATACCGCCGCCCAATTGGCCTCCAAGGGATGCGAGGGCGCCGCCGGCTCCCCCGATCATCTGTCCCAGGATCTGGCCCAGGCCGGCAATCAGGCTGGGTACTCGGTTCTTCTGCATCTGCTTAATGGAATGCTGCATGTACACGTGGGCCATCTCGTGGGCAATCACTCCCGCCAATTGCGCTTCATTGGCGGCGGAATCGATGGTTCCCAAGTTCACGAAAATGGGTCCGCCAGGGAGCGCGAACGCGTTGATTTCCTTCTGCTGGACCACATGGAACTGGTAGGGCCAGTTATATTGCTGCGGGATTACGGTCTCTAGTCGGTGGCCGATCTCCTGCACGTATTGGGTGACGGGACCGGAGTCAGGCAGGATGGGCATTTGCTGGTATACCTCGCCAGCAGCCTTCAATCCCAGCTTTTCCTGTTCCTGCTTGCTGACAGACACGCGGCCTGGATTGGGCAACTGCGGCGTGTTTTCAGCCGCGGCCACCCCCGGCCCGGCGACGGCTACAAGTGCCGCGAGCGTTATGGCCGGAGTAAGTGCACGCAGATTACGCAAACACGCGTTAACGCTCATGTTTTTCCCTTCCCGGAGGTTTCTAC
>DASSJE010000063.1:0-10125 GCA_035691365.1 Terriglobia bacterium
GGCTGGACCAAAGTCCATCAGCCATGTCCGGTCCAGGCCGCAGGAGCAACCGTCTATTGGACGGCGCTCGCCTGACTGCCGGCTTTCACAATGAATTGGCTGCGAGGATGTTTCCGGGCAAGGCGCTCCAACCCCCAGAGAGAGGCCTCGGACCCTCCGTCTTTGAGTTCCTGGAAGGAGCGGGTGTTGGCGTCGTTACACCGCGGGCAGATCATCGTGGGCCGGCCCATCACATTTACCTTTGGGCTATCGGAATAAAAAATTGAGTTGAGTGCGTCGTGATCGTTGTGCATCATGCAGTTGTGACATACAAACCATCGGTCTCTGTCAATCTTCCGAAATATGCTAAAAATGCTCATCCTTGTTCCCTCTCACTCCCGAAACGAAAAGCGATGTTGCCCCATCCGCCGATATGAGTCCGACCATTGCGGCCCAGCGGCCGCTTAAGGCGGGCGGCAGGCGCGAAGGCTGTGCTTCCTCTCGACAGGCGACCGCGACTGCGCGCTGCTTTTATGAAGCCATGCATCAATAGTTTTCGGCGCGATGATGCCCGCCGGAAGCGCCACATGGCTCGCCGGGCTCCCTGCAATTATATTTCGAATGTCACCAAACCCGCCACAGAATCATCCATGTCTGCCCGTGGTTGGAACGCCAGCAGTCAATACCAGTTTCGAGACACGACCCTTGAAATCCCTCCTCCAAACTCTGCTCTGGATGGTAGAATGCATTCTTATCTTCATCTCCAAACGTTTGGCCACCTGCAAAAGGTGCCGGAATCAACAATCCATCATCAGTGGAGCATAAAATGACAGGTCCCATTCGAATCGGTATTGCCGGAGCGGGTTTTGCCGCACGGTTCCACATGAAGGGCATCCGGAGAGCTTACGGCGTCCCTCTCACGGTCTCGGGCGTCATTTCCAACACACCCGCATCCCGCCGCAAGTTCGCCAAAGAATATGGCGTCAAGGCCTTTGATTCCCTGGAAGAACTCTGCGACGCTTCCGACGTCATTGATGTCTGCACCCCGGGATCTACCCACGAAGTCATTGCCGTTGAAGCCCTGAACCGCGGCAAGCACGTCATTGTGGAAAAACCTTTCACCGGCTACTACGGACCGCCTGGTAACGACAATACCGCGTTCCGCGGCAATGCTTTTTCCAAGGAAATCATGCTCAGGGAGGCCATGGCAAGTTGCCAGCGCATTCTGGATGCAGCCGCCAAGAGCGGCAAACTGATCGGCTACGCCGAGGATTGGGTTTACGCACCCTCGGTACAGAAAGAACGCGAGATTCTCGAGAAGAGCGGCGGCCAGGTCCTTTGGCTGATCGGGGACGAATCGCACAGCGGTTCTCATTCGCCTTATTACGGCATCTGGAAATTCTCCGGCGGCGGATCGATTGTCGGCAAGGCGTGCCATCCTCTTTCAACCGCGCTCTACCTGAAAGCGGTCGAAGGAAAAGCCCGTGACGGCAACCCGATCCGCCCGGCGACGGTCTCAGCCCGAACGCATGAAATCACTCGGCTCAAAAGTTTTCGCGACGCAGGCGCGCTGCGCACCGGCTACGATGACATTGAAGATTACGCACAGATCCACATCACCTTCGCGGATGGCACCGTCGCTGACATTTTCGCCTCCGAACTGGTGATGGGCGGCGTGCACAACTGGCTCGAGGTTTTTGCCAACAACCACCGCACCCGATGCAACCTGAACCCGATTGATGCCCTCACAACCTTCAATCCCGAAGAGGATTTCTTCAAGGATATTTACGTTACAGAGAAGCTCTCCACCAAACAGGGATGGAGCCATCCTGCCCCGGACGAAGACTGGCAGCACGGCTACCCGCAGGAGTTCCAGGATTTTCTTGAGGCTTTTCGTGACAACCGTGAACCGCTGGCAAACGGCGTCCTGGCGTCCGACAGCATTGCCGTCCTTTACAGCGCTTATCTTTCCGCCGAGCGCCACGGGGTGGAAGTTGAAATTCCGAAAGCGTAACGGCTTTGGTCAAGTGCCGGACCACTTTGGCAGGTACGAGTGACGCCCGAAATGTGCGAGGAGTAGATTAAAGAGTCCGGGTTACAATCTTCAGCGATCGAGGCTTGTCCGGGTCGATGCCCTTGAGTTCTGCCAGCAGACAGGCGAAAAGCTGTCCCGGCACGATGTAGGGAATGGGCGTGTAGACCTCCGGAATTTCCCCGGGAATACGAATGGCATTGCTGTGCGCAGGCAGCCTGACGCCTTCGGCGGAAATAATCAGCATTTCAGCCCGCAACTTCCGCACCCGCTCCGCCAGCCGCTTCATGTCGTGGTAAGTTTTGCCCGGAGGCACAAACAGGATCATCGGGAAATCACTCTCAACCATGGCGATGGGACCATGCAGGAAGTCGGCAGCGGAAAATCTTTCCGCTACCACGTAGCAGGTTTCCATCAGTTTCAATGAAAGCTCAAAGGCGTTCGCATAATTGAGCCCTCGTGCCACCACCACACACTGCCGCATAAAGCGGTAGCGCTCGACAATTTGCCGAATTTCCGGAATGATGTTGAGTGAACCTGCCACCCACTTGGGGATTTCGCCCACCCGCTCCAATGTAACGTGCTGTCCCAGCGCAGCCGCCAGCATGTAAAGCATTAGAAGCTGTCCCGTATAAGTCTTGGTCGCGGCCACCGAGCGCTGCGTGCCGGCCCGCACAAAAAAAGCGTCATCCACAATGCCCGCCATGGTGGATTTTGCTTCATTCGTGATCCCGATCGTGAAAGCCCCTTGCTTGCGTGCCGCTTTGAGGACAGCGTTAATGTCCGTCCCCTCGCCAGACTGCGAAATTCCGATCACCAGAGCTTTCCGCAAATCGAGCCTGGCGTGGTAGAGCGTATGGACCGATGGGGCGCACAAGGACACAGGAATGCCCGTGGTCAGTTCCAGCAAATAGCGCCCAAAAAGCGCGGCGTTGTCAGAGGTCCCACGCGCCACCAGCAGAATCAGCCGGAAATCTTGGCGAGCGGCAAAGTCTTTCAGTTCGATGGCGTGTTTCCGCTCAGCCTCATAGCAACGCCGCAGCGCCCGAGGCTGGTCAAGAATTTCCCTCATCATGAAAGACATAACGCACGCTCACATTTGAAGAATCACAGCCATTTTGGCCCGGCAAGCTCGATCATCCCTTTGCATCACGGCACCCATCCGCGCCAGCGGCGTGATCCGTTTTCCATTCCAATGCCAGGCTGGGACAAGCCACGAGGGATATCCCGTGTTGCCCCCCCACGACCAGTGAAATTCCTGGAAGTTTGAGATTTGTTAAGGAAGGGCTTTTTCCAGGGCTTCCAATTCCGCTTCGCCAGGACCGAGAGGCAGCTTGATTTTGCCACGCTGGACGGCAGACCGGCACATGGCCATCATGATCTCAAACCCTTTGTAGGCGCTCTCGCCATTGCAGGGATGGACTTTCTTAGGATCATCCAGCCAGTCGGCGATCTCCTGGATGTAGGGCGGCATATCGTGTGTGTAGTCCATGCATCCCGGCCCGGAAATTACGCCTCCGGAATCCTTTGTAATGGCACGCCATCCACCGCCTGTCAGGACTTCGGCAAAGCCTTCCGTGCCCTGGGCCCCGATCCGGCACTTTCGCCACCAGTAGTCAACTTCCGGCACATCAGGAGCGCCGTCACCGCTCTCCACAATGCCGCGAACGCCGTTTGCGAACTGGATCAGCCCCGCGATGTAATCGGGCGAGGGGTGATTGTCGGAAAACTTTTCCTTGCCCGCCGCCTGGCCAACAACCCATTCGGCTTCAGCGTTGTCATTAAACCATCGGATGTATTCAATCAAATGGGTCACCATGTGGAGCATCCATCCGGTTGCGGTCCCGTAGACCGTGTGGACCCTGCCGATCGCGCCGCTCGAAATGATCTCCTTCACCTTCTGGTAGTGCTCGCCGTAGCGGTGCTGATGGCTGACAACGGTCTTCACGCCGGCCTCCCGCACCACCTTCATAATCTCAAGCGCCTCGTTGGTGGTCATGGCGATGGGTTTTTCATAGGCAATCAGACTTGCACCCGATTGCACGCCCAGGCGAACCATTTCAAGACGCAAAGTCGGCATGGTGCAAAAACAGAAAACGTCTGCCTTCAACCCCTGCATCAAGGCCTTGGCGACTGTGGCGGTCTTTGGCGAGCCGAATTTCTTTGCCGCGGCGTCCAACCGCTCTTTAGCTATATCGCAAAGGCCCACTATCTCAAAACGGCCGTTATTTGCAAACGCCTCAGCGTGGTGCATGCCGCGTTTTCCCAGTCCGATCACCACAACACTGTATTTCTTGTTTCCGCTCATCCTTTACAAAGCCCTCCTCAAGAGGTAGCGGCAGGCCCCCGCAAGCAAGCCTTGAAGGGCAGCCGTTCCCTGCCCTTCAAGTGCCCGCGCGAGTCACCGCTAATTAATTAGCGAATCCCGGTTACGTAGAGCTAAGCCCCGGCCGACCCGGCCGCGGACTTGCGTGACTTCTCCCACTCGAGGATTCCGTCAATCACAAGCTTGGCTTCTTGCGAAGTCAGTTCAGGAAACATCGGCAGCGAAAGCACATTTGCCGCTGACCGCTCCGTGTGTTCGAGCGAGCCGGAAATCCGGGCCGTCTGTCCCCACGGATATCCTTCCTGCTCGTGAATGGCAATCGGATAATGGGTCAGAGCGCGGATCCCTTTGTTCAACAGGAATGCCTGCAGGTCATCGCGGTGTTCAGTCTCAACAATGTAAAGATGGAAAATATGGCGGAATCCCGGCCGCCGGGTGGGAAGCTTCAGAGATGTCCCGGCCAGCCCTTCATCATATTCCTTCGCGCGCTCCCTCCGCAGGTCGTTCCATTTGTCGAGTTGCTTCAATTTCACGCTTAGCACGGCCGCATGGATGTCGTCGAGCCGGCTGTTGTATCCCAGGCTGTGCTGCGACCGCTTCGCCGAACCGTGGTTGCGCAGCTTGCGGATTTCTGCGGCCATTGCGGAGTTGTTGGTCATCACTGCGCCACCGTCGCCAAAGCAGCCCAGATTCTTCTGGATAATAAAGCTGGTGCAGACAGCGTCACTCAATTCCCCGATGGCAAAATTGTCGCCCCGCGCGCCCAGTGCCTGCGCGCAGTCTTCGATCACGAAGAGGTTGTGGGCCTTCGCTATTTTTGAAACGGCCCGCATCTCCGCGGGTTGCCCGTAAAGGTGAACCGGAATGACGGCCTTGGTCTTTGGTGAAATGGCCGCTTCGATCAGGTTGGGATCGATATTGCAGGTGTTGGGCTCAATATCCACAAACACAGGCGTAGCACCTATCAGCCAAATGGCCTCTGCAGTCGCAAAAAAGGTGTTGGAAGTGGTGATCACTTCGTCGCCGGGACCCACTCCCAGAGCCTTCAGCACCAGGATCAGAGCATCTGTGCCGGAATTGAGACCGACAGCCTCTTTTGTATTGCAATACCTGGCGAGCTCACCTTCAAACTGGTTCAGTTTGGGGCCCAGCACGTAGCTTCCACTCTCAAGAACCTCAAGAATGGCCGCGTCGATTTCTACCTTCAGATTATGGTATTGACGGACATGGCCATAAAAATCAACTTGAAACTTCGACACAATAAACCTCCCTTACGTCATTTTCCTGAACTTTCAGGATGCTTATATCCCCGCCGGGTCGGAAAGGGCCAGCCTCCATCTTTCCGGTAACCAGTCGAGAATTATAGCACTTCTGGCCCCTTCCAAGAGAACTCATCTGCATTCGATCCGCGAACAGGCAGCCTGCTAGTCTGGCTCCTTCCCTCCAAAGCCCAGGCGTTTTGTGCCGGCGAGCGCAAAATAAAAAGTGTGCATTAATTGCTTAAATTGGGCATCAACCTGTGCGAGAATGTGTGTAGTGGGAAACTAGCTGGTAATTGAGAGGTAGACCCGAGAACCCAACATGTAGAGTATTCTACAGCAAACCAGTCCGTAGCAGCACCGGCACTGAATGGCGGGGCGCAGGAGACCCCCTGATCTCGGCAAAGCAATCTCAAGAATCTTGAACACCATCTCTAAGCATGTGAGGAAAACGAATGAAGAACCTGTTTGTAGGTAACCTTCCCTTCACCGCCACCGAGGACGAACTCCGGGGTCTGTTCAGTGCGTTCGGAGAAGTTCAACAAGTCCGGATTATGACTGATCGCGACACGGGCCGGTCACGTGGCTTTGCCTTTGTGGAAATAGCCGATGATGAGGCAGCCGCCAAGGCAGTTGCCGATCTCAACGGCAAGGATTTCGGCGGGCGCCAACTGACCATTAATGAAGCCCGGCCCAAACCCGAACGCCGCGGCGGCGGATTCGGCTCCGGAGGCGGCGGAGGGTTTGGCGGTAAACGGCGTGGCGGCGGTGGCCGTGGCGGATCGCGTGGTGGGCCCGTCCCACCCCGAGAGCCTCGCTGGTAAACTTGCTCCTTCCAGTGAAGCGCGGCCAGACTTAACTAGATACGAATCCAACGTATCCAGAAATTTATCAGCCCGTGGACTGGCATGTGAAGTCTCTTCTGCTGGGAAATTCTTCCTCGCGAATCTTCCCTGCTAGTGCGCTGAAGGGGAGGCTTGCCCGCCCCACGAGGCTTCAATTTCTTCAAGCGTGCGCCCTTTAGTTTCCGGCACAAGGCGGAAGGCAAACACGAAGGCCGCAACACACGCGACGGCGTAAATCCAGAACGAGAACTTCGCTCCCAGGGTGGCAATCAGGCTCAGGAATGTCACGCTCACCAGCAAATCAAAAATCCAGATTGTGACCGAGGCCACAGACATGGCCTGGCCGCGAATTGTGGTGGGATAAATCTCAGAGATCAGTAACCAGAACACCGGGCCCAGTCCTATCGCAAAGCAGGCAAGGTAGGCCAGCACGTCTGACAGTATGGCCACACGCGAAACGTGGGGTGCCCCGAACAGGTGCCCCAAGAATGCCAGACTCACCAGCATTCCTCCAATCCCGAGTAATAATAACGGCCGACGCCCAACACGGTCCAGCAGCAACAGGGCGGCAACGGTGAGCACCAGATTCACTCCACCTACCAGGACGGTCGCCAGGATGGCGCTCTGCGCGCTCTTGAAGCCCGCCATCTGCAGGATGGTCGGCGTGTAATAGATGATGGCATTTACCCCGGTGATCTGCTGAAAGATGGCGAGGCCTACACCGATCACCAACGGCTTTCTGAACCGGCCGCCGAAAAGGTCACGAAACCGCAGCTTGTCAGTTTCCGTCACCTCCTTCAGCTCTTCCAGGTGGCGGCGGGCATCCTCGGTGTTTTCGACGCGGTCGAGGATCCGGAAAGCAGCGTCAATATGCTCGTGAATCACCAACCAGCGGGGACTTTCCGGAAGAAAAATCAGCGCCACGAGCAGAATTAATGACGGGATGACGGCACTGATAAACATAGCCCGCCAGTTGGAGGAGCCGGAAAACAGATAGTCGACGTAATACGCCACAACGATTCCCGTAACGATGGCTAACTGGTTCAGGGTGACCAGTGCTCCGCGTACCTTGGGCGGCGCCAGTTCAGCGATATACAGCGGCGTCAACATCGAGGCCACTCCCACCGCGACACCCACCACAAATCGGGCGGCCAGAAACATCGCCAGGCCGTTCGCCATGCCAGTGAGGACCGCAAACACTCCAAAAAGGACAGCGTCCACAATCAGCACCGGCCGCCGGCCATAGCGGTCACCAAAAGAGCCGGCGAATGCGGCGCCAATCGCCGCTCCCGCCAATACGATGCTCACGGCCACTTCTGTTTCCACCGATGTCAATCGGAATTGCTGCCGCACAAACAGGATGGCGCCCGAAATCACGCTGGTGTCGTACCCAAACAACAGCCCGCCCAAGGCGGCGGCGATTGCGATCATCAGCGCATAACCTCGTTTGCCGAATCCGAAGGGAACTTTTTCCATATGATCTTCACTCAAGGTTTACGATGGTATTGATGGTCTGAGGGTGTCATGCCTCGCCATCCTGCAAGCTCCATTGTATATTCCCTATCGGTTCCTGGTGTGATTCACAAATTCTCGAAGGGGGCCCGTCTTATGAAGACTTCCCATTTTCGGACTCAGTTCACAGCAATCGTCATTTTACTTTTACTCTCCGCCCTCTTCCGGGTGAGTAACGCCTATGGTCAGGCAAACACCGCTTCTCAACCCAAAACGATAATTATCAATGCACAGGCGCCCGCGCATGAATTCCTCCATTACTGGGAACAAATGTTCGGATCGGGCCGCGCCATCCTTGCTTTACGCCAGAGCTACCGCCGGGATTTGAAAGCAGTAAAAGGCGTAACTGACTTTCAGTATGTCCGCTTTCACGGCATCTTCAACCAGGAAGTGGGTTTGTATGGTCAAAACAAGCAGGGCCAGCCCGAATACAATTTCACCTACGTCGATCAGATTTACGACGGCCTGCTGGCCAAGGGCGTTCGACCCTTTGTGGAGTTGAGCTTCATGCCCCAGGCGCTTGCATCCACACCAGAGCGGCAGCCTTTTTTCTACCACCCCTACATTGCGCCCCCTAAAGACTGGGACCGCTGGGGCGATCTCATCCGGGCGTTCGCCCAGCATCTGGTCGCGCGCTACGGAATTGATGAAGTTTCCTGCTGGTATTTCGAGGTCTGGAACGAGCCGAACATCGGGTTCTGGGCGGGCAGTCCGAAGCAGGCGACTTACTTTCATCTTTACGATGTAGCCGCCCGCGCCCTCAAAAGCGTCAGCCCTCGGCTTCGCGTGGGCGGCCCGGCCACCGCACAGGCGGACTGGGTCAACGCGTTTATCAAGCACTGCGCCGATGCTCGCGTACCCGTCGACTTCGTTTCAACGCACGTCTATGGCGACGACACGGCGGAAGATGTTTTCGGCACACATCAAAAGATCGCTCGCCGCGACATGGTGGTGATGGCCGTTAAGAAGGTCCATGCGGAAGTGAAATCCTCGCCGCTCCCGAACCTTCCCATTATCTTCAGCGAGTACAATGCCACCTACATGAACATCCCTGACATCACCGATTCGGCCTTCATGGGACCCTGGCTGGCGGAAACTATCGGCCGTTGCGACGGGCTGGTGCGTCTGCTTTCTTACTGGGCTTTTTCAGATGTTTTTGAGGAACAGGGCGTGCCGAAAACCCCATTTTACGGAGGATATGGCCTGGTGGCTATCGGCCACATTCCCAAAGCGGCATATAATGATTTCGCCCTGTTGCACCACCTGGGCCGCGAACGCCTGGATGAAGAAAACGGGCCGGTCATCGTGACCCGCAGGGCCGATAACACGCTCGCCATCGCGCTGTGGAATTATGCGCCACCCGGCAATGCCGGAAATTCTCGCACCTACAAGTTGTCGTTCAAGGGGATCACCGGCGCGCGTCACGCCATCATCTGGACAGTTGACGAGCACCACGGTTCGCCGTTCTCAACGTGGGAGGCGATGGGCAAGCCCAACTTTCCCACCCCAGCGCAACAGCAAATTCTGCGCCAGGCGGCCCAGATTCCCCCACCTCATATTGAAGCGACTGCGGCTGACAATCCGACGGTTACGGTCACACTTCAACCTCACGCTTTGTCATTAATTGAGATTGCGCAATGACCAGAATCGAGGAGATATTGAGCAACCAGAGGATGAGGGTAGCCTAAGGCCTATTAGGTCCATGACCACGGAACGATCTTGGCTCATACTTGGCGTGGAGGATGGGACTGACAGCCAGAATGGCAGGATAGAATACCTTAAACCCACTCGCCGTGGCGCATCACCGCCTCCGCACTGCCATCTGCCTTCAGCCCGTCAACATCAATCTTGTCCGATCCAATCATCCAGTCGACGTGAATCAGGCTTTCATTGGCGCCGCGCGCGGCCAACTCTTCAGGCTTCAATTTATCGCCGTCCTTCACGCAGTTGCTGTAGGCCTGTCCCAGGGCGATGTGGCACGCAGCGTTTTCATCGAAGAGCGTATTGTTGAAAAGCAACCCGCTCGCGGCAATCGGCGAGGAGTGCGGCACGAGCGAAACCTCACCCAGCCGCCGGGCGCCATCGTCCGTATCAATCATCCGGTTCAACACCTGCTCACCGCGCGAGGCATGGAATTCCACAATTCGTCCAGCCTCAAATCGCACGGACATT